>JAAVZY010000019.1 GCA_022791945.1 Oscillospiraceae bacterium | reverse complement strand
TTTAAACTTTTTTCTTCCGCTCTCTTCCGCCCCGCTCCGTGCGACAGCTTTATTAATATACCACATCATCCCCCCTTTGTCAACACCTTTTTACAACCTTTTTTCCTGAATTTTCCCTCCATTCCCCTCGCCTCCCCAAAAAGGGCATGAATGAGGGGTTCTGCCTGCGTTTTTCCGAAGGGTTTCTATCGGGAAAGCTGGCGGCTGACCGGCGGTATCCGCCGGTCTGTGACCCGATCCTCCGGCGCGAGCGTCCCCGCCAGCAGCGGGGACGCGGGATCGTGCGCCTGCGGCTCCCGTCCGCAGGCATAGCAGTAAATGCATCCATGGCGGCAGGTATCATAGGCGCCGATATCCACGCTCTGGAGACAGCCGCAGCCAGGCCGCTGGGCGTTGTCCGGCTTTGCTGTAATCGGGTAGCCGCAGAGCCTTTCCAGCGCCTTCCGATCGATGCAGCTTCCGCGGGCAATGCCGAAACCGGTAGGATCTGCGGCCTCACAGCAGGTTTGAAGGGGAATGCCCGCTTCCGCCCCCACAGCGGCCAGCTCCCGGCCCAGCTCCTTCATCTCCTCCGGGGAGATCTCCCGAAGCAGGCCCTGCCGGTAGGCGGAGCGAAGCTTTCCGTAAGCGTCCACAAAGCTGATGGTACAGCGGGAGGTATACCCGGCCTGGCAGAGCATACGGAAGGCCTGTATATGCCGGGGGATGTCCCACTCCTGGTTGAGCACAATCGGGTCGCAGCGCCAGAGCACCCGCTCCGGCCCCAGCCGCCGGCTCAGTGCCTGGAAGGTTTCCAGCACCTGCTCCTTGGGAGGAAGCCCTGGCTCCAGCGTCCTGCCGTAGGGCGTCAGGGTGAATTGAAACAGATAAGGAACGCCGAAACCGTCTAGCTCATCCAGCCGGGAGAGCATGGGAGCGGGATTCTTCGTCCAGAATACCATGCAGTCCAGCGCCTCCGGCGTCAGAGGGATCCGGCTGATCTGATGGGGATTCATGGGATTCCGAACCAGCACCGCCCCGGCCCGCAGCCGGTTAAAGAACCATTCCCCGTAAAAGGCGGGAATATCGGTGCGGCGGCTCACGCTGAGAATCATACAAAGAGCGCCTCCTTCCATCAAAAGCCCTTGGGAACTCCCAAGGGCTTTCAAAACGGCGGATATATAGGATCGAACGTCCCGAAAGGCCCTGGAGCCTATTCAGACTCTCCGGGCAGGGCTTATGCCTTCTGCTTTTCAAAGAAGGCGGCGATTTCTTTCTTCAAATCGGCAGGCTTGGAGGTTTTCAGGAGATAGCCGGCCGGTTTCAGAGGCATGACCTTAATCATGCTTTCCGGATCCCGTTTGCCGGTGAGGAAAATCACCGGAAGATCCCCCAGCTCCTCGTCGGCGCGGAGCATCTCCAGGGTCTGCCTTCCATCGCACACGGGCATCTCATAATCCATGAGCACCAGGTCAGGCCGATCCAGGGTGATGGCGCGGATTGCCGCTACTCCCGAATCCGCCAGGGCCACGTCATAGTCCTCGCCCAGGAGGCTCTTCATTCCCTGCCGGATGGTGGCAGAGTCATCCACCAGCAGGATTTTCCGTTTATTGCTGAGCTCCTTCTGAGCCGCCTGCGCCTTGCGGTCTGTGAGATACCGCTCGACCTCCGACAGCGCGTTGCCCGTCTGGATGGCGGTGCCGAACCCGCTTTCCAGCAGGTGCGGGGCGATGACGCAATAGGCAAAATAGCCGGCGCCCCCGGTGTGAAACAGCAGGCTTGCCTGGAGCTGTTCCCGCTTGAAAAGCTCCTGGAGCTGCTCATAGGTCAGTAGGTTTTCCTCCGTGAGCTTATAATGTTCCATGGCTGGGAACTGCTCCATAATCCGCTGGACAAACTGCTGGGCCGTATATCTGGTGGCGTGGATCAGCATGGAATCCAGGCTGTTGGTCTGGATACCCATCATTTTCCCGACTGTATTAATCAGAAGCTTTTCCTCAAAAGCGATGATAACTTCCTGCCATTGTTCATCCTGGCCGGTGCTGTATACCAGCCGGTAGTAGAGCCCGTTGCCGAACCGCTCCCCGCTGTACACGTCGCTTATCAGCTTGGATTCCAGGTGGAACAGGTCGAACACGGTCTGAATAATGGCCTTTCGGAGCGCGTTGATTTCCTCGCCGGGGAGCAGCTTTTCCCACCGCTGGGCGTGCTTTTCGGTAATGGCCAGATCCTCGGTCATGGTGTGGCCGATCAGCCATCCGGCGCAGACGCCCAGAAAATGCTCCACAGCATCCGGCGCATAATCGGTCCGCTCCAGCTCACGCTCCAGAGCGGGAAGGGTGTTTTCCCGAAAATTGGTGTGTATCTGCCGATGTCTTTCAAGGCCGCTGTAGTGGATTTCGGACATATAGGCTTCCTCGTCCGCGAAATGCTTTACGGTGTGGGTGCGGAAGTATTTGATTCCCTCCTGGCAGGCCCACTGGCCGTTTTTGTCCTCCTCCTGAAAGGAGAAGAGCTTGTTGATAATCTTGAACAGCCGTTGGTGCTCCTTATCGATCCTCTCGACTCCAAGGTTAAACTCATCCTTCCATTCAAATTGGGCGACCACTCTAAAGTCCTCCTTTGCCGCGGGTTCACCCGCAGCGACATATTTGTAATGTACAGACTGATATTTCAGAAACTGCGCTCATACTCAGGCGGCCGGGCGGCGGTTCTCTGAAGGATTCAGGCGGAACGCGCAGACCGGTCCCCAGTTTATCCTATGAATCTCCTGTTTGCTGTGTGTTTGTGACGTCATGCCTCCGTTTCCGTGACAGATGGAAAGCGGTGCAGGACAAATAGCAGCCTACACCACACAATATGTATCTGTCCATTTTATCTGCCTACTATGATACACCATTTTCAGGAAACAATCAAGCGGTTTTGGAACGATTCTAAAAAGACTGCCCCCGCACAGAACCAGAGGACGACGGCTGCGGCGGAAGGCCGCGAGGCGCTGTCCGGCGGCGCATCGGGAAGGTCTTCCCCGCGGACCCCGCCGGACGCAGCCGCGCTTCTTGACAAGCGGGGATAAAACGCATATACTGAAAACATCGCTGAAAGGAGTGACTTCCGTGGTACTGACCATTGACGTAGGGAATACCAATACTGTCCTGGGCGGCTTTGAGGGCGAAGAGCTGTTTTTCGTCTCCCGCATAAAAACGGATCGGGATCGGATGCCGGATGAATACGCCATTGCGTTCCGCTCCATCTTTGAAATCAACGGCTACGGGAAAGCCTCCTTTTCCGGAGCGATTATCTCCAGCGTGGTTCCCCCGCTGCTGCCCGTGCTGCGGGACGCGGTTTCCAAGCTGCTGGGATGCCGGGTGCTGACCGTCTCCCCCGGAACCAAAACCGGCCTGGACATCCGCATTGACAATCCTGCGGAAACCGGCGCGGATCTGGTCTGCGCCTGCGTGGGGGCGCTGACCCGCTATCCCATGCCCTGCGTGGTTGTGGATCTGGGGACAGCCACTAAATTCCTGGTGCTGGACAAGGATGGAAATTTCCTGGGAGGGCCCATCATGCCGGGCGTGAATATCTCCCTGGAGGCGCTGGCCCGGAGCGCGGCCCTGCTGCCCCGGATTGAGCTGGGGCGGATCGATCACATCATCGGCAAAAACAGCGTGGACTGCATGCAGGCCGGCATCCTTTACGGGACAGCCGGAATGGTGGACGGCGTGCTGGATCGCATCCAGGAGGAGCTTGGTCAGGAGGTCACGGCAGTCATGACCGGCGGCATTGCCCGGAGCATTCAGCCCTTCTGCAAGCGGGCTGTCGCCTACGATGAAAATCTGCTGCTTTACGGCCTCTGGGAGCTGTACAAAAAGAATACCCGTCCCCGGAGCTGACGCTCCCCCAAATGCCAGGCGGCTTCCCGGCCGCATTTCCTTATGAAGTCAGCCGCGCCCCTTCGGGTGCGGAGACTATAAAATTTTGCGCCGTATCCTCGGGATGAGCGAGCGGCAGCAAGGAGGAATTTTTATGGCAAACACCCGCAGGCCCGACACTCTTCGCATGGTTCAGCTGGCGATTCTGATCGCCCTGGAGGCAATCATGGCCTTTACGCCGCTGGGCTTCATTATGATCCCGCCCATCTCCGCTACATTGATGCACATTCCCGTGATTATTGGAGCGATTCTGCTGGGGCCGCTTCGGGGTGGGATTCTGGGAGGCTGCTTCGGCCTGTTTTCCGTCATCCGCGCCATGACCAGCGGCAATCCGGGGGATATGCTTTTTAACCCTGCGGCCAGCGGAAATCCAGTTGGCTCCCTGGTGATGGCGATTCTGCCCCGGATTCTTCTGGGGGTTATCGCGGCCTGGCTGTTTATCCTGCTGCGGAAGGCTTTCAAGGGAAAGGATCTGGCGGCGATTCCCGTTGCGGCCGGCGTCAGCACAATCTCCCATACAGTGATGGTGCTGGGGCTCATGTGGGCGTTTTTCCAGGCAGTGCCGCTGAAGGATGTGTTCATGGCAGTTGCCACCTGGAGCGGCCTGATGGAGATCTGCGCTGCCGTTATTCTGGCCACCGCAGTCTGCAAGCCCCTCCTGCGGTTTGTACGTAAGGACGCCGTCCCCGCCTCTCTTTCCTAGAGCCCTTTTCAGCTCTCTGCGTGCCCGAAGGGAAAGGCCGTGGGGACGCTGTCCCCACACCTCTGCCAAGGGGGCCTGGCCCCCCTTGGATTCCCGTCTTTTTTTAAGGGCGAAAAAGGGGTGGGATCAAGTCTGTACAGACTTTCCGCTTTCTGCCACGCAGAAGCTCTGATTCACGCAGTACGCTTTTTTCGTAAAGAAAAAAGCTCCCTCCTGCGTGCGGGGGTAGTTTCCGCCCCGCACAAAGTTTGCGCAGGGGATCCGTGCGTGGTACAGTGTTGCTCTTTGCAGAAAGCATGAGCGTAACAGAACACGCTCGAAACGCTCTGCGTCGCAGTTCCTACCCCGCACGCAGAGCTGACTCTTTTTCTTTACGAAAAAGTGGGTAGGCGGGCAATCGGCTGCGAAGGCAGTATCAGCGAGGCAGAAGCTGAGATTCTGCCCCCTATAACCCCAAAAGATGGGAATCCAAGGGGAGCTGGCTCCCCTTGGCAGAGCGCGAGACGGCGTCTCGCGGCCTTGCCCTTCGTCTGCGCAGGGAGGAAATCAACTTGAAAGCTCTGAAACGGATTGCGGCGATTCTTCTGGGAATGCTCCTGCTGATTGTGCTGGCGTTTATCGGCGGAATTGCGTTCCTCTACTATACCACCGACAGCTCTGTGGTTCCCGCCCCCGCTGTCCGCGCGGCGGAAAGGGAACTCCTGCCCGACAGCTACTCCTGGAATCAGCCCCTGATGCAGGGCCTGACCTTCAAGGAGTTCCAGCAGCCCTATGCCAATCAGTGCGTGGAGCTGGGAGAGCTGGACGCTCTGCCTCTGGAGCTCCCCAGCCGGGAGTATGCCAGCCGGATTACCGTTACCTTTGGGGAACAGCAGAGCCTGTTTGAGGGCTCTGCTCAGGAGTACCAGGGCTTCCGCTATCAGGAGCCCGGGCGCTATCAAGTGGATGTGGAGCTCTCCCTCCCGGAAAAAAAGGAACAGGGCTGGGGCAGCTTCCATTACCGCGCCGCTTTCACCCTGCCGGAGCCTCCCCCGCCGCCGGAGCCGGAGCTGCTTCAATCCGCCCGGCAGGTCGCTCAGGGAGACGCCCTGGCCCTCCTGCTGCGCAACGCTCCGGAGGGCGCTGTCCCCACAGCGGAAACAGAGGTCTGCAAGGTCACCTTTGCCCGGCGGGGAGCGGATTGGATCGCCTATGTGCCTGTCTCCTACCTGCGGGAGCCGGGGGACTGCACCGTCAGCGTGACCTGCGGAGAGGACTTTTCCCAGCAGGTGGAGTTCCAGGTGACCGAAGGAGACTTCGAGGTACAGAATCTGACCATCGACGTGAGCGATCCGGTGATATCCGAGGCAAACAGCCCCGCCGCCTATCAGCAGTACCGGGACGCCATCTATCCCCTGTATGAAACAGCGGATCCGGAAATCTACTGGGACGGCCCCTTCATCGAGCCGCTGGACAGCTACCGGATCAGCACCACCTACGGCATCAAGCGGTATACCAACGGAGGCGCCACTCCCTCCCGTCACGCCGGCACCGACATGGCTGCGGGCACCGGAACGCCGGTAAAGGCGCCGGGGGCGGGCAGGGTTGTTTTCGCTCAGTACCTGCTGAATACCGGCAACACCGTCGCCATTGAGCACGGAGCCGGCATGAAAACCTTTTACTTTCATATGAACAGCCTGGAGGTTGCCGAGGGAGATCTTGTCAGGCAGGGTCAGCAGATCGGCACGGTGGGCACCACCGGCTATTCCACCGGCCCCCATCTTCACTTTGAGCTGCGGGTAGCCAATCAGGCGGTGGATCCCTTCCTGATGATCCGGGGAGAGGGCGGCTTCTTCGCCCTGGACGGGGAAGCTTCCACAGGACAATAATATTCCAAAACAGGCAAATATTTTGCTTGCAAAGCCCCCCTGCCGCACCTATAATCATAGGTGCGGCAGGGGGTTCTGCGTGGCCGAAGGGCAAGACCTCGAAGGGCTCTGCCCTCCGAGCCTCCCGCCAAGGGGATTAAATCCCCTTGGAACCCGTAATTTTTAAGGGCTTTTTAAGGGCGAAAAAAAGGGGTAGGCGGGCGCTCGACCGCGAAGGAAGTACCAGCGAGGCAGGGACCAAAATTCTGCCCTCCATAACCCCCAAAAAGGCGGGAATCCAAGGGGAGCCAGCTCCCCTTGGCAGGTGCTTGAGGACAGCGTCCTCGAGGTCTTGACTTACGCTAACCCTCCTGAACAGACTCCAGGAAAGCGGCGTGCTGTTCGGCGAGCCAGGTGAGCAGCGCCTCCCGTCCCTGAGCGGTCAGGGGGAAGGGCTTTGTGCTCAGGGCCTCGCTTTTTTCCAGGCAGTAGGGGCCCTTCCAGACGCTGGCTGTCAGCTCCTCCCCGGAGGGAATCACCTTGTAGCAGAACAGCCCGATGCTGCCGGAATAGGTGTTTTTGCTCTCAAAGTAGAGCGGTTTGGGTATGTCGAACATGGTTTCCATGGGAGCTCCTTTCTGCAAGATCTGCGGATGGCAGGATGCGCGAAGCAGAGCCGCCAGCGGCGCGCCGGAGCTCTGATCCGCACTGTAACAGTGAACATTACAAAAAAGAAAGAGGGAGCACTATGACCGGAAAAGAACGGATGGAGCGCATCCTGAAGCATCAGCCGGTGGATCGCATTGGACTCTATGAGCATTTCTGGGTCGATACGGACGCTGCCTGGAAAGCTCAGGGGCATATGGGGCCGGAGGAGAGCTTTGAGGATCATTTCGGCTATGATATGCAGGAGCACTGGGCCTTCAACCTGGTGGCTGACCTGGATTTCAAGACAGCGGTGGTGGCCGAAGCCGAGGATACCATCACCTTTCTGGACGGCAACGGGGCGGTGCTCCGCCGCCATAAGTTCCATGACACCACGCCGGAGCACGTGGATTTTCAGGTCAAGGAGCGGGCGGACTGGGAGCGGCTGATCCGCCCCCGGCTTCTGGAGCCGGATCCCCGGCGGATCAACTTCGAGGGCTACCGGAAGGCCAGACAGGCCGCCAAGGAGGCGGGCCGCTTTTTTGTGTGGAGCGGGGTCAATGTGTTCGAGTCCATCCATCCGGTCTGCGGGCATGAGAATATGCTGGTGGGAATGGCGCTGGATCCGGACTGGATTACGGACATGGCCCAGACCTATGCCCACCTGACCGTGGAGCTGCAAAAGATCCTCTTTGAACAGGAGGGCTATCCCGACGGGATCTGGTACTATGAGGATATGGGCTTCAAGGAGCGGCCCTTCATGTCTCCGGCCATGTATGAGGAGCTGATCCAGCCCGCCCACAAATACACCATTGACTACGCCAAGAGCCTGGGGCTGCCGGTGATCATGCACTCCTGCGGCTTCGTGGAGCCCCTGCTGCCGGGAATGATCGCAGCGGGGATCGACTGCCTGCAGGTGATCGAGATCAAGGCGGGCATGGATCTGCTGAAGCTGCACAAGCTCTATGGAGATCAGATCGCCTTCATGGGCGGCATCGACGTGCGTACCCTTTATTCCAACGATCGCGCCGTCATCGACAAGGAGCTGGAGTCCAAGATTCCCCTGGTGAAGAAGGGCTTCAACTACGTCCTCCACAGCGACCACTCCATCCCCAAAACCGTGGATTACGAAACCTACTGCTACTTCATCCAAAAGGGCCTGGAGCTGGGGCGGTATTGAGAAAGCCTGTTTTCATTGAAAGACCTGGTCGGGCTTTGCCCGCCGGCCTCCTGCCAGGAGGAGTTCATCCCCTTGGCGGGAGGCCCGGAGAGCGGAAGCCGACCAGGTCTTTTCCTGTTCAGACGCGCAGTTCCTCAAGCCTTGTTGACAGAGCCGAAGAGCTCCATCTTGGTTTTGACCGTCTCCTTGATGGCTTCAAAGCCGGGGGCGAGGAGCTTGCGGGGGTCGAAGCCCTTGCCCTGCTGATCCTTGCCGGCTTCCACGTACTTGCGGGTAGCGGCGGCAAAGGCCAGCTGACACTCGGTGTTGACGTTAATCTTGGCTACGCCCAGGGAGATGGCCTTTTTGATCATGTCATCGGGGATGCCGGTGCCGCCGTGGAGCACCAGGGGCAGTCCGCCGGTAAGCTCGTGGATCTTCTCCAGGGTATCAAAGGAGAGGCCCTTCCAGTTCTCGGGATAAACGCCGTGAATGTTGCCGATGCCGGCGGCCAGGAAGGTCACGCCCAGATCGGCAATCATCTTGCACTCAGCGGGATCGGCGATTTCGCCGCCGCCTACAACGCCGTCCTCTTCGCCGCCGATGGCGCCGACCTCGGCCTCCAGGGAAATGCCCTTTTCAGCACAGCAGGCAACCAGCTCCTTGGTCTTTGAGATGTTTTCCTCAATGGGGTAGTGGGAGCCATCGAACATGACGCTGGAGAAGCCTGCCTCAATGCACTTGAGCGCGCCCTCGTAGGAGCCGTGATCCAGGTGCAGGGCTACGGGCACCGTGATACCCAGCTGATCGATCATGGCGCTGACCATGGCGGCAACGGTCTTGTAGCCGCACATATACTTGCCCGCGCCCTCAGAAACGCCCAGGATAACAGGAGAATTGCACTCCTGAGCAGTGAGGAGAATTGCTTTGGTCCATTCCAGATTGTTGATGTTGAACTGGCCTACGGCGTATTTGCCGGCGGCTGCTTTTTGAAGCATATCCTTTGCAGAAACCAACATGAACTAACCATTCCTTTCATATATCCGGCATTTGGAGACTCCTATGCCATCATCTTTTTCCATTATAATATAATCCCCTCCAAAACGCAAGTGCCTGCGCAAAGGTCAGGGCGCATCGATGAGGAAGACCTCGAGGGCTCTGCCCTCGAGCTCCCGCCAAGGGGACGCGTCCCCTTGGATTCCCGTCTTTTTGGGGGTTATGGGGGTGTGGGATTTCGGTTCCTGCCTCGCTGGGTATTCCCCGCAGAGCCGATCGCCCGCCTACCCATTTTTTCGTAAAGAAAAAATTCATCCCCACAGGCGGCGCAGAGACTGCGGCGCAGGAACTACCCCGCACGCAGGGTGGAGCTTTTTTCTTTACGTAAAAAGCGTATTGCGGGAATCAGACTCTCTGCGTGGCAGCGGCTCGGAAGTCTGTACAGACTCAACCCCCAACCCCTTCCGCCCTTAAAAAGCCCTTCAAATAATGGAAATCCAAGGGGAATCCCTCCCCGATGCGCCGCTGGCGGCGCACCTCGGAGACGCGAGACAGAGTCTCGCGGCCTTCCGCTGTAAATGTAACTTTCTTAAGACCAACTGATACCATTCCGCCTCGCTTCATGGTATAATAAGCGCAAAGCGCTTATTATACGCCGATGGCCAGGGCGATGCGTTCGCTTCGCTCACTCCCGCCTCTATGGCCGATTATACCACTGCGCCCTGCGGGCTTGTGGTATAATAAGCGCAAGCACTTATCACACCATGAAAGAAGGAGCACACCATGAATCCTATTGAACTGACTGACTTTACCGGGTTCCGGTTCCTTTCGGGGCTGCGGCTCACGGAGGACGGAAGCCGCGCGGCCTTTGCGGTCCAGGAAAGCGACCTGGACAAAAACGCCTACCGCTCCGATCTCTGGCTTTGGGAGCCGGAGGGCGTCCGGCGGCTTACCTCCTCCGGAGACGTCCGCAGCTTCTGCTGGCTGGACGGGGAGACACTGCTGTTCCCCTCCGGACGGGAGAAAAAAGAAGAGAAACCCGGCGAGCCCGAGACGGTCTTTTACTCCCTGTCCATCCGGGGCGGCGAGGCGGTGAAGGCCTTTGCCGTTCCGCTGGCGGTCAGCGGAATCCGGCCCCTGAAGGACGGCCGCTTTGTTCTGGCCGGGGAGCAGGACAACGCCCGCCCGGATTTCTCCGCCCTGACCGGGGAGGAAAAAGTCAAGGCGTTGGAGGGATACAAGGAGGAGCAGGACTACACCGTTCTGGACGAAATCCCCTTCTGGAGCAACGGCGGGGGGATCACCAACAAAAAGCGCAGCCGTTTGTGGATCTTTTCCCCCGGGGACGGAACCCTCACTCCCCTGACCCCGCCGCTGATGTCAGTGGATTACTGGGAGCTGGATCCTGCCCGGGAGCGGATCCTGTATTGCGGACTGGAATATGAAAACCGGATGGAGCTGACCAGCGGAGCCTGGGTCTATACCATTTCTACCGGAGCATGCCAGGAGCTCCTTCCGCCGGAGCAGCTCTCCCTTTATTCCGCCCATTTCTATGGGGAGCGGATCCTCCTGCTGGGCTCCGAGGGGAAGCGCTTCGGCCTGAATGAAAATCCCGGCCTGTACTGGTGTGAAAACGGCCGGGCGGAGCTGATCTGCGCGCCGGATCTCTCCGTGGGCAGCTCCGTGGGCTCCGACTGCCGTCTGGGCGGCGGCTGGTCCTTCCGTCCCTGTCCGGAGGGGCTGGGCATCACCGCCATTATCACCGATCGCGCCTGCTCCCGTCTGGCGGATCTCACCCCGGAGGGAACCTGCACCTGGCTGACTCTGCCGGAGGGCTCTGTAGACTGCTTTGACCGGGTGGGACAGGTCTGCCTGTTTATCGGTATGCGGGGTCAGGGACTCCAGGAGCTCTATTCCCTGAATCTCTCCACCGGGGAAGAAACCTGCCTGACCAGCTTTAACCAGGAGGCTCTGGCCGGAAAGTATGTGGCTGTTCCCCAGCCCCTGTCCTTCCGGAATGAGGATGGGCTGGAGCTGGACGGCTGGGTGCTGCTTCCCAGGGGCTATGATCCCGCCCGGCAGTATCCGGCGATCCTGGACATCCACGGCGGCCCCAAGACCGTATACGGAACGGTGTACTATCATGAGATGCAGCTTTGGGCCAGCCAGGGCTATTTTGTGTTTTACTGCAATCCCCGGGGCGGAGACGGCAGAGGGGATGCCTTTGCGGATATCCGTGGAAAATACGGCGCCATCGACTATGCGGATCTCATGGGCTTTACCGACAGGGTGCTGGAGGCTTATCCTGCCATTGACGCCCGGCGGGTAGGGGTGACCGGCGGAAGCTACGGCGGCTTCATGACCAACTGGATCATCGGGCATACGGACCGCTTCGCTGCCGCTGCGTCTCAGCGCTCCATTTCCAACTGGATTTCCATGGGATATACCACCGACATCGGCTACTATTTCGCCCCGGATCAGACCGCCGCCACCCCCTGGGACAATCTGGAGCGGATGTGGGATCAATCCCCCCTGAAATATGCGGATCGCTGCGTAACCCCGACGCTGTTCATCCATTCCGACCAAGATTACCGCTGCTGGCAGGCAGAGGCGCTCCAGATGTTTACCGCGCTGAAGGTTCATGGGGTGGAGTCCCGTCTCTGCCTGTTCAAGGGGGAGAATCACGAGCTTTCCCGCTCCGGCAAGCCCAAGCACCGCATCCGCCGCCTGCGGGAGATCACCGGCTGGATGGATCGGCATTTGAAGTAGACGGCTGCGGGAAGGGCAAGGCCGCGAGGCTCTGCCTCGCGCTCTGCGGTGCGTCGTGAAACGACGCATCGGGGAGCGGGCTTTGCCCGTCCCCCCCTGCCTCGCTGGAGTGTCTGTGGCGATTCGATCGCCCGCCTACCCACTTTTTCGTAAAGAAAAAATTCAGCTCCATAGGCGGCACAGCACCTGCGTCGCAGAAAGCCCCGAGCGTATTCTGTTACGCTCGGGACTTTCTATGTGGGGTGAAACGCTGTGCTACAAACGGAATCCTCCAGTCAGGGCTACCGCCTGCACATACCGATCGGAAGCACAACCCCAGTCTGCGCAGAAACCCCGATGCGGCACAGAAAGTATCCCACACGCAGGAGGGAGCTTTTTTCTTTACGAAAAAAGCGTACTGCGGGAATCAGACTCTTTGCGTGGCAGGGAGAAGGAAGTCTGTACGAACCTGACCCACCCCTTTTCCGCCCTTAAAAAAGCCCTTAAAATAACGGGAATCCAAGGGGAATCCCTTCCCCTTGGCAGGTGCTCGAGGGCAGAGCCCTCGAGGTCTTCCCCGCTGTGCCTCCAACTTCCAAGGGTGAAAAAGAGGGAGCGTCTCTTTATCATTGCTGTTTGGAGACAAGGTGCTTTGAGGTTCGCAGACGGAGCAGCATCAGCAGGCCGCGGACGCACAGCTCCACCGCCATAGCAATCCACACGCCGTGCAGGCCCAGCCAGCCTACCAGCAGCAGGGAAAGACCAATCCGCACCACCCAGATGCTCAGCAGATTGAGCACACTGGGAACCAGCGTATCCTCCGCTCCCCGCAGAGCGCCCGACGCCACAATAGACACCGCATACAGCGGCTCGGCCAGCAGCTCGATGCGCAGCACCTCCGCCGCCAACGCCCGCACCTCCAGAGAAGGGGTGAGCAGCTGGAACACCAGTGGACACGCCAGCCACATAGCCGCTCCGGCCAAGGTCATCACCACAGCCCCAAAAACCGTCGCAATACCGGCAAACCGCCTGGCCTGATGCTGATCCCCCGCGCCTACGCTCTGCCCCACCAGCGTAGTGGCTGCGGAGCTGATGCCGTATCCCGGCATGTAGCACAGGCTTTCTGCTGTGACCGCGAAGGAATTCGCCGCAATCGCCGCTGTTCCCAGAGAGGCAATGATTCGGGTAGAGGCCACCATGGCCCCGCACATGGCAATCTCCTGCCCCGCCACCGGCGTTCCGATTTTCAGCGCCCGGCGCAGGATGCCTGTGTCCAGCGGGCAGGGCTCTCTGCGGGTCAGCCGCAGAGTGGGAGAGCGGACGCAGCAGCACCACAGCATGGCCATAGACACCACCGCCATAGCCAGCCCTGTGCCCATCCCTGCTCCCAGCACGCCGAAGCGGGGGATCAGCAAGGCGTTGAACACCACGTCCAGGCCGCACATGGCGGCGTTGAGAACGCTGGGCGTCACCATATTGCCGCTGCATTGCAGGCAGGAGGAGGCCAGGGCGTTCATCTGCCCGAAGGGAATCGCCAAGGCAAACACCAAAAAATAAGCGGAAGCATCCGCCAGGATTTCCGCCTCCCCGCCCAGCCATCGGGGCAGCGGGGCGCTCAGCGCCGCCCCAGCGCACAGCAGCAGGGCGGAAGCGATCAGCCCCACGATCAGGCCGTGGCGGATCACCCGCCGGGCGTCCGCGTCCCGTCCTGCCCCGATGTGGTGGGCGACCTGGACGGAAAATCCCGCCGAAATCCCATAGACAAAGCCGTTCATCAGCCAGGTGCTGCTGGCCACCAGCCCGATGGCGGCGGAGGCCCCCGGCCCCAGCCGCCCCACCATGGCAGAATCTATGTACTGCATGACAATAGAGGTAATCTGCGTGAGAATGGCGGGCACACTCAGCCGCCACACCTGAGCCAGCTCCCCGGACAGCCCGAAGCGGTTCTTTAAAGCAGGCATTCTCTGCCCCCTTTCTGAGATAGGTTCTCAAAGCCTGTTTGGAATCTCTGCGTGGACGAAGGGCAAGGCCGCGAGACGCTGTCTCGCGGCTCTGCGATGCGCCGCTGGCGGCGCATCGGGAAGGGATTCCCCTTGGCAGGAGGCTCGCAGGGTCAAGGCCTGTGGCCTTGACCCTTGGACAGCCTCCTCGAGGTCTTGCCCTTCCGAGGGCTCAGACCTCGATGCGGGTCCAGCGGCCTCCCTTAAAGCGGAACATATTCAGGCTGAATCGGAGGAACTGATCTGCCAGCAGGCCCAGCCAGGCGCCCACCAGGCCCAGCCCCAGCGGGGCGCAGAGCAGATAAGACAGTATCGGACGGATAATGCCGATACTCAGGAAAGAGGTCATGGCTACAAACTTGGTGTCGCCCGCTCCCCGCAGACAGCCGGAGAACACCACCGCCGAGGTCTGGAAATGAGTGGTGCAGGCAATGATGACCATGATCTCCGCGCCCAGCGTCTGCACCTGCACGTCCGTGGAAAACAGGGACACCAGGAACCGTCCTCCGAACAGGAACAGGAAAAACAGCACCGTGGACACGCCGAATGCCATCCGCTGGCCGGTTTTGCCGTAGATCAGAGCCATGTCCGGACGCTTTTCCCCCAGGCTCTGACCCACCAGGGAGGAGGCCGCCACTCCCAGCCCGTCTCCAAAGGCAAAAGAGAGGTTGATAATATTCATGCACACCTGATGGGTGGCAAAGGCCACGGTTCCCAGGGTTGCGACGATTTTTGCATAGGTGAAGAAGCCGATCCGCATAAAGACCTGCTCCACCATGGCGCTGCCGCTGATACTGATGATGGAGGACATGGTCTTTTTGTCAAAGCGCCAGCTTACCTTGTGGCGCATCTCCAGAAACTCCGCCCGATGGTAGAGGGAGAGCACAGACATGATGCAGGCAGCCATATTACCGATGACGGTTGCGACCGCCGCGCCCTGCACGCCCATTTTAGGGAAGATCCAGATTCCGTTGATCAGCAGATAATTGAACAGGATGTTGAACAGGTTGGCCCCCACGTTGGTGCGCATGGAGATCTTTGTATTCCCCACGCCCCGCTGGGCCGCGTTGATAGTCAGGCTCACCGACATAAATACCAGACTGATCATGAGAATCCGGAAATAGCTTGTAGCGTCGCCGATGATATCCGCTCCGGCGCCCGCAAAGAGCATGATGGGCCGTGCGAAGATCAAGCCGATTGCTCCCATGAGCAGGGACAGACAGAAGCTGATGATCAGGCACTGCCGCAGACAGCGGTTGGCCCCGTCCATATCGTTCTGGCCCTTCCGGCGGGCGACAACGGCGGTCACGCCGGCGTTCAGGGAGAAGATCACCGCCAGGAGGATGAACTTCGGCTGATTGGTGATGCCTACTGCGGCAATGGCCTCGGGGCTGATTCCCCCTACCATCATGGTGTCAATGGAGCCGATCAGGCTCACCAGCACGGACTCCACCGCGCAGGGCCAGCTGATCCGGTATTGACGAAGGTAGACGTCCTTGCTGGAGGGCAGCGGCTGATCCGTTCGCTGGGAGGGCTTGAGCATATACTCCACGGACAGCAGCCGCCGGAACAGGGTATGCAACTTCACTCGCCTCATTTCTGCCGCACCCGCCAATGCGCCAATAGGCGGATGTCACTCCTAGCATCCGCTCTTGCGCTTTATTATACCATGATGGCCAAGGCGATGCGCTTACTTCGTTCGCTCCCGCCTTTATGGCCGATTATACCATGCAGCGCAAGCGGAATGGTATAATAAGTGCTTTGCACTTATTATACCATCTCCCCGCTCTGAATGCAAATCCCGTCGGAAATGGGAGTTCCAGAGGGGCCTTGCCCTTCGACCACGCAGAGATTCTGAGCGGGTTCTAAAAGGAGATTCGATCCAGGATACCGTTGAGCTTGGCGAGGAGAACGCCGTAGTTGGTGATGGGGATTCCCTGTGCCTGGGCGCGGTGGATCCGGGAGAGCAGATACTTCCGGCTGAACATACAGCCGCCGCAGTGCACGATGAGGTCATACCCTGCAAGCTCCTGGGGGAAGCTGGTGCCGCTGACAATATCCACCCGGAGCCCCTGCCCGAATCGCTTCCGCAGCAGCGCGGGGATTTTTACCCGCCCGATATCCTCTGTCAAAGGCGCATGGGTGCACGCCTCGGCGATCAGCACGCGGGACTGCTCCGTCAGGCGATCCACAGCTTCCGCCCCCCGGAGATACTCTGCCAGATCTCCCTTGTGGGCGGCGAACAGCACGGAAAAGGAAGTCAGGCGGCTCTCCGGCGGCGTCAGTGCCGCCGCCTGGCGGAACACCTGAGAATCGGTGATGATCAGGGCCGGGGGCTTCTTCAGCGCCGCCAAAGCGCCCGGCATGGTTTCGGGGGTTGCGCCGATAACGACGCATTTATTGTCCAGCAGATCCCGAATGGTCTGCACCTGAGGCAGAATCAGACGCCCCTTGGGAGCCTCGCTGTCCTGGGGCATGACCAGGAGCACCACGTCTCCCTCCCGCACCAGGGCGCCGGTGATGCTGGACGCGCCGTAGTCCTCCGGAAGGACGCGCACCAGCTCCTCCAGCAGGGCAGGGATGCCCTGTCCGGTTCGGGCGCTCACTGCCAGAGGCGCGGCCTTCCATTCCAGACGAAGCCGCTCCAGCAGGGGGGCGGGCTCCGCCAAATCCGCCTTGGTCACTACCGGAATGACAGGGATCTTCCGGGCGCGGCAGTCCGCCAGCCAGGCTTCCTCCAGGGCGAGCGATTCCTCCGGGGGATATTCGGCGGAAACCGCCAGGAGCGCCAGCTCAGCCTGCTCCAAGGTCCCGCGGGTACGCTCCACCCGGAGCGCGCCCAGCTCCCCCTCATCATCAAAGCCCGCCGTATCGATCCAGACGCAGGCACCAAGTCCCCGCACCTCCATCGCCTTGCGGACAGGGTCGGTTGTGGTGCCTGCCACAGGAGAAACCAGAGCGCTCTCCTGTCCGGTGAGCGCGTTGATCAGGGAGGATTTTCCGCTGTTCCGCCGCCCGTAAAGGGCGATATGCAGTCGGTTCGCCGAAGGAACCGCGTTCAGGTCACTCATGGAATCATCATCCTTTCTATTGCCCGTTGACACACATCCGCCGCCCGCACAGGCCATATCCCTGGAAGCCGTCAACGTTCTATTACAATTATACCCCCGGCGCCCTCCCTTTTCAACGGCGATCTGTACGACTGCGGGAAGGGCAAGGCCGCGAGAGCTCTGCTCTCGCGCTCTCGCCAAGGGGACGCGTCCCCTTGGATTCCCGTCTTTTGGGGGGTGGGGGTGGGGACGGGCGCTTGCGCCCGCCTCCCTGCCTCGCTGATACTCTCCCGCACGGACGATCGCCCGCCTACCCATTTTTTCGTAAAGAAAAAATTCATCCCTACCTGCGGGGTAGGGGCTGCGACGCAGAGCGTCCCGGGCGTGCTCTGCTGCACGCAGATGCTGTGCGGCGCAGGAAGCATCCCGCAGGCAGGAGGGAGCTTTTTTCTTTACGAAAAAAGCGTACTGCGGGAATCAGACTCTCTGCGTGGCAGGAGGCCGGAAGTCTGTACAGACTTAACCCCACCCCTTTTCCGCCCTTAAAAAGCCCTTAAAAAAAGATGGGATTCCAAAGGGACGCGTCCCTTTGGCAGGTGCTCGAGGGCAGAGCCCTCGAGGTCTTTACGCAGGGAGAGCAGTCAGCCTGATTGCAAAAGCCCTGGGAACGATGTCCCAGGGCTTTGGGGCGGCTCAGCAGTTGCCCCACTGATCCATGGAAAGAACCTTGTAGCATCCAGGGACGCCGCTGTCGTCTCTGGCATAAAGGGCGATGGTGGAGGCGATCTGATTCTCCGCGGAGGGAGTGAAGGACTCGCTACTGCCCTTGTAGACCCGGTAGTAGCGGTGCTCCGGCTCTGCGGAGGCATCCCAAGTAATCCGCCCCTCTTCAAAGCGGACATTTCCCACAGGGGCGGGCTTGTGCTCCCGGTAGTCGGTGGTCAGCATGGCGATGGAGCTGCCGGGGAGCGTCACCTTTACCAGCCCGTTCTCCGCCGGGAGCAGCTCCCGGTAATCCTGGAGGTCAGCAAAGTCGCTGTGAGGAACCTGGTTGGCGTCGTAAAGATAGTTCCGCAGGGGGCGCCGAGCGGTCAGGCCCTCCAGGGAGAGCTCCACGTCCACCGGCTCGGGATGGCGGTTGATCAGGCAGACGGAGAAAGAACCGTCGTCGTTCTCCACGCCGCCGCAGCGAAGCAGATAGTCCCCGGTGGTAAGAGTCAGGGGCTTGGACTCCTTGCGGAAGTATTTCACCAGCAGACCGTAGGCGTAGAGCCAGGAACGGGCAGAATAATCCTCCCCATCCCAGCGGGTCAGCCCCCACTTGTTCAGCCGGTAGCTCATCCCGGAGGGATTGGGCAGATCGGTGAAGGTCCACAGGGCCATGGCATAAACCCCGGCGTTCATGGCCGCCATGGCCATTTCGCAGATCTGCAGGGCGGAATACTCCTCCTTGCCGTTGTAAAAGGCGTCGCACACGTCCATTTTGACGCCGTTGACGTTGTTGACCCCCTGCTTGAACCGCTGGGCCAGGCCGAATTCCCCCAGGATAAACCGGCGCTCGTGGGGCTTGAGGAGATTCACCACATCGGAGCAGTGGCGCTTGAATACCTTGTAGAAATCCAGATCCTCCGGATCGAAGTCATTGGAGTAATGGTGTCCGCCGAACACCTGGGAGATGGGGACCATCCCATTGGCTATGGCCCATTCGATGGACTCCCACCGCTCCATGGGAGAGGCGTCGGTGGCCAGGAGCATCACCGGCAGCCCCCGGCGGCGGAACTCATTGTAGAGATAGGTATGATAGGTTTTGAAGGTGTTCATCTCAAAGTTGAGCTCGCCCCAGTCGTCCAGGCTGAGCTCGTTGGACATGCAGTAAATTTTGACGTTCTGAATCCCCTTTTCCCGGATTACGTACTCCAGACGGTCGGCCACGTCGCAGGCGTACCGGCGGAACTCCTCGTCGGAGTGATAGCGGACGCAGTGTCCGGTGAGATAGATGGTGGTGTTGGTTTTGCACTGCATTTTTTCACAGTACTCAGCAAAATCGTCCATCTGCTCTTTGGTCCAGTCGGGCGCGCCTCCGCCCATCCGGGAAAAGCCCGGGGCAAGCTCGTGGTAGATTTTCCCCACTACCTCATGGAACTGCCGATCGCTCATTTTGCGGTATAGACCGGATTCGGAATTGTGGAAGCCCATTCCCCCGAAGCGGGCCATGATTGGCTCATGCCTGGCTGTCACTTGACTTTTCATAAAAAAGCCCTCCTGAAGATTTCGTCTGTCCAAACGTTCAAACCTGCTGCCCTGAAGCGGTACTACCTTGATTATAGTTCCGCCGCATGGAAAAAGCAAGTGCCCCAGCTGGTGCGCTGGCTCTCTGGGATGGCCCCCCTCCCAGAACACTGCCGAAAGGAACCGTCGAAAGGGGAGTGTTTGTGTCTGCCGGGCGGATTTCTTCAGGGAACGGACAGAACGGGCTTTCTGCGCAAGGGGGAACTACCCGGAGTAGAGGGGTGTTGATTGTTGAAAGTCCGGTTGAAAATGTTGATAATCCGTTGTTTTCCCCCTGGCAATGGGGGAAAATACCGGCCGGGGTGTTGAAAACCCGGTGGAAAGTGTGAAAGATTGGACAGGTTTTCCACTCGAACGGGTGATCGCAGACAATACCCTGCGTAGAGCTGACTTGTCCGGGAGAGGAACGCCTCTGGGATTTTACAAAGGGAAAGTAAACATTCCACATTTTTATCACAAAGGATATGGAAAAATGCCGCCATTTGTGATATATTGATATAGATATTCTGCTGACGCTCCCTTCTTCCGGAGCCTGGGGGCGCTGCTGCCGGCCCCGATGCAGCGGAATTGTATTGAAGTATAAGGAGTGTTCCAAATGATTGAGGTTTCCAATCTCACCAAGAGATATGGACAGAAGGTTGCCGTGGACAACCTGACCTTCCATGTAGATCAAGGCGAGATCCTGGGCTTCCTGGGACTGAACGGCGCCGGAAAATCGACCACGATGAACATCCTGACCGGCTACCTCTCCGCAACGGACGGAGTCTGCAGGATCGACGGTCACGATATTCTGGAGGAGCCCCTGGAGGCGAAACGGGTTGTCGGCTATCTGCCGGAGCTGCCCCCCCTCTACCTGGATATGACTGTGCGGGAATACCTGGAGTTTGTGTACGACCTGAAGCGCTGCAGGCTCCCCAAAGCCGCCCATGTGCGTGAGATCTGCAATACGGTCAAGCTCACCGACCATATGGACCGGCTGATCAAAAACCTCTCCAAGGGCTACCGCCAGCGGGTCGGCCTGGCGGAGGCCCTCATCGGCAACCCGGAGGTGCTCATCCTGGACGAGCCCACCGTGGGACTGGATCCCAAGCAGATCATTGAGATCCGCAGCCTGATCAAATCCCTGGGTGAAAAGCACACCGTCATCCTCTCCTCCCACATTCTTTCGGAGGTGCAGGCGGTCTGCGACCGAATCATCGTCATCGATCACGGCCGCCTGGTGGCCGACGACACCACCGAAAACCTCTCCCGGCATATGTCCCAGGATCACCGGTACGTGGTCCGGATCGACGGGCCGGAAAAAGAGGTCCTCAAGACCCTTTCCGCCATTTCCGGCATGAAGGAGGTCATCCCCCTTGGCAAAAAGGAGGAGGGCGTTTACGAATACTCTGTGGAGAGCGGCGAGGACAAGGACCTCCGCCGGGAGATCTTCAAGCGGCTGGCGGAGCGGAACTGGCCCCTGCTGGGCCTGAAGTCCACAGAGATGAGCCTGGAGGACATCTTCCTCCGGCTGACCGGCGGAAAGCCGGTGGAATACCGCCAGTCCAGCGTGGAGGAGGATCTGGAGGACTCCAGGGAAGCAGCCGCCAAGGCGGCCCAGGCAGCCCGGAATCCCCAGCCGGAGCCGGCAAATGAGGAGGAAGAGGAGCAATGAGCGCAATTTTCAAACGGGAGCTGAAATCCTATTTCACCACCCCCTGGGGCTATGTGTTCCTGGCGGTGATGTTCCTGCTGGGCGGGTACTTCTTCTGGGATGTGCTCCGCCACGCCTCCACCCTTCTGCGGTATGTGTTCACCTCCCTGGTGAACGTGGTGATCACCCTGATTCCCCTGCTGACCATGCGGCTGATGAGCGAGGACAAAAAGCTCAAAACCGATCAGCTGCTTCTCACCGCCCCGGTGAGCACCACCGGCCTGGTGATGGGAAAATATCTGGCCGCCGCCCTGATGTTCCTGATCGGCATTGCCCCCACCATCGTCTACGCGGTCATTATGGCCACCTTCGCCCCGGTGGACTGGCAGGGCTTTTTGGGGAACTTCCTGGGCCTGCTGCTCATCGGCATGGCCCTGCTGGCCATCGGCCTGTTCATCTCCTCCCTGACGGAGAGCCAGATGATCGCCGCGATCGTCACCCTGGTGATTATGCTGGCGATTCTGTCCTTTGACAGCATTGCCAGCGTAATGCCCGCCGGAATGGCGTTTCTGGGCACCCTGCTGGGGGCGCTGTCCTTTACCAGCCGCTACAGCGATCTGGTCAGCGGGCTGCTGAACCTGTCCCACATCCTGTATTTCGTCAGCGTGGCGGTGGCCTTTGTATTTCTGACCATCCGGATGCTGGAGCGGAAGCGCTGGAGCTGACCGCCGCAGGCCTGGAGGGGACTCCCTTCCGGGCGCGTGTTGACTATAGGAGGAATCAAAATCAATGGAAAAGAAACCGTTTAATAAGCGCCGGCTGAAATACGGCTCCCTGGCCACAGTGATCACCGTCGGCTTTCTGGCGGCGCTGGTGCTGGTCAACGTGATTGTCTCCCTGCTGCTGGAGCGGTTCCCGCTGGATATCGACCTGACCCCGGACAAGCGCTTTGCCCTCACGGAGGACAGCGCCGCCTATATCCGGGATCTCAGCCGGGACGTAAGCATCACCGTGCTTGCGGCGGAAAGCCGTTTTTCCGCTGCCGGAAGCCAGGGCAACGAGATCGGGGATCTTTACAAGCAGGCCTATGAGGTGCTTCAGAACTACGAGCGGTACTCCGGCGGGCATATCAAGGTGTCCTTTGTGGATCCGGTGACCAACCCCACCGTGACCCAGGCCTATCCCAACGAAAGCTTTACCGCCGGGGATATGATTGTGGAATCCGATCTCCGGATGAAGAAGGTAGCCCTGAACTCCCTGTTCAGCTACAGCCAGAGCCAGTATGACGGCAGCGTCACCTACCGCTCCGAGGCGGAGCAGAACCTGACCTATGCCATTATGTATGTAACCGATGAGAATCCCGTGACCGTTTCCGTGCTCACCGGCTTTGACACGCCGGATATTTCCGCCTATCTGGAGCTGCTGAAGGCCAACAACTATGAGGTTGTGGAGCAGGATCTGCTCACCGGGGACGTTGACCAGGAGGCGGCCTTTGTCATTCTGCCCCAGCCCTCCGGGGATCTCTCCGCCGAGCAGGTGAAGAAGCTGGAGGCCTATCTGGACAACGACGGGAACTTCGGGAAGGGCCTTGTGTTCGTGGCCTCCCAGACCAGCCCGGTGGGGCCGGTGCTGAAGAGCTTCCTGGCCGAATGGGGCGTTTCCGTGGGCGACGGGTTCCTTTATGAAACCAGCGACGGGAATTTCCTGCAGAATCCCTTCAATATGCTGAACCGCATTGTGGACGACACCACCGTGGAAGCCATGGGCAACGCCTCCGCCGCGCCTCTGCTGGCGCCCTATGCCCGCCCGCTGGAGCTGGTGTTCGGGCCCTCCGCTTCCGGGGACGGAACCTACGCCTCCGGCAACCGCACTGCCCGGATTCTGACGGAAAGCTCCGACACGGCCGTGGTGATCCCGGCGGATTATGGGGAGGACTTTGACCCCTACGCCCAGCCCCAGCAGTCCTATCCCACCATGGTGCTGACCAGCCGGATGAAGTATGAGGGCATGACGCCCATGACCTCTTATGTGGTGACCATCAGCTCTCCGGAAATGCTCAGCTCTACCTATATGACCTATCAGATGTTCTCCAACAGCTCCCTGATGGCGGCTGTCAATGAGCGTCTGGCCGCCCGGAAGGCCCAGGTGACCATTCTGCCCCTGAACATCTCTGTGAATTCCATTACCATTACGGATGCCCAGGTAAAGACCTATATGGTGATCCTGGTGATTCTGGTGCCCGTGGCAACTCTGGCCGCCGGCGTGATCATCTGGCTCCGCAGGAGGCATTTATGAGCAAGAAAATCAGAACCATTGTCATTGGGGCGGTGGTGCTTCTGGTGCTGGCAGCGGCGGTGGCCGTGCTGATGCTGCTGCCGGAAAAGGAGGAGGATTCCTCCTCCATCCTGACGCCCACCACCTCCTCCGTATCCATTGCGGATCAGAGCAGCGAGCAGGTGCGCTCTATTTCCGTGAAGAACCGGGAGGACGCCTACACCATCGAGCTGGCAGGGGAGAATCTCTGGCGGATCCAGGAGCTTGGGGACTTTCCGGCCAACCAGAGCCAGTACAACACCACCCGGATACAGGTATCCACCCTGACCGCCATTCAGGTAGTGGAGGAGCACAGCACCCGGCTTGGGGATTACGGCCTTCAGCCCGCAGAGGCGGAGATCCGGGTGGAATTCCAGGACGGTACCTCCTATGAGGTGGCTCTGGGGAACATCTCCCCGGACGGCCTGCGGCGGTATGCCCGGCGGCTGGACACAGAGACGGACACGGTCTACGGCCTGTCCACCACTGCCCTGTCCGCAGCCTATCTCCCCCGGACCGCCTATCTGGACACCCAGGTAACCCCAGCCTTTGCCAGCGAAACCGGGGCCGGCATCGAGCTGAACCTTCTGAGCATTACCGGAAACTATATGGAGTCTCCCATCGTCATTCAGGAAATCGAAGACGATGATCCGGACAAGGAGCGCGCCATGGATTCGGTGAAGATGACCAGCCCTGTCCGCTCCCTGGTGGACAGCATGTGGATGCAGAACAACGTGTATTCCTTCTTCAGCCTCACAGCGGATGAGGTTGTGGCCGTGTCTCCGACGGATCTGAGTGTCTACGGGCTGGATCCGGCCTATATGACAGCTGAAATGCGGTATGAGGAAACCTCCAGCTTCCGTCTGCTGGTGGGCTCCGGCATTGACAGCGAGGGAAATCCCGCCGCCAATCCCAAGGACATTGCGTCTTATTATGTGATGCGTGAGGGAGTGGATCTGGTTTACGCCGTGCCGAAGGAGAATCTGCCCTGGGTTGGGGTGAAGCCCAGCCAGGTGATCACCAGCCTGGTGATTCTGCCGAACATCGCCAGCGTGGATCGGGTGGAGCTGGAGCTGGAGGGAAAGAAACACACCCTACAGATCACCCAGACCCCCAATCCGGAGGAGCCGGACGATCCCCAGAAAAACGATTTCACCTTTACCATGGATGGGGCGGCAACCGATGAGGATATGTCCCGGAAGTTTTATCAGCTGCTGCTGAGCACCGGGATCCAGGACGTGAACCTGACCGAGCGGGAGCTCTCATCCCCCAGCATGAGCATCACCTATCATATGCTGGACGGAACCTCCGACCGCATTGACTTCTATGTGCTGGAGGATCTGACTACGATCGTTTCCCTAAACGGGAACAACGCTTATATCGGCCGCTCCGGTCTGGTGGACAAGGTTGGCAAGGAGCTCTCGAACCTGCTCTCCGGCGAGGCCGTGGAGACGGATTGGTGAGTGGGTGAGAAGGGGACGACCTCGAGAGCTCTGCTCTCGAGCACTCACCAAGGGGACGCGTCCCCTTGGAATCCCATTATTAAGAGTTATGGGGGTGGGGTAGTCCCACCCCCTTCCTCGTACCCGCCTTCCTGCGCCGTCGTTGGCCCGCCTACCCATTTTTTCGTAAAGAAAAAATTCATCCCCATAGGCGGCACAGAGACTGCGACCGCAGAAAGTCCCGAGCGTGTTCTGTTACGCTCACACTCTCTGCGGAGGGGGGACGCTGTGCGACGCACGGAATCCCCAGCAGGAGGCTCTTGCGCAAGCTCTGTTGGGCGCAGAGAGTACCCCGCACGCAGAAGGGAGCTTTTTTCTTTACGAAAAAAGCGTACTGGGAGAATCAGACTGTCTGCGCGGCAGGAGGACGGAAGTCTGTACAGACTTGACCCCACCCCTTTTTTGCCCTTAAAAATTACGGGTTCCAAGGGGATTTAATCCCCTTGGCGGAGCTCGAGGCAGCGCCTCGAGGTCTTCCGCGCAGAGAGTCCAGAAAGGAGCACCCCTATGTTTTCGAGGCTGATTGACAAGCGGCTGGCGGCCTATCAGCGGGAGCTGATCGAGATTCACTACAACGAAGTGGAAAATATGTACCGGCAGATGCGCGGCTGGCGGCACGACTATCGCAGCCATATCCAAACCCTGAAGGTACACGCCGCCCAAGGGGACTGGGACGCGGTCAAAGCCTATCTGGACGCGCTGGAAACCGATCTCAACACGGTGGATATGGCTGTGAAAACCGGGAATCCCATGACTGACGCCATCCTCAACAGCAAGCTCTCCCTGGCCAGGGCCAAGCGCATCCCCGTCCAGGCAGAAGCCAGCATTTCCACGGCGCTGCTTCTCTCGGAGCTGGATTTGTGCGTGATCATCGGCAACCTCTTCGACAACGCCATTGACGCAAGCCTTGCCCTCCCGGAGGACGGGCGGCTGATTCGGGTCTACATGGAGATGAAGGGCGCGCAGCTCTATATCTCCTTTACCAACTTCACCGCCGGGGAAAAACAGAAAAAGGCCGGCGGGAGCTTCCGTACCACCAAGGGGGAGGGTCACGGCTTCGGGCTGGGACGCGTCCGCTCCACTGTCAAGCGCCTGGGCGGCTATCTCAGCGTCAACAGCGAGGAAGGCGCCTTCACCGCCGAGATCCTGCTTCCCCAGGCCGCCCAGTCTCCCCCATGACAATTCAGCCCCCGAAAACGACAATTCAGCCCCCGGTTTACACAGCCGGGGGTTTTTGTGTTATCCTTCCCTTAGAGCCTGTTCAGAATCTCCGCGCGCGTGGCCGGGCAAGGCCGCGAGGCTCTGCCTCGCGCTCCGCCAAGGGGGCCTGGCCCCCCTTGGATTCCCATCTTTTTTAAGGGCTTTTGAAGGGCGGAAAAAGGGGTGGGGTTAAGCCTGTACAGACTTCCGGCTTTCTGCCACGCAGAGGGTCTGATTCACGCAGTACGCTTTTTTCGTAAAGAAAAAAGCTCCCTCCTGCGTGCGGGATACTTCCTGCGGCGCACGTGGGTTCCTGCACAAACTGAGCCAGATCTTCCGATCGGTATGTGCGGGTGAGGGGATTTCTGCTTCCATGGGAATCCTTCCACCACCGCCGCTCCTTCGGAGCAGCGGCGGTCCCCTCTCCCATACGTTCCTTCGGAACGTATAACAAGGGAGGCAAGCCAACACTCTGCGTCTGTGGACGCTTTCTGCGAATTTAAGAGGATGAGTGTCTCTTAACTACGCACAAAGCGTCCATCAGCGTACAAAGCTGGCTCGGCCCCCTTGTTAGACGTTCCGAAGGAGCGTCCGGGGCCGGCAGGGATGCCGCCGTCAGGCGGTAGCCCTGACTGGGGGATTTCGAACGTCGCACCCAAGTCCCCTCCCCGCAGAGAGTATGAGCGCAGCAGAACGCGCTCGGGACTTTCTGCGTCGCAGTTTCTGCGCCGCCTATGGGGATGAATTTTTTCTTTACGAAAAAATGGGTAGGCGGGCGATTGACCTTGTGGGGAGCATCAGCGAGGCAGGGACTGAAATCCTGTCCCCATAACCCCCAAAAGACGGGAATCCAAGGGGACGCGTCCCCGATGCGCCGCTGGCGGCGCATCTCAAAATTCGGCGAAGCCGAATTCCTAGGTGCGTCGTTTCACGACGCACTGCGGAGACGTGAGGCAGAGCCTCGAGGTCTTTCCCTTCCGGACCCAAACAGGCGTGCTGAGAGCCGGATGAAAGGAGGAGAGGAGATGTTCAACAAGCGCCGCGAGCGGCTGATTCATATTCAGGAAAGCGAACGGAACTTCCGGGAGCAGCTGGAGCGGGAGCCCCTGGAGAAAAAGGATGTCCCCGCCATGATATTGGCGGCTCTGATTGTGTTTGTTCCCGCGCTTCTGTTCGTCATCGGGCTGTTCCTTCTTTTGAGCTGGCTCTTCTTCCGGTGAAGTGTAGGGCCTTGCTGGGGGCAATTTTCTATTTTCCAAAAAGCGGATCCCTCTTGACAATTCTGTGCGGGAGGGATATAATAATAACTGCCGTTGCTTTCTGAAGACAGCAGGTGCGCTGAAAGGCGTATAATGGATGCTTCCGCCTGCCGAGGGAAACGATGCAGAATATCTCTATGCAGATTCTGCCCATTTCCCATGCGGGAAATGGGCTTTTTCATCCCTTCCTTGAAAGGGCGGCGTATCTCATCTGAAACGAGGTGAACCGAATATGCCGAGTGCAGAAATTCTCAAGCAGAAGGAACAGCTGGTGGCAGATCTCACCGAACAGCTGAAGGGCGCGGCGGCCGGCGTGCTGGTGGACTACAAGGGTATCAACGTGGCTGACGATACCGCGCTCCGCAGAGAGTTCCGGGAGGCTGGCGTTGAGTACATGGTTGTCAAGAACACCATGCTCCGTTTTGCTGCCAAGAACGCTGGCCTGGACGATCTGTCCTCTGTGCTGGAGGGCACCACCGCTCTGGCTATCAGCAAGGACGACGCGGTTGCTCCCGCAAAGGTTGCAGCCAAGTATGCTGACAAGATCAAGTCCGGCTTCAGCATCAAGGGCGGCTTCATGGACGGCGGCGTTCTCCCGGTAGAGAAGGTCGTCGATCTGGGCAACCTGCCTTCCAGAGAGCAGCTGCTTGCTATGCTGTGCAGCGCCCTCAATGGCAACATCCGCGGCCTGGCCGTGGCTCTGAGCAAGATTGCCGAGAAGCAGGAGGAGACCGCCTAGTCCCCTGTCCGCCCCAAACACCAAACAAACAACTTGAATTAGGAGGATATATTCAATGGCTTCTGAGAAAATCACAAAGTTTATTGACGATATCAAGGCTCTCTCCGTACTGGAGCTGAACGAGCTGGTTAAGGCAATCGAGGAGGAGTTCGGCGTATCCGCTGCGGCTCCTGTTATGATGGCTGGCGCTGCCGCTCCGGCTGCCGCCGCTGAGGAGAAGACCGAGTTTGACGTTATCCTGGTGGAAGCCGGCGCTTCCAAGATGGGCGTTATCAAGCTGGTTAAGGACGTAACCGGCCTGGGCCTGAAGGACGCCAAGGAGCTGGTTGACAACTGCCCCAAGCCCGTCAAGGAAGGCATCTCCAAGGCCGACGCGGACGAGCTCAAGGCCAAGCTGGAAGAGGCTGGCGCAAAGGTAGAGCTGAAATAAGTCTCTCCAAGGCTGAACGTTCAAAAGGGATCTGTTGGGAAATCGACAGATCCCTTTTTCCTTTATAATTGCCGCAGTGTTGAAAAGAATTCATTCCTTTCAACGCTGCGGAGCCCCTTCCTATTTCAGGCAGAGCCCCGGCCGGGCTTGCTGCACAAAGGAGATGCCCCTATGATGAACAGTGCCACAGAACAGAAATCTATTCGTCCGTCCGCATACCAATTCTTCCCGGCAAAGGAGCTGTCCCCCGGAGGATGGCTGCGGCGCCAGCTGGAGCTCCAGGCCCAGGGGCTGGCCGGGCACCTGGACGAGATCTGGCCCGACGTTCGGGACAGCCAGTGGATCGGCGGGGACCGGGAGGGCTGGGAGCGGGTGCCCTACTGGCTGGACGGGTTTATCCCCCTGGCGTACCTGTTGAGGGATCCGGAGCTGGTCCGCCGGGCCGGGCGGTATGTGGACGCCATTCTCTCCGCCCAGAGAGAGGACGGCTGGATCTGCCCCTGTTCGGAGGAGCAGCGGGGCAGCTATGATGTTTGGGCGGTTTTCCTCATTGCCAAGGTGCTGACCGTCTACCACCAGTGCGCCGGGGATGAGCGGATGGAGCCGGCGGTTTACGGGATTCTGAAAAACCTCCGGAACCATCTGAACGCCCACACTCTGTTCGGCTGGGGAGCGGCCCGGTGGTATGAGTGCCTGATCCCGCTCTATTGGCTCTATGAGCGCCGGCCGGAGAAATGGATGCTGGAGCTTGCCCACCTTCTGCGGATCCAGGGCATGGACTACGACGCGCTGTATCAGATCCTCCCGATGGATGCCCCGAAAGCGCATCCCCATTGGAGCTTCCATACCCATGTGGTCAATACCGCCATGGCTTTGAAGGCGGGCGGGCTCTATTCCCGGCTTGCCGGCGGGGATCCGGAGGATTCCGCCCGGCGGATGCTGGCTGTGCTGGAGCAGAAGCACGGAACCGTCACCGGGCATTTCACCGGGGACGAGTGCCTGGCCGGGAACGCTCCCACCCAGGGGACGGAGCTCTGCGGAGTGGTGGAGGCCATGTACTCCTATGAGCAGCTGCTGGCGCTCACCGGAAACAGCGAGTGGGGGGATCGGCTGGAGCTGCTGGCCTTCAATGCCCTTCCTGCGGCGGTGAGCCCGGACATGTGGGCCCACCAGTACGATCAGCTCACCAATCAGATCGAATGCAGCCGGATTCCGGGGGAGGCGGTGCATTTTACCTCCAACAACGGAGAATCCCATCTCTTTGGTCTGGAGCCCAATTTTGGCTGCTGCACCGCCAATTTCGGTCAGGGCTGGCCCAAGCTGGCGCTCTCCGCCTTTTTGAAGGGGGAGGGCGAAATTGCAATCGCGCTGCTGGTTCCCGGGACGCTGTCCACCCGGGTGCAGGGTATCGGCGTGGAGATTGAAGTGCGCACAGAGTATCCCTTCCGGGATACCGCCCGGATAGAGGTCCGGGCGGAGAAGCCGGTGCGGTTCCCTCTGTCCGTCCGGATTCCCGGATTGGCCGCGGAGGCGCGGATCAACGGGGAACCGGCGGGGCCGGGGACGTTTGTCCCGATTGTCCGGGAATGGAGCCGGGACACGCTGGAGGTGGAGCTGTCCTTTGGGCTTCAGTGGAAGGAGCGTCCCAACGGGCTGACGGCTGTGCAGCGGGGGCCGCTGGTGTTTGCCCTGCCCATCCGGGCAGAGTGGCTCCGGCATGAGTACGTGCGGGAAGGCGTGGAGCGGACGTTCCCCTACTGCGATTATGAGCTGAAGCCCCAGGAGAAGTGGAACTACGGCTTCTGTAGCCGGGAGGCCCAGGTGAAGCTGCGCCCCATGACAGACTGCCCCTTCTCCCCGGAAGGAGCGCCGGTGGAGCTGGTGCTTCCCATGGCAGAGATTCCCTGGGAGAGCGCTTATGGCGTCTGCGCCAGGGAGCCTGATTCCAGGGCGCCCCTGGAGGAACCGGAGGAAAAGCGGCTCATCCCCTACGGCTGCACCAACCTCCGCATGACAGAGATGCCCATGCTGTCATAGAAGCTCCCGGAATCTGCGTTCACAGCAGGAAGGCCGCGAGAGCTCTGCCCAAGGGTCAAAGCCGCAGGCTTTGACCCTGCGCGCCTCTCGCCAAGGGGAAGGGATTCCCCCTTGGATTCCCATTATTTTTTAAGGGCTTTTTAGGGGCGGAAAAGGGGTGGGGTTAAGTCTGTACAGACTTCCGAACCACTGCCACGCAGATAATCCGATTCCCGCAGTACGCTTTTTTCGTAAAGAAAAAAGCTCCTTCCTGCGTGCGGGATACTTCCTGCGGCGCACGGGGATTTCTGCAGAGACCGGATTGATCTTCCGATTGGTAATGTGCAGGTGGGGTATTCTGTGCTCCCGTGGGAATCCTTCCACCACCGCCGCTCCTTCGGAGCAGCGGCGGTCCCCCTCCCTTTGACAAGGGAGGCAAGCCGACTCTGTGCTCCTACAGACGCTTTGTGCGAATTTAAGGAGTGCAGATCATCCTAAATTCGCACAAAGCGTCCATCGGCGCACAAAGTTGGCTCGGCCCCCTTGTGAGACGTTCCGAAGGAACGTCAGGGGCATGGCAGGGATGCCGCCGTCAGGCGGTAGCCCTGCCTGGAGGATTCCGTGCGTCCCACAGCGTTTCACCCACATAGAAAGTCCCGAGCGTAACAGAACACGCTCGGGACTTTCTGCGTCGCAGTCTCTGCGCCGCTTATGGGGATGAATTTTTTCTTTACGAAAAAATGGGTAGGCGGGCGATCGTCCTTGCAGGGAGTTCCAGCGAGGTAGGGGGACGGGCGCAAGCGTCCGTCCCCACCCCCTCCCCAAAAAGATGGGAATCCAAGGGGATGCGTCCCCTTGGCGAGTGCTCGAGAGCAGAGCTCTCGAGGTCCTCTCCGCTGTGAATACAAGGTTCTTACAGTACCTTGACCGGCCGGAACTGGGTATAGTCGCAGGAAACCAGCCGGAAGTCAATGCCCTCGTAGACCCCGTCGATGGCGTAACAGAATCCGGCGCCATGGATATGGCCGTAGTAACATTTCCGAACACGGTATTCCTTCAGGACATCCAAAATCTCCCGGCACTCGTTTACATAATAGACCGGGGGATAGTGCAGGAAAGCAATGGGCGGCTTTCCAAGGGCGCGCCCGGCCTCCATGGAGAGCCGCAGCCGGCCGGCTTCGCGGCTGATAATCTTCCGGTCGCCGCCCTCTCCCTTTTCGTTGACCCAGCCCCGGGTGCCGCAGAGAGAGTAACCGCCGTATTCATAGGCGTTGTTGAAAAGGATCTCCAGCGTATCAAACCCCTTGGCGGCAAAGAACTGCTCCACCTTGGCCCTGGTGCCGAACCAGTAGTCATGGTTGCCCTTGAGAAGGAGCTTCCTGCCGTTGAGCGCATGGAGAAAGGCAAAATCAGCCTCCGCTTCCTCCAGTGTCATCCCCCAGGAGATATCGCCCACAATAACCGTCGTATCCTCCGGAGAAACAATCCGGTTCCAGTTCTCCCGAAGCCGCTCCGTGTAATTGTCCCAGCCCTTGAAAATGTCCATGGGTTTGCTCCCCCCAAAGGACAAATGCGGATCTCCTATGGTGTACAGGCTCACATTCCCGCCCCTTTCTGCTGGAATAATGATACCACACCCGCGCTCCTTTCGCAAGACCCGGTCGGGTAAGGTCGTGGGGGGCAGGTCTGTGCGGGATTCAGGTCTGTACGCCGCTCCCCATCTGCCCTTTCTTCATGTAAAACATAAACAAAAGCGGTTTAAGGGAGAACAAGGCCGCTCGTTGACGAAAGGGATCACATTATCAGCGCGGGAAGAAAAGTCATCGCGCACCCACAAAGTGAGTGCGCGATGAAAGTGCAGTCTTAGCCTGCTGGTGCCGCCGACGGGACTTGAACCCGTAAGGAGTTGCCTCCGGCAGATTTTAAGTCTGCTACGTGTGCCGATTTCGTCACAGCGGCAAAGCGCAAAATCAGGCAGAAAGCTTCTCTCTTCTGCCAATCAGCCTGACTGCAAAACTATTTTGCGTTTATTATCCTACATGATTGGGATGAAATTGTCAAGTCTTACTATACACAACCCCAGGGCGACATCGTTTACTGTTCTACGAAGAAGTGACAAAATAGGCACATGAGTATAGAAAAACCGGTAAAAAAGCTAAATGAAGTGACAGATCCAAGAAGGCAATAGGGAAATAAGCGGCACAAGCTGGAAGATATTATGGTAATGGGATTGTATACCATAGTTTGTGTAGGTTACTATCTATAAAAAGTCAAGCCCCCAAAGAAGAAAAATTAGGTATTGAAAAAAGAGCGCACAGAACCAAGCCCTCAAGGAGGGGGTCAAAAAAGGAGGATATCGGATTAGCGGATCAGCGCCGGATCGTAGGGGATATTCTTGGTTTGCAGAGTGTGGATCACCCGCAGCAGCTTCTTGGCAACAGGGTCATGGCAACCTGATGGGTCTTTCCCTCAGCCCGCTTCTTGGCGTAAAATTCAGCGAAAACAGGTTCGTTAGAAACAAGTGGAAGGCAGCAGTTGAGAAGGGCGCAGCGGAGATGAGGAGAGCCATGCTTAACCATGTGGCCGGTGGATTCAAACTGACCGGATAAGAATCCTTGAACTTGCTGAAATCACCGTACTCAGAGAGGATGACGGCGGTGGAAGAAGCGCCGATGCCGGGGATGGAGAGCATGGGCAGCTCAATACCCCCGGACACATTCTTCAATCTGGTCATCCAATTCCTCCACCTTGGCGTCCAGGTACGTGTAAAGCTCCAGCAGGATGGACATTTCCTGGAGAAGGAAGTCGGTCGTACAGCCAACAGTGTTCTTTGCCAGTGCCTTGAGTTTGACAAAGTCATTGAGAGAAAAGTGGCCCCGTGAGATTTTACGAAGGGATTCATAAGAGCGTGCATTTATGCTGGCGATCCGTTCCGGCGACTGATAGTGGTCGAGAAAGTACAACGCTGTGGCGGAGAACTTTCCCTTGAAAAAGAGCTTGAATTCGGGAAACATCTTGTCCAGGACGTTGGTCAGCTCTACCAGCTGGCAGGAACGCCGGCGGACGAGGCTGCTGCGGAATCTTGTCAGTGACTTTAGCTGATCCAGGTAAAAACCACCCCTTTCAGGATGGTTTCTATTATACGTGAAGAACGTGCTGGAACAACTCTATAATGGTGAAATCTTCCCGGCGGAGCAGTATGCCCCCAAAGATGAGAAATACCGGAAAATCCATCAAGGGCATTACCACCATTATGAGGACTTCATTGAGGTATTGGCAAGGCTGGAGCCGCCCCTTGACAAGCGGTTCATTAAAATCATGGACGAACAGTTTGACGTAATCCCGTTTGAGTTCTCGGAAATGTTCATTGACGGTTTTAAGCTGGGGGCAAAGATGATGGCAGAGGTTTTCAGGGGCGAGTAGGAGGACTGGGACAGGAAAAGGCAGACGCTTTGAGGGGGAGGCTGCCTTTTTGGGCTTGTTGATAAGTTGGAATTTATTGATGTTTCTTTACATACTCTTCTTTCACTTTATCGATGGTTTTTCCACCAATACCAAAATTTTTATCTGAAACCTCCTTAATTGTTGTTACAAAAAATTCCTGTGGCACTCTCATGATTTCAGAAGATACTTCTGTCAACCGTTTTATCAATTCCTCTTTTTGTTCATCTGACAATGCG
>JAAVZY010000018.1 GCA_022791945.1 Oscillospiraceae bacterium | reverse complement strand
GTCTCCGCAGTGCGTTGTTTCACAACGCACTTAGGAATTCGGCTTCGCCGAATTCTGAGATGCGCCGCTGGCGGCGCATCGGGAAGGGATTCCCCTTGGATTCCCATTATTTGAAGGGCTTTTTTAAGGGCGGAAAAGGGGTGGGGTCAAGTCTGTCAGAGTTCCCTCTCCCTGCCACGCAGAGAGACTGATTCCCGCAGTACGCTTTTTTCGTAAAGAAAAAAGCTCCCTCCTGCGTGCGGGACACTTCCCGCACCGCACAGGGTATGTACGCAGCAGAACACGCTCGGGACTTTCTGCGTCGCAGTCTCTGCGCCGCCTGATGGGCTGAATTTTTTCTTTACGAAAAAATGGGTAGGCGGGCGATCGACCACGCAGAGAGCACCAGCGAGGCAGGGGGACGGGCGCTTGCGCCCGTCCCCACCCCATAACCCCCAAAAGATGGGAATCCAAGGGGACGAGTCCCCTTGGCAGAGCGCGAGACAGCGTCTCGCGGCCTTGCCCTGCGGGGACGATCAGGGATTCTTTCGCTGAGAGAACACGCAGCCGCAATAGTCCTGGCGGTACAGGCCGTACTGTGCGGAAAGCTCTATGGAGCGCTTGTAGCCGTTCTTCTTTTTAAAATCGCCGCACAGGTAACGCACCCCAACCTCCGCCGCGATCTCCAGGCCGATTTGGTTGAGCTTCTGCGCGTTTTTCAGCGGGCTGATGGACAATGTAGTGGTAAAGAAGTCCAGGCTCCGCTCCCGGGCCGCCAGCGCCGCTTCACGCAGGCGCAGCGCATAACAGCGGAAGCACCGCTCTCCGCCCTCCGGTTCCTGCTCCAATCCCTGAGCCGCCGCGTAAAACCGCTCAGGCTGGTACTCTCCTTCCACAAAGCTTATCGGATGCGCCGCCGGTAGCGCAGCGATCAGCCGCTGCTGCTCCGCCGCCCGGCGGCGGTACTCCTCCTCCGGCGAGATGTTCGGATTGTAGTAAAGCAGGGTAATCAAAAAATATCTGCTCAGATACTCCAGCACATAGCTGGAACAGGGCGCGCAGCAGCTGTGCAGCAGCAGAGAAGGCGTTTTGCCCTCCCGCTCCAGCTGTTCCAGCAGCCGATCCAGCTCACGCTGATAATTAATGCGGTTTTCCATAAGCAGTCAGCCGCGCCTCCTTCTCACCTGGCCGGAGAGCAGCGCTCCTCCGTTGGGACGGGGAACCGTCCAGAATGATGGTATAAATGAAAAGCGGTCTGTATCCGTCTGAAACAGCCGAACTGCTCCCGCCCCCTTTTGGGGACGGGAGCAGCCGAAAATATGGAGATTTGTACGCTCTATTCCACTGTCTGAACCCAGTTGAAGCGATCCGGCAGCTTGCCTAGCTGAATGCCGGTGATTTCGTCATAGAGCCGCTGGGTGATGGGGCCGATTCCGTCACTGATATGGATCATCTGATCCTTGTACTGAAGATCGCCTACGGGGGAAACCACCGCGGCGGTGCCGGTGCCGAACATCTCCTTCAGGCTGCCGTTTTTGGCGGCTTCCTCCACCTCGTCGATGGTGATTTTCCGCTCGCTGACCCGATAGCCCCAGTCCTTGAGGATCTCAATGCAGGATTTCCGGGTAATACCCGGCAGTACGCTGCCCTGAAGGGCCGGGGTTACAATTTCGTCCCCTATCACGAAGAATACGTTCATGGAGCCTACTTCCTCCACATAACGCTGTTCCACGCCGTCCAGCCAAAGCACCTGCGCAAAGCCTTTGGCCTCCTGCTGCGCCTTGAGGGAGGCGGCGTAGTTGCCGCCGGTCTTGGCATAGCCGGTTCCGCCCCGGACAGTGCGGACATATTTCGGCTCCACATAGATTTTCACGGGCTCCAGGCCGTTGGCGTAGTAGGAGCCGGAGGGAGAGAGGATGATGATGAAGAGATAATTATTGGCAGGATGAACGCCTAGAACCGGCTCGCAGCCGATAATAAAGGGCCGGATATACAGGGAGGTGCCTTCGCTGGAGGGGATCCAGTCCTGTTCCAGCCGGACCAGCTCCTTCACGGCATGAACACAGAATTCCTCATCAATGGGAGGGATGCACATCCGCTCGTTGGAGTTGTTCAGGCGCTTGAAGTTTTCATCTGGCCGGAAGAGACGAACGCTTCCGTTGGCACCCTTGTAGGCCTTCATGCCCTCAAAGACCTCCTGGCCGTAGTGAAAGACAGAACAGGAGGGATCCAGCGTCAGAGGGCCGTAGGGAACGATCCGGGGATCATGCCAGCCCTTTCCTACCGTATAATCCATCAGGAACATGTGATCGGTAAAGCTCTTTCCAAAGCCGAGACAGCTTTCGTCCGCCGGCTTGGGTTTCGGAGTGCTGTTGAGAGTCACTTTAATTTCTTCCATTGTATCTGCCATTCCTTTCAGGCGGGATTCTTCCCTTTGGTTGGAATTATATCACCATCCCAGAGAGGTGGCAAGAGCGTTGCCGGAAGAAATCATAAAAACACCTGGATTTCGGCGAAGGACACAAATTTTTTCCGCCTGTTTCCTTAGAGCCTATTTAAGATTCTCCGGTTGATGGAAGGTCCTGACCTTCCATCAACCGGAGAATCTTAGAAGCTGTATTCATAAACGGTTGAGCAGCTCCACAGCTATTTTGGCAACGCATTTCCGGCTTGTGGCGGGAGCGTCCCCCAGCATCAGCGCAGGCCGGTGGGCGTCCCATGGAAAGAACACAGCGAAGCATCCGGCAGCTGCTGTCAGAAAGCTCTCCTGCTCCACGGACTCCAGGAGCGTGATGTCATTTTCCGGGTGCGTTTCAAAGGCTGGTTCCGTGCCCCGCCAGGGAGCGACGCCGATCCGTTCCCCGCCCTCAGGCCAGTACATGAGATCAATGTATCTCTGGTGGACCTCTGGATGGGAGCCCTCAAAGGAATGGGTTGTCATGTCCATCACATTGAGGTAAATTCTGTCGCCGTCAATGTCGTAACGTCCTGGCGCAAGCGCCAGAACATCAGTGGTTTGCAGATAGCGGAGCACATCCTGAATCGCCTTTGGATAGGCCGCCAGAGAATCCGTTCCATCCAGCCGGGAAAAAATCATTGAAGCCACCCTTTCATTTTCAGCATACCACGTTCCCGCCCTTTGCCCGGAAAGGGAAGACCTCGAGGGCGCTGCCCAAGGGTCAAGGCCGCAGGCCTTGACCCTGCGAGCCTCCTGCCAAGGGGACGCGTCCCCTTGGATTCCCATCTTTTTTTGGTTATGGGGGGCGGGATTTTGGTTCCTGCCTCGCTGGTACTCTCCGCAAGGATAATCGCCCGCCTACCCATTTTTTCGTAAAGAAAAAATTCATCCCATAGGCGGCGCAGGGGCTGCGACGCAGGGAGTTTCGGGCGTGTCCTGCTACGCTCATACTTTCTGCAAGGAGCGACGCTGTGCCACGCTCGGAATCCCCCTGCCATCCGCTTCGCTCCTGGCCCTCCCCCC
>JAAVZY010000139.1 GCA_022791945.1 Oscillospiraceae bacterium | reverse complement strand
CTTTGCGGTGTCGATCTTCTCCTTCTCGAAGTAGACGCTGATTCCCAGCATCCGCAGCTCCCGCAGGGTTTCAAGGCTCTCGCCGGTGTTCCGGCAGAATCGGGACACCGATTTGCAGAGGATCCAGTCGATTCGGCCCCTCCGGCAGTCCCCCAGCATCCGCTGGAACTCCTCCCGGACATCCATGCGGGTGCCGGTCAGGCCCTCGTCCGCGTAGATATCCGCCAGCTCCCATTCCGGATGCTGGGTCAGCAGGCTTTGGTAGTGGCTCACCTGGGCGGCGAGGGAGTTCAGCTGATCCGCCATATCCGTGCTCACTCTGGCGTAGGCTGCGATCCGGAGCTTCCCTGCCTGCTGCTCCGGCGGCTCGATGGGGAGGATCTCACGCTCCCCGGAACTCCACTGAGGAAACAGTCCTGTTTCCATTTGCCCTCTCTCCTTTCCGGCTGCGGCGGTTCAAGCAGGCTGAGCCTGCACCCTCATTCGCGCACTTACTTTTGCGGTGACACGTTGCCTTTTATTCCCGCGTTGAAGCCGTGATCTTTTTCGTCATGTTCTACACCACGACCATACCACACACTTCTCCCAATAGCCATATCCATACCCACTAAAGAATCGCGCCTGTATCCCCGCACCTTTTGGCACAATACAGACAGGCTTTCCGATGCTGTGCCGCGGTGATCTTTCCCTGCTCTATCAGCCACTGAAGCTGTCTCTCCACCTGCAGGCTGGCGATGCGTTCCCGAAGCTTTTCTTCCTCTGTCATGCGGTTCTCCCCCTCTATATGTTCTCTCAATGACACAAAAACAGGGACTCCCTTCCGCCAAAAAACTGCTCCTGGCGGAGGCAGTCACTCCATCAATCCGCAAAAGTATCTGCTTTTGCGGATTGATGGAGTGCTTCCTGTCATTCAGATTTTCTTTTTTGGCGCGCCTGTATTCGGCACTGCTTCCCCAGACGCCCGGGCGGATGCCTGAACGGCGGCTGGCTTCACCGCCTCATGGGACTCTCACCCCCGCGAGGTTCTCCCGCGGCCGCCCTCATTGCGTGTTCCCCCATCCCTGGGGGGCTGTGACTGGACGGAAGTATTATTGTCGCCGGCAGAGTCGTCGCGAAGCAGCCCGCCATGGACTGCTTTCCAGCCTGGATGGGAATCGCTCCCGCCCTCTTGGGCGATCCTGGCGCATCCGCTGTACCGCTTGCCCCCTTCGGGAGCCCTGCCGGTTAAGGTATTCAGACATCCGGATATGTAGTTTTCAAGTTTCCATGAGGGGCTTTGAAATATCCCCTCACTTATAAGCCGCATCCAGAGGGTGGTTGACCAACATTTTTTCAAATTTTCATAAGTTTTTTTAGCTTCTGGAGAATGCGCCGCCTTTTATAGTTGATCGTCTGTTGAGGAATTCCAACGCGGCAGGACAGCTGACGTTCTGTGAGCTCCTCGAAATAGAGGGCCCGGATGAGCTCCTGCTCCGGCTTGGAAAGCAGGGCGATGCTCCTCCGGAGCTTTTCCCGCAGGAGGTTGGCGATGGCCTGCTCCTCCACGCTGGCCTTCGGATCTCTGAGCAGCTCCTCTCCCAGACGCTCGTCCGTATCCAGGGCGTGGTAGGACGTGGTTCCATGCCGCGCGTCCTTTTCCTTCAGGGCAGCAGCATGGCGCTCGGTGCGGTAGTAGACCGTATACACCTCCCGGCTGACCGTTACCTGTGTTCCGTTAATTCGGATTTTGTATTCCTTTTTCTCTGTCATTTTTGACCCAGCCTTTCTTCTGATTTTGAAAATCTCAATTTCAGAAGCGGCGGGCCCCGGTTCCGGACCGGAATTTGGGTATAAAAAGAGCGCCGGATCATAAGATCCGGCGCCGAGCCTGTCACTGTACGTCGATTGCGCAAGGCGTCTTTTTCCGCCATTACGCGTCGTTCTCCTTTAAACTGCAGCTCAGGGTTATTTTACTCTGCTGTTTGCTCAAGATAACAGCGCAAATACCTTAGACTGGCTAAAGACGCCTGTGCCGAAAGATAGATATCTTCTCCACGATATCTGGTTGGATGCTTATCCTGATCTACATAAATCCGGAGGTCCATCCATTCCTCGGGTTTATTCCATACAGCCAGGACAACGTCCGGCTCCAGCATCCGTTCATAGTACCCTATTGTTTTGGCGATTGGCACATGCACTGAAAGCTGTTCCCTGTCTAAAGGCAGACAGTCATATCCGCTCTGGCGGAGGAAAGAATTCAGATGCGGAAACATCTCTTTACTATCGCCTAAAACACCAATAACCGGTATATCCAGAGGCTTCCAAAATCGGGAGATCCGTGTGCTCTTGCGCATAAGCCCCAGATCATTCATAATTTCCCGATAGGATAACCCTGGTTTTTGCTCCAGGAGACGATGCGCTTGCGCAGTCATGAGCGGGGCTGCAAAGCTGTTGCAGACAGGCGTCACATACTCCGAGCTGTCCCAGCGTATTAAGGTATGCTTTCCGGACGCGACAAAAGGAGCCTCTAACAGGCTGGCGTCGCAGTCTACAAGATACTGATCTCCTTCCAGAATCTCGCTTGCACGGACGCCGATTACATTGGGAAAGGAGGCGGGCGCGGACGCTTTCATGCTGTTGGACAAAGCGGCCACGATGGTGCATCCGGCCTCTGTCAGGGACTGGCACTGGCGGTACAGATCCGGAAAATCCCGGAGCAACCGGGTCCCCAGGCTGAGATGGAGGATGGGGATCCGATGCTCTCCGCACCACTTCAGCGCCGACAGCAGGCGTTTTGGTTCTCCCCGTCCATCTTCTGGCGAGAGCACCTGGATGCT
>JAAVZY010000017.1 GCA_022791945.1 Oscillospiraceae bacterium | reverse complement strand
GCCGTCCTCTCAGTCCAAGCGGGAGGTGCTCCGGCAGATCCGGGCCATTTCCGCCGAGATGGAACAGGATAAGCCTCCTATAACGGAGGCAGATATCCTCCGTACCCTGGCGGCCGAGGTGGACTCCTTCATCGAGCTCTGCGACCACACTTTCTTGGAATATCCGGCCCTCTTGGCGGAGAAACAGCACCGGCAAAGGCTGATGCACATTATGCAGAAATTAAGCAGGTACATTACAGAAATCGGAGGTCATACCAAATGAAGCATTCCTTTTACAAAGAGCTCACCATCAGCAGCGACCAGCTGCTCATTCCCCGTACTACATACCAGCGGGAACTGAACGAAAAACGGGTTCACAGGATTGCCGCTCAGTTCGATGAGCGCATCGCCAACGAGCCCAAGGTCAGCTGCCGGGACGGGCGTTACTACGTCTTTGACGGCCAGCATACCATCTCGGCCAGGAAACTGCTCAATGGCGGAAAGGATCTGCCCATCCGCTGCAAGGTGTTCTACGGCCTGACCCAGGAGGAAGAAGCCCTTCTCTTTGCCCAGCAGACCGGCGCGTCCGCCAAGCTGACCGCCGGAGCGCGGTTCCGGGCCCTGGTCTGCGGCGGCGATGAGGACGCGCTCGCCTTCCTGAACGCAACGGAAGATGCAGGCTTTTGCGTGGACTACCAGCAGACCAGGGGGGTGCAGCGGCTGGCCTGCATCAGCACTGCGTTCCGGCTCTATCGGCGGGTTGGGGACGAGTTCTATCGGGAGGCCATGGGCGTCCTGACAGATGCCTGGAAGGGTGATCCGGATTCTCTGCGGGCGGAGACGGTGCGGGGTGTGGTGGAGTTCGTGGATCTCTATCACGGGGAGTATAAGCGCAGGCGGCTAGTGACACAGCTGCATCTGGCGGCTCCAATCGTGATCTTCCGGGAGGGAAGGGCTATGACCAATCTGCCCGGATACAAGCGCTACCTCTACCAGGTCTACCGCATCTACAACGGCTCCAGCGCAAGGTCCGCTCTGCCTATGAAGTTTTGAAGTGATATATTGCTTGAGGAGGCGCCATCTGTGAAAAGAAGAGTCTATCAGTTAACCCTGACCGAACAGCCCCATCTGACAAACTGGGACTGCAAAGAATTTGAGCTTCCCTTTCAGCAGGCTGTCCTCCTTTCCCTGCGGGCAAACAAGCAACTGACCCAGCAACAATATGAAGCCTGTATGGACAGGCTTCTCCGGCAATATACCGCAGCTGCTTGAATTCCGCATCCTTGACCAATCTCAGCGTTGCGGATAAACTGAGGACAGCATCGGAACGATTATTTTGAAAGGGGCCGAAACCATGCTGAGAGCAGCCGCTTATTGCCGTGTGTCCACAGACAAGGAGGATCAGGCAAACTCATTTGAAAGCCAGCAGCGCTTTTTCCATACCTATATTGAACAGAATCCGGATTGGGAGCTTGTGGAGGTTTTCGCTGACGAAGGCATCTCCGGAACCAGTACCAAAAAGAGAACCGAATTCAACCGTATGATTCAGTACGCAAAAGCCGGCTGTCTGGATTTGATCATTACCAAAGAGGTCAGCCGCTTTGCCCGCAACACGGTGGATACCTTGCAGTATACCCGCGACCTGAAGCGGTTGGGCGTTTACGTCCTCTTCCTGAATGACAACATCCATACAAAGGATCCGGACGGTGAGCTCCGTTTAACCATTATGGCCTCCATCGCCCAGGAAGAGAGCCGAAAGACCTCCGAGCGTGTCAAGTGGGGACAGAAGCGTAAAATGGAACAGGGGTTTGTATTCGGTCATCATATGCTGGGCTACGACGTCCGTGACGGAAAGCTCTCCATTAATGAAAAGGGTGCCCAAGCGGTACGGCTGATTTTTCACAAATTCTTAGAGGAAGGAAAGGGCACCTATACCATTGCGCGTGAGCTTCGTGAAGATGGTATTGAACCCTCTGTTTACATGAAAAAATGGTCCAATATCGCTGTGCTGCGCATCCTCCAAAATGAGAAGTACTGCGGGGATTTGATTCAGAAGAAAACATATACGCCGGACTATCTGAATCATGAGGCCAAGCGCAACCGCGGCCAGGAGGAGTATGTGATTCTGCGCAGCCATCATGAGCCCATCATCAGCAGAGAGCAGTTTGAACGGGCACAAAAGGAGCTGGAGCGCCGTTCTCCGTCCCCGGAGGAAAGAGCCAAGCACAGCAATCGGTACTGCCTGTCCGGCAAAATTCAATGCGGATGCTGCGGGGCGCGGTTTGTTGCTAGGACAAAGCATCGGAAGGATGGCAGTCAGTGCAAGGCGTGGCGCTGTTTTGAGGCCACTCAGCATGGAGCTTCAAAGGTAGACAAGGCGGGAAATCACATTGGCTGTGATATCAACTATCAAATCCGCGACGAGGACTTCATGCTGATGCTTCAGACAATCGTCAAGCAGCTGCAATGCAATCAGGAGAGACTTATTTCCAATTTGACTGAAACCGTAAGGACAGTGCTGTCCACCTTTGAAAGCAGGGACATGGACGCGGATAAATGGGAGCAGAAGCTGACAGCGGTTACACAAAAGAAGGAACGGCTTCTGGACCTGTATCTGGGGGGAGAGCTTTCCAAGAGCGAATACCATCGGATGTCTGAACGGTATGATACAGAGATGGAGAATTTACAGCAACAGCTCCAAAAGGCCAACAAGCGAAAATCCATCCAAGCGAATCAGAAGGAGCTGCTGGCTGATATTTCCGATCCGATTCGAGGGCTTATGCTTGGGGAGAAGCAGGATGATACCTTCTACCGCAATCTTGTGGATAGGATTGTGGTTTACAGCAGAGAGCGGATTGAAGTTTACTTGAATCTGATTCCAGGCAAATGGAATTACATGCTGGCGGAACTCCCTATACGCTCTAACGATGGTTTACATTCTTCAATGGAGCATATTGCTGACTTATCACCGCCAAAAGCATTGGCTGAAAAGGCGGCTCAAGGGGAAGGGGAGCCAAGTTAGACTTGGGCAGAATTGTCTCCCCTTCCCCTTGAGAATCCTCTTCCCATCCTACGTCATCTGCTCCCAGCGCATCGGTCATTTCTGCCGTTCCAATCGGCGTGTCCCTTGGGCGGTGGGATGAGACTTCAAGCCCCTCCCCGTCCGCGTCGAGCGGACGGGAGCTGACGCAATATGCCTCCTTCGGCATATTGCCACGGGGGGTGTCTCCCAGGAGGTGACTGCCGCCGCTTCGTTCTCTGCGTGCCTCTGCAATGCATCTGCAAAATCTGACGGATTGATAGAAAACTCTGCAAGCGGAAGAGTTGCTTCTTTTTACTCAATGCTGGATTTCTCCTGCGTCCCCATAATAGACCACCAGCAGATCCACTACCGCGCCATAACTGCGCTGGCCCAGCTCCTGCCCGTAGTTCTTCAGCCGCTGATCCGTGATCGCATCCGCTGCGTCTCCCACGGCGGTATCATGCGCCGCCCAATAGCTGCGGATATAGTCCAGATCTGCCAGCACCTCCGGGGACAGGGAGCTGTAAACCTCTTTCCACAGGGCCGGGTTCGCCTGGAGCAGCGCATTGTTTAGATAGGTATATCCCAGCAGCCATCCTGAATACCGGTACGCCGGGGACTCGCTCCGGGTGCTTACCAGCACCGCAATGAAATTCGCCTCCTGCTCCGACGCAATCCCCCGCTGATGCGCCAGCTCATGGGCAATCGTCGCCGGACGGTCACAGGCGGGGCTGTGATTGTTGAAATTCGATTCCCCCAGCCAGGGGCAGAAAAATCCCGTCGTATTCAGCCAGCTGAGAAGCTCCGAGCAGATCAGCGGCTTCGGCTGCACATCCGGCCCGGCCAGAAAGGGAAACTCCTCCGTTACGGTATTGTAAAGCCCCTGGCTGTCCGCCAGCACCTGGGCCATATCCTCTGCGTAAAGTCCCTGCTCGTCCCGCTGGATTTCAGCGCCCGCTGCGTTCAGCTCCTCTGCGAACAGCTGCGCCGTGCGATGGAGCTGCTCCACCGTGGGCGGCTGGGCGTAAATACCGCTCAGTTCCTGAAAGGTATCCGTATAATAGTTGACGCCCCAGAGATACACATATCCCCCATAAAAGGTCAGCGCGCCGCAGAGTACGCCCATTGCCCGCTGGATCAGCGTGCCCTTGGCGCTCCCGCGGATCACCCACACCACGGCGGCGATCCCCAGCAGGATTAGCAGGCCGATTCCGATTTCCGACAGGGAGGTAGGAACCCAGTCGGTCAGCCATGCCCCCAGCCGCTTCACCGGCCCGGTAATCCACCGGGCCAGCCAGTTCATCACGGGCCGGACGCCCTTCAGCAGCTGAAACAGCAGCAGCCACAGCCCTACCATCCCCAGATAGAACAGCTGCCACCGGCTCTCCCGCAGGCTCTTCCTCCAGTCCATCCCGTTCCCTCTTTTCTATGCTGTTTTGAATCCCTGCGTGGTTAGGGAGAAGACCTCAAGGGCAGAGCCTCGCGGCCTTGCCCTACGATTACCCGGAGATTCCCAGCAGGCTTTTAGACACCCAGCCAACCTGACCGTCCTTTTTGCAGAAGGCGTCGGGGCCTTCGGGGGAGAGGACAATTTTTATCCGATCCCCTGCCTTCAGGGGGAGCCGGTAGTCGGTGGCTTCGCCGCAGTGGAATTCTCCGTTGGGATATATGAGAAGCTCGCTTCTGGGGGCCCGCAGTTCCCGGCCCCGGGCCTTGATAACGCAGAAGTCTCCCTCCTCCCGCAGGATTTGGAAGGGATCCGCCCAGAGCAGATGAATCGGATCCGGCGTGGGGGACTGAGGCCCTATAGCTGTGACCTCCGGCAGATCGTCTGTGGAGAGAACCGTAAAATCCTCCCGATCCATTCCCGGGATGATCAGCAGATTCAGCTGCCCGCTGCTCCGGATGGTTCCGCCGTCAATGCTCAGGATCCGCCGTTCCCGATCCAGAACGGGAGCGCAGTTTCCTATAGATAGGCAGTAGTTGGCTGTGGGCATGTGGCCTACCACCAGATATTTGGGATAGACGCGTCCCTCCGCTACGCAGCGGTTATAGAACAGATCGCATTTCATCACGCCCCAGGGCGTGTTTTCCTCCAGAGCGTCCATAGAACCGGCAATTCCCCCATGGGCAAACAGAAAGCGCCGGGTATCAATCAGATGCGGCAGCCCCGCCAGCCAGGAAAGCTCTTCCCCAAAGGCGTCCCGCATCCGCGCCCGGAGATAGGCAAAGTCGCTTTCGGGCGTGACCGGCAGTCCCAGCTGAGCGCACATTTCGTTCAGGATGCTGTCCGGCCTGTGGAGCATATAGGGAAGAGAGCCGCAGTCCTGATCCGTCAGCACATCTTCCCAGGCAGTGTCACAGTTTCCCATTAGGATGTGAACGTTTCCTCGCATGGACAGCTCCCGGCAGTATCGGAGACAGCCCAGACTGTCCGGCCCCTTCTCAATCAGATCCCCCAGGATGAACAGCTCGTCCCTGGGGGAAAACTGTGCCTGTTCCAGCAGCCTCCGGAGCCAGTCCGGCCGGCCGTGTATGTCGCTGGTCACCAAAATCCGCCGATCCGCCGGCAGCTCCAGCCGCTCGATCCGTAGCTTCATGCTGCAATTCCTCCCCTGGAGCCTTCCAGGCTCCCGCTATGAGATCAGTATAACATTTTCTCCCCATGGAGGTCAACATGGGAAAAGGAGACCGGATTTACTATCCGGATGACTTTCTCCATTCCCACCCTGTCCTCCCTGACCGCTTTCCGGCAAAGCACCTGCCCTCTTGATTTCAGCAGTGAAAAAGTACCGCAGCACGTCTCTGAACATGCTGCGGTACTGAGAGCCTCTATTCAGGATCTCTGTGTGGTCGAAGGGCAAGGCCGCGAGACAGAGTCTCGCGGCTCTGCGGTGCGTCGTGAAACGACGCATCGGGGAGGGATTCCCCTTGGATTCCCATTATTTAAGGGCGAAAAAGGGTTTGGGGGTTAAGTCTGTACAGACTTCCCTCTCCCTGCCACGCAGAGAGTCTGATTCCCGCAGTACGCTTTTTTCGTAAAGAAAAAAGCTCCCTCCTGCGTGCGGGGTACTCCCTACGCCACACCAGGCTTCCTGCGCAAAGCACGCTCGAAGCTTTCTGCGTCGTACTTTCTGCCCCGTACGTAGGGATGAATTTTTTCTTTACGAAAAAACGGGTAGGCGGGCGATCGACCCTACGGAAAGCACCAGCGAGGCAGGGACTGAAATCCAACACCCCTATAACCCCAAAAAGACGGGAATCCAAGGGGGCCTGGCCCCCTTGGCGAGAACGCGAGAGCAGAGCTCTCGCGGCCTTTCCCGACCACGTGCCCGGAGATCCTGAACAGGCTCTGAGCGTCAATCCTCAATCAAAGCACGGATTTCTTCCGTCAGGGGAGAACCGTATTCGCTGACCTGGTAAGCCTCCGCGCGACGGATCCCGTCTGCAATCTGTCTGCCGAACCGCTCTGCCAGCCGCTGGTAAATGGGGCCGCCATGCCGAATCCGCATGGCCCGCTGTGCGCCCTCGATGAAGGCTTTCCGCTGTTCCAGGGGCAGGCTCGGGAAATCCTTCAGCCCGTCGTCGCACCAGGGGAGCCACTCCAGCGTCTGGGACTCATGGCAAAATTTCATCTGAATATAGGTGTCCAGCACATCATCTATCGGAACGGCCAAATCCGCCCGGAAGGGGGCAGGCTCCTGGAAGTTATCCTCCCAATGGAGAATGACGGGGCATTTGTCCAGGGAAGGCACGTCCGGGCAGATGGCGGGCACACCCAGCAGGAAGGAGGCGTCCTGCACCAGCTGAGCGGTTGCCCGGTGATCCGCATGGTAATCGTTGGTGCGGTTGGTGATCAGCACGTCCGGAGCAAACAGGCGGATCTTGCGGATCAGCTCCTCCCGGATCTCCAGGGTGGGCATCAGCCGCCCGTCAGGGTGATCCAGGATTTCATAGGTAATTCCCAGCAGGCGGGCGCTGTTCTGGGACTCCTGATAACGGCGTTCCACCAGCTCTTTTCCCTTCTGCGCATAATGGCCGGCGCTTCCGTCGGTCATGGAGAGATAGTGTACCGTATGTCCCTGGCGCACCAGCTTAAGGGTGGTTCCCGCAGTGCGGAAATCGCAGTCATCCGGATGAGCGCCTACCATCATAATTCGTTTCATTGGCCGTTTCCATTCCTTTCCCCGGGCTGACTGCCCGGCGGGCGGGCCCCGGGGACATACCCCGGAGCCGGTTTCTTTATCCAACCTCCATTATAGCCCTTTTTGCCGTGAAAGCAACTGTTTTATGCGCCTGCGCCTTATTTCTGCCAGGGAGGGAGAAGACCTCGAGGGCGCCGCCCTCGAGCACCTGCCAAAGGGACGCATCCCTTTGGAATCCCGTCTTTTGGGGGTGGGGACGGGCGCTTACGCCCGCCCCCTACCTCGCTGGTACTTCCTGCCTCGCTTATGCTTCCCGCAGGGTCGATCGCCCGCCTACCATTTTTTCGTAAAGAAAAAATTCAGCCCTACAGGCGGCGCAGAGACTACGACGCAGAAAGTCCCGGGCGTGTTCTATTACGCTCGGGACTTTCTGCAAGGAGGGGCTTGGTGCTACGCACGGAATACAAGGGGATTTCTGCGCCGCACGGAGCTTGTGCAGAAATCCCGGTGCGGCGCAGGAACTGCCCCGCACGCAGGAAGGAGCTTTTTTCTTTACGAAAAAAGCGTACTGCGGGAATCAGACTCTCTGCGTAGCAGGAGCCAGGAAATCTGTACAGACTCCCCCCTTTTTTTCCGCCCTTAAAAAGCCCTTGAAAAATTATGGGTTCCAAGGGGATTTAATCCCCTTGGCAGAGGCTTGGGGACAGCGTCCCCAAGGTCTTAGGCAGCACAGTCACCGCAGAAACTCCCGGAGGACGGTGTCGGCGGGGACCAGATCCGGCGAGAGCGGATGGAAGCGATCCAAAGCGCTTATCAGCTCCTGGAGCTGGGGAAGATACCGCTCCCCTATCACGCTCTGATCCAGGATCCGATCCAGCCAGTAGCCGTAGATGGCAGGCTCATAGAGCACCGTGGAGTCGATGATGAAATCCGCCTCCTTTTTAAAGGGGAGGATGTTCACCTTCTCGCTGTCCACTACATTGCCCCACATCCGGAGGGTGTTCTCCACCGGATTCCCCCGGTGAAAGAAGTCCCGGACAATCCGCCGGGTCAGGCGGATCAGCCGCGCTTTCAAAATGCGCTCCTCCCCCAGATAGTAGTCAGAGTTAGGGCTGATATAGACCCGCCGAAAATCACTGGGATCCTGCTTTCCGGTAATGGCGGGATTCAACGCGTGGATCCCCTCCATGATCATCAGGCTCCCCTCCCCGATGGAGATATGCCGCCGCTGGGCGGAGGGCCTCCCCTGGGGAAAATCAAAGATTGGAAAATCCGCCTCCCGATCCGCCAGGAGCTTTCCGAGACAGCGATCCAGCTCCGGCAGATCCACCGTGGCGATGGATTCAAAGTCGGTGTCCCCATTGGGGAGACGAGGCAGGGTCCGGCGATCCACAAAGAAGTCGTCCAAGGAGATTACCACAGAACGGATCCCCAGCTCCTCCAGCCGTTGGGAGAGCTTCAGAGAGGTGGTGGTCTTGGTAGAGGCAGAGGGGCCGGATACCAGCAGGACGGTAAATTCCCCCTGTCCTGCGGCAATGCCCTGGGCGGCCCGTTCGATCTGCTCCCGATAGAGCTGTTCGGAAAGCGCTACCAGCTCCTGCGGGGATTGAACCGCAAGCTCGTTGATCCATTCAATGCTTCTTCGTTCGTTCTGAGAGGCCATAAACACGATCGCCCTCCCTTTCTGTAAGCAACTGTTTGTCTCTGCGTGGCCGAGGGGCAGGGCCCGATATTGCTGGGAGGTATGGGTGCGGCAGTACTACGCCCGAAGCTCCCTGCAAGGAGGGGCTTAGTGGCACGCACGGAATCCCCCAGTCAGGGCTACCGCCTGTCGGCGGCATCCCTGCCAGCCCCTTTAACAAGTTGGCTTGTCTCCCTTGTCATACGTTCCGGAGGAACGTATGGGAGAGGGGACCGCCGTCGGACCGGAGGGACGACGGTGGTGGAAGGATTCCCTCGGGGGCAGAAAATCCCTCTCCGCAGAGCCTGTGAGCGTGGCAGTATTACGCTCGAGACTTTCTGCGGCGCAGGAAGTACCCAACACGCAGGAGGGAGCTTTTTTCTTTACGAAAAAAGCGTACTGCGGGAATCAAACTCTCTGCGTGGCAGAAAGCCGGAAGTCTGTACAGACTCACCCCCCAACCCCTTCCGCCCTTAAAAATAATGGGATTCCAAAGGGACGCGTCCCTTTGGCGGGAGCTCGAGGGCAGAGCCCTCGAGGTCTTGGGAGCACTCAGCTCCGAACGTCCCAAGCGATGGTTACCTGGTCGCCGGTGCGGACCAGATCCAGGAAGGAGGCATTGCGGCTGTTGAGGGTCAGGATAATGTTCCCCTGGGGCTTTGACAGGTCCACATCCACAAAATTCAGCATATCCACAAACTGGTAGGGCGCTCCGTCCCCCTTGGGAGGGAGGGTCAGCTTCTTCCCGTTCAGCTCAATCGTGATGCCGCCCTTCCGGGGCGCTTCCACAGGCGCTGTCTCCGGGTCGGCCTTCTGCTCCGGAACCGGCGCGGGCTCAGGCACTGTCTCCGCCGGAGCCGGGACTTCTTCAGGGGCTGGCTCCTCCTCTGGGATTTCCTCCTCCTGGAAGGGGGCTTCCTCTTCCTCATAGGCCTCCGGTTCCAGGGACGGGTCGCCGGTCATCTGGCTGAGCTGGTCATCCGCCGGAAGGGCCTCCAGCAGATCGCCGCCCTCCAGCCGCTCCTCCGGGCCGCAGGGCTCCCCGTTCCGCCGGAAGCGGAACAGCTCCGGCGGCAGCAGCATCAGCCTGCACAACTCCGCAGGCGTATCGAACCGGTGCGTCTCCACCATATCCCCATTCTGGATCCGGGTGGAGGGCTCTGCGGAAATCCCGTTGATGGTTACATGGGGGTAGAACAGCTGATCCTTCCCCGCTACCCGGACGGTGACCGCCGTCCGGCCCAGCTCGCTTTCCACAGTGGGAGCGGCGTCCACGCCCGGCTGCGCAGGCCGGAACTGCACCTCGTCGTCCGGATGAATCGCTGTGGAAACGCTGGCTATCCCGCCGTTGACCCGCAGCTCAGCCGGAACGGAGGGCGTTCCCCGGGCAATCCGGCGCTCCCCGTTGAGCTGATAAGCCACGTTCGCCCCGGAGCGGCCCATGATCTGGCTGTACTGACAGCCGGACAGCAGCAGCAGCTCCAGCACGGTAGAGCCGCCCGTCCGCAGGAGGGTGACCTTCTTTCCGTTGACCGAAGCGGAGAAGCCCCGCTCCAGCCGGTTGGACATGGCCGTCACCGCGATACCCACAGGCGTAGCGTACTCCGGGCCGGTAATGTCCAGCTCCGTGACCACCTGGCGCTTCATATAATTGTTGCCGCCGATGGCGACCTTTTTGGAGTCCACGTTCAGCCGCTCCGCCAGCAGCTCGCAGAGCATGGGAATCTGACAGCCGCCGCCCACCAGAAAGACCGCAGCCGGCGGCTTCTCCCCGTTGACCTCCAGAATCCGTCCGGCGATTTCGTCCGCCAGGGATTCCACAGCAGGGCGGATCCGCTGGAACAGCTCATCAATGGGAAGCTCGTAGGTATAGCCCAGAATGTCCTGATAAAGGATGGTTTCCGGGGCCTCCGACAGCTTCAGCTTGATTTCCTCCGCTGTCTGGAAGTCCACCAGGCACTCCCGCATAATGGTTTCGGTGATCTCGTCTCCGGCAGTGGTGGCCATGGTATAGGCAACCACGCTCCCCCCGGAGGAGATGGCGATATCAGAGGTGCCGCCGCCCACGTCCACCAGGGCCAGATTCAGCATCCGCAGCTCTCTGGGGATGACGGCGTTCATGGCGGCGATAGGCTCCAGGGTCATGCTGGAGACTGTCAGCCCGATTTTCATGGTGACCGCATAGAGGCTTTCCACCACCTGGCTGGGCAGGAAGGTGGCGATAATCCGCACCCGGGCGCGGCGTCCCCGGTGATCCATCAAGGTGGACATCTCATACTCATCCAGCCAGTAATTCACCACAGAGTGGCCCACGCAGAGGAAGCTGATCCCGTCTCCGGTGTCCAGGCTTTCGTAGGCCCGCTGAATCGCGCCGGTTTCCAGCTCCAGCACCTGCTTTTCCCCAATGGACTCCCGTTCATCCAGCTCCAGTTCAAATTCGGCTTCCTGGGTTTTCAGGGCCCGCCCGGCGGCGGCGATGCTTACCTCCCGGAGGGAGAAGCCCAGCTTTTGCTCCAGGCGTTCCTTGACCTCCCGGGCAATCAGCGCGGTCTGGCCGATGTCCTCAATCTGGCCGTCAATCACCGCCCGGCGGATATGCTCCTGCTCTTCTACTGCCAGTACCCGCAGCATTCCCCGCTCCGGCACACCTGCTACCCCAATCACACTCCGGGTGCCGATGTCCAGCGCAAAAACCAGATTCCGCTCCAGCTCCGCGCTGCTTTTGTATTCTTCCATGCAGCTCACTCCTATCGTCCGCCTGTGGTTCTTTCATAGTTTCTGCCTGTTGTACCGAGCTCATACTTTCTGCGGGGAAGGCCGCGAGAGCTCTGCTCTCGCGCTCTCGCCAAAGGGACGCGTCCCTTTGGAATCCCATCTTTTTTAAGGGCCTTTTTAAGGGCGGAAGGGGTTGGGGGTTAAGTCTGTAGAGACTTCCGGCCTTCTGCCACGCAGACAGTCTGATTCCCGCAGTACGCTTTTTTCGTAAAGAAAAAAGCTCCACCCTGCATGCGGGGTATGCCCTGCGCCGCAGATGATCTGTAAATCCTAAATTCGTACAGACTGGAAGCTTCCGCTCGGTATATGCAGGCGGGGTATTCTGTGTCTCTGAGGGAATCCTTCCACCACCGTCGTCCCTCCGGTCCGACGGCGATCCCCTCTCCCATACGTTCCTTTGGAACATATGACAAGGGAGGCAAGCCGACTTTGTGCGTCTGTAGACGCATTCTGTGAATTTAAGAGGATGAGCGGCTCTTGACTGCGCATAAAGCGTCTACAGACGCAGAAAGTTGGCTCGGCCCCCTTGTGAGACGTTCCGAAGGAACGTCGGGGGCATGGCAGGGATGCCGCCGTCAGGCGGTAGCCCTGACTGGGAGATTCCGTGCGTAGCACAAAGCCCCTCCCCGCAGAGAGTATGTGCGTAGCAGAACCCGCTCGAAACTTTCTGCGTCGCAGTCGCTGCGCCGCCTATGGGGATGAATTTTTTCTTTACGAAAAAATGGGTAGGCGGGCGATCGTCTCTGCGGGGAGTGCCAGCGGGGCAGGGACTGAAATCCAACACCCCATACCCCCAAAAATTACGGGAATCCAAGGGGATTTAGATCCCCGATGCGCCGCCAGCGGCGCATCGCAGAGCGCGAGACAGCGTCTCGCGGCCTTGCCCCTTTCGAGCCCTCCCAAACTCCAGGAGAGAATGGACAGCCAAGGGAGCATACCCCCTTGGCTGCGTAAGCCGGCCGCTGTGCCTCCCAAGGGAGGGGACGGGCGCCGGATGTTTATCTTTTTACCCGCGCCTTCCGCAGCTGTTCGCCCTGGGCGCGGAACAGGAAGGCGCACAGCTTGTCGGACATGGGGCCGGTCATATTCTCAAAGGCGCAGCCGTATCCCTCCCGGCCCCGCACCGCGAATTTGCGGCGGACAATGCAGTCAAACCGGAAATAGTCCCGGGGCAGGTTGAGCATGACCTCTATCTGTTCGCCTATCTCCAGGCTGGTGTCGGTAAAGAGGAACAGACCGGTGAGGCTCAGATCGGCGGCTTCCGCGGTCTGAGCGGGCGCGTTTTTGGAGCCGCCCAGGGCGGTTTTCCACAGCTTGCCCTTGAGCTGGACGGGTACCCGGAAGGCTTTGCGCTGCTCGAAATTATTGATGGTGGCATACTCTACAATCCGCAGAACGGACTCAGTGGATACATAGACCCGGCCCATGCCGAAAAAGGCGGGCAGATCCCCGTGAATAATCCCCAGATTCACAAAGGTGCGGTAAGGGATCAGCGGGAGCCGGTTCACCGGATCTGCAATTTCCAGATATTCCGGCGTGACGGCCACCAGACTGCCGGTGGCCAGGAGTTCGCCGCCCTTGCTCTTGACCGAGCAAGTGGCAGAAAGATACTGGTCATTCAGAGTTACTGCCGTCGCTTGATTTGCCATTCCAATCGATTCCTTTCCGAAGATGTGCGCCCTGTAAGAGCCTGTTTGGGAACTCTGCGTTGTCGAAGGAAAAGGCCGCGAGACGCTGTCTCGCGCTCTGCGATGCGCCGCTGGCGGCGCATCGGGGATCTAAATCCCCTTGGATTCCCGTAAATTTTTTTGGGGGGTGGGGGGCCTGCCTCGCTGATACTTCCCGCAGGGACGATCGCCCGCCTGCCCATTTTTTCGTAAAGAAAAAAGCGTACTGCGCGAATCAGACTCTCTGCGTGGCAGGAAGCCGAAAGTCTGTACAGACTTGACCCCACCCCTTTTTCCGCCCTTAAAAGGATGGGATTCCAAAGGGATGCGTCCACGATGCGCCGCTAGCGGCGCATCTCAGAATTCGGCTTCGCCGAATTCCTAGGTGCGTGGTGAAACGACGCACCGCAGAGCGCGAGAGCAGAGCTCTCGCGGCCTTCTCCTCCCTCTACAGACGGCCGTCTTTGATGTCGGAGGCTACCTTCAGGAGCTGGACGTAGATTGCGGCCACTACCTGGTAAAGCTCCTCCGGGATCGTGCTGCCGATCTCCAGCATACACAGCAGGGAGGCGGCGCTGTCGTCACGGAACACAGGGATGCCCTTCTGCTCCGCGATATCTATAATCTTTCCGGCGATTTCCCCATAGCCGGAGGCAATCACCACCGGCGCCATGTCCTGATCTGGATTATAGCGCAGGGCAACCGCCTTGTTTGTCTCAGATTTTGACATTGACACCCGTCCTTTTATAGGGCAGTGATTTGAATACATCCATCAGCGAACGGGTCCGCTCCAGCCGCTCCACCCGGAACTCCCCCAGCTTGTAGGAAAGCCCCGCCATACTGGCCGACAGCCCGTTTTTCAGCGCCCGCTCAAATACCCGCACATAAGGCGGCGGGCAGAACAGGGACAGATCGATCGTCTGCTCCCGCACGTACAGCTCTGTCTCAAACCGGCCGATGCCCTCCAGATCGAACACCACCAGCATATGGATATTCCGCTCCCCGTCCCGGTCCTGCTCCTTCTCGTCCTCCTGCCCGTTGGGGTTGATCCAAAGCTCGGCAAAGGCCCGCATGTTTTCATACTGCACCGGCACCACATAGTGAAGCAGAGGCGTGAAGTTGCAGGGCGAGGACAGCAGGCTGTGAATAATCCGCTCAATCTTTTCCGAATTGACCAGGGTCAGCTCCTTGTCCTTGGCCTCTTTGCCGATGATCTGGGCCAGAATATCCATGATGCTGGACCCCTGGCGGGGCTGCCCGCGCCGGGAGGGCGCCAGGAACGATGCCATGGCCCGCTGGAACTGCTGCCGCTGCCGGGCGTCCAGATTGATCAGCAGGTTGGAGATGGACTCCTGCAAAAAACTTGGGTTGTCATTGTACCGGGACAGGTTGTATACCGTAATGGCGGAAACCTTCTGCATCTTGGGAGAGAAAAGGATGCTCTCCTCCACCTCCTTCAGGATGGAGAGCACCTCCTGCTTCAGGGCCTGGAACTGCTCCGGGGCCTCGGAGCGCCGGAACAGGGAGGACAGCTCCAGCAGCCTGCCGGAAAGCTCCCGGCTGGGCTCCAGCCCCTGGCCCAGGTACTGGAGGGTGTTGGCCACCGCATCCAGAATATCCTGATTGCCCATGTAGTTGTTCAGGGCCTTCAGCAGGGTCGCCACGGCGGCGGTGGTTTCCCGGGTCTGGCCGGGCTGGGCAATCACCGCCCGCAGAAAGTCAAACAGCTCCCCCTTGAACATGGTGGAGGTATCCTCCTGGCGGAGCAGCTCCGCCACAATGTCCTCGGGCCGGACCAGCATGGCCCCGAACATCTGCTCCAGCTCCGGGGTCAGGGGGGTGTTGTTCACCGGCAGAAGGCCGATGATCTCCTGGAGCATGAAGATATTTTTCAGTACGCCCACCGTCACGGAGGGGTCCTTGAGCAGATTCATCAGGATGGCGGGCGCTTCGGGATTTTCCAGCATCCCGTTGTTCTGCTTGAGCAGCTCCGCCTGGGCCTCGGGCTTGACGACCTTCTGGATGTTCTGAAGGTCAAAGGCGGTGACCGCATCCTGTGCCTGCCGGACGGAAGGGGTATCCGCCTTATTGACGACGGGGGTCGTTATTTTCAGTAGATCAGGCATTCTCCGCGCTACACCTCACATTGCAATCAGACGGTACGCCGCAGGACGGGCAGCTGTCCGCCAAAACAGGACAGCGATACCCTTCACTTAATATATAATCGGAACTCCTTTTAAAAATTTAAGCTGATTCCCTTAAGTTTTTCAAAAAAGTGCCGACAAAATTTATAAGGCTATTTATGTATAAGAGCCTGCCTGGAGCTTTTTGGCACAGCGCCCCCGGGGCGCTGTCCGCCTGAAGCGCCGGGGCAGGCGATTCTGTCGCCCCCGCCCGCCGGGCGGCGGGTACAGGTACCAGGGCAAAATATATCAGGTAGCAGGTGAAGAAAATGAGCGTTATCGATCCTGGAATGGAGTCTATGCTGGAGGTGTTCATTTACGAATCCACCACCCTTCTGGAGCAGCTGGACGAAATTCTGCTGGACTCCGAGAAGGAGAAAAGCATGAGCGAGGAAAACGTGAACGAAATCTTCCGCATCATGCACACAATCAAGGGTTCCTCCGCCATGATGGGCCTGACCAGCATCTCCAACCTGGCGCACGCCGTTGAGGATGTGTTTGCCATCATCCGCTCCGACCCCGCAAAGATGGGGCCGGTGAGCGAGGCCATCTTCAATCTGGTATTCCAGGCCTCCGATTTCCTGAAGGCGGAGATAGACGCGGTCCAGAACGAAAGCTACGAGCCCAAGGATCCCGCCGATCTGATCGCCCAGCTGGAAGAGCAGGCCAGGGTCATGAACGGACAGGCCGCTCCCGCGGCGGCCCCCGGCGCGGCCGCGGCCTCAGAGGCGCCCGCTCCTGCGAAGGACGGCTTCGGCCGGATCCGGGTCTTTTTTGAGGACGGCTGCCAGATGGAGAACGTCCGGGCCTTCATGCTGCTGAGCCAGGTGAAGGATTACTGCGACGAGCTGGAGTCCGCTCCGGCCCATCCGGAGGCGGATTCCAGCCTCTGCAACGAGATTATTCAAAACGGCTTTACCCTGCTGTTCAAGCCCGCCTCCGTGGCGCAGGATCTGATCAGCGTGGTGGAAAAAGCAGTCAACATCAAGTCCTACGAGGTGCTGGAGGATCCCGCGGAGGCCGCTCCGGAGCCGGAGCCCCAGGCGGAGCCCAGCCCCATCGTCCAGGTTTCCGCGCCTCCTGCCCGGAAGCCCGCCCCCGCGCCGGCTTCCAAGCCGGCGGAGCCCGCCGCCAATACGGGCGCGGGCAAGAACGTGAAGCAGAGCCTGATCTCCGTCAACCAGTTCAAGCTGGATCAGCTGATGGATCTGGTGGGCGAGATTGTCACCACCGAGTCCATGGTGTCCGGCAGCCCGGATCTGGCGGGGCTCAAGCTGGATAACTTCACCAAATCCACCCGGGAGCTGAAGAAACTCACCGACGACCTTCAGAGCATTGTCATGTCCATGCGGATGGTGCCCCTGACCGGCACCTTCCAGAAGATGAACCGGATTGTCCGGGACATGAGCAAGAAGCTGGGCCGGGAGGTTGCCTTCGAGACTGTGGGCGGGGAGACTGAGGTGGATAAAACCATCGTGGACTCCATCACCGACCCGCTGATGCACATGATCCGGAACTCCATGGATCACGGCATCGAGTCCCCGGAGGAGCGGATCGCCAAGGGCAAGCCCGAGGCGGGCACTGTCACCCTGACCGCCGAGAATGTGGGCGGCGAGATTGTGATTAAAATCGGCGATGACGGCGGCGGGCTGGACAAGGACAAGATTCTCAAAAAGGCCAAGGAGCGGGGCCTGCTGGCCAAGCCGGACAGCGAGTACAGCGACAAGGAAATCTTCCAGATGATCATGCTTCCGGGCTTTTCCACCAACGACCAGGTGACCGAGTACTCCGGCCGGGGCGTGGGCATGGACGTGGTTCATCAGAATATCAGCAAGGTCGGCGGCACCCTTTCTATCGACAGCGCCAAGGACGCGGGCAGCACCTTCACCATCAAGATCCCGCTGACCCTGGCCATTGTGGACGGCATGGAGCTGTCCGTGGGCGGAGCGGCCTTCACCCTGCCCATCACCTCCATCAGCCAGTCCTTCAAGGTGCTGGACGAGAGCGCCATCATCCACGATACCAACGGGGACGAGATGATCATGCTCCGGGGCGAGTGCTACCCCATCATCCGGCTGCATCAGATTTTCGACATGCCCACGGACATCACCCAGCTTCAGGACGGCATCCTCATCCAGGTGGAGAGCAACCAGAACAGCGCCTGCATCTTTGTGGATCAGCTGCTGGGCGAGCATCAGGTGGTGGTCAAGGCCTTCCCGTCCTATCTCAACCGGTACAGCGCCAAGGGGCGGGGCATCTCCGGCTGCACCATCCTGGGCGACGGCAGCATCAGCCTGATCCTGGATGTCAACAGCCTGATCAAGATCTGAGCCGGAGGGGCGGCCCGGCTGAAAGGGGCCCCATGAGAAAACATAAAGGGGAACAGTGCCATGACTGAAATTCTCGAACAGACCATTGATAAGGACGCTGCGGACGATCTGCAGGGCCAGCATCTCACCTTCCACATCAGCGACTCCGTATACAGCGTGGAGCTTCAGTATGTGGTGGAGATCATCCAGGTTCAGGGGATCACCCGCGTGCCCTATATACCCAGCTACATAAAGGGGATTATCAACCTCCGGGGGAGCATTGTGCCGGTGATCGACGCCCGGCTGAAGATGTCCATGGAGGAGCGGCCCTATGATGAAAAGACCTGCATCATTATTCTCAACATCAACGATATGCACATCGGCATGATTGTGGACAGCGTTTCCGGCGTGGCGAACCTGGGGCCGAACGACATCTCCGATCCCCCCAAGACGGACACCAGCCACCGGAACGAGTACCTGAAGTCCATTGCAGAGCTCAGCGGGCAGATCATCCTGAACCTGGACTGCGAAAAGTTCTTCCTGGGCGACGCTGTCTGAGAGCTTGTTCAGGATCTCTGCGTGGCCGAAGGGCAAGAGCTTGAGGGCTCTGCCCTCGAGCTCCTGCCAAAGAGACTCGTCCCTTTGGAATCCCATTATTTGAAAAGGGCTTTTTTAGGGGCGGAAAAGGGGTGGGTTAAGTCTGTACAGACTTCCCTCTCCCTGCCACGCAGAAAGTCTGATTCCCGCAGTACGCTTTTTTCGTAAAGAAAAAAGCTCCCTCCTGCGCGCGGGATACTCCCCGTGCCGCAGAGGGTATGCGCTTCGCAGAACCCGCTCGACCCTTTCTGCGTCGTACCGATTACCCCGCACGCAGGGCTGAATTTTTTCTTTACGAAAAAATGGGTAGGCGGGCGATCGTCCACGAAGGGAACAGCGGTGAAGCAGGGGGTAAAAAGTCTGTACAGACTTGGCCCCCACCCCCTTTACGTCCTTAAAAAGACGGGAATCCAAGGGGAATCCCTTCCCCTTGGCAGGTGCTCGAGGGCAGCGCCCTCGAGGTCTTGTCCTTCCGCCGGCGCTCCGCTGAACGTACCGTGCGAGACTTGCAGGAAAGGTGTGACCCAGTATGGAAAAGCCCTCATCCGGAATGATTCTGCTCACCGATCAGGAACTGAAGGAAATGAGCGACTTCGTAGAAAAGAATTACGGGATTGTCCTGATCAAGAAAAAGACCCTGATACAGGGGCGGCTTTCGCATACCCTGCGGGAACGGGGCCTCTCCTCCTTCCGGGAATATATGGATCTGATTTACAAGGATAAAAGCGGCGTTGAGATCACAAACTTTCTGAATAAGATCACCACCAACCACTCCTACTTCATGCGGGAGGAGGAGCATTTCCGGTTCCTGCGGGAGACGGTGCTGCCCTACCTGGAGGCCAATCGGCCCAACAAGGTGCTGCGGATCTGGAGCGCCGCCTGCTCGGCCGGTCAGGAGCCCTTCACCCTGGCCATGGCCATCGACGAATATTTCGGCTCCCGAAAGGCCGCCTGGGACACCACGATCCTGGCCACGGATCTCTCCGCGCAGATTCTGGAGCGGGCCAAGCGGGCGGTTTACCCGGAGGGAGAGATCAAGGATGTTTCCGCCGCCTGGCGCACCAAATATTTCAAAAAGCTCCCCGACGGGAATTATCAGGTCTGCGACAAGATCCGCAAGGAAGTCATCTACCGGAAGATGAATCTGATGGATCCCTTCCAGTTCAAGCATCCCTTTGATCTGATTCTCTGCCGGAACGTGATGATCTATTTTGACATGGACACCAAGGAGGATCTGGTGGAGAAATTCTATAATGTAACGGTTCCGGGGGGATATCTGTTCATCGGGCATTCCGAGGGGATCAATCGGAACGCCACCAGGTTCCAATATGTCCAGCCCGCAATCTATCGAAAGTGAGGCTGATGTAAGTGCCAGTTCCCTCTGTAAGCCCTCCCCGCAAGATCCAGGTGCTGATCGTGGACGATTCCCTGCTGTTCCGGAAAACCCTGGAAAACCGGCTCTCTCAGGATCCCCGGATTGAGATCATCGGCACAGCCGTGGACTCCTTTGACGCGATGGAAAAAATCCGTTCGCTCCATCCGGACGTGGTGACCCTGGATGTGGAGATGCCCCGGATGAACGGCATTGACTTTCTGAAAAAGCTCATTCCCATCCATCCGGTTCCGGTGATCGTCGTCAGCTCCCTGCCCATCAATGTGCTGGACGCCCTGGAGGCCGGGGCGGTGGATTTCGTAGAAAAGCCCAAGGTGCAGAGCGGAGCGGATCTGGCCCGGTTTGTAGGGGAGCTGAGCGGAAAGATCAGCATCGCGGCCTCTGCCCATGTACGGAAGCGGGCGGCAGCGCCCGCGGCAGCCGCCGCTCCCCGGCGGCCCTCTGTGCCCTCCCTGCTGAGCGCCGCCGCCCGAAACGACAACACGGTTATTGCCATCGGCGCGTCCACGGGCGGCACTGACGCCATCCTGGAGGTGGTTCGGAATCTGCCGGCCACCACTCCGGGGGTTGTGATTGTCCAGCATATGCCGCCGGTGTTTACCCGGATGTATTCGGAGCGGCTGGACAAGATCTGCCATATGCGGGTCAAGGAAGCCGCTGATATGGATCGGGTGAAGCGTGGGCAGATCCTCATTGCCCCGGGCGGTTTTCAGATGAAGCTCTGCAAGGATACGCAGGGCTACTTTGTCCGGGTAGAGGAGGGGGCCAAGGTCAACGGCCACTGTCCTTCCGTGGAGGTGCTGTTCAACACTGCCGCCACGGTGGCGGGCGCCTTTGCCACGGGCGTGATCCTCACGGGCATGGGGGCAGACGGAGCCAAGGGCCTGCTGAACATGCGCAAGGCCGGGGCCTATACCATCGGGCAGGACAAAGACAGCTGCGTGGTATACGGAATGCCCCAGGCAGCCTTTACCATGGGCGCAGTCATGAAGCAGCTTCCCCTGGACAAAATCTGCGGGGAGATCATCTCCCACCTGAATATGGCCCGCCCGCAATAAATATGTGACTTCACAGGGCCTTGGGTGCGGAAGCGCCCAAGGCCCTGCTTGCGAAACCCGCTTACTGTCTGTGAGGCGGCCGAAGGGCAAGGCCGCGAGAGCTCTGCTCTCGCGCTCTCGCCAAGGGGATTAAATCCCCTTGGAACCCGTAATTTTAAGGGCGAAAAGAGGTTGGGTGGAGTCTGCACAGACTTCCCCGCCACTGCCACGCAGAGAGTCTGATTCACGCAGTACGCTTTTTTCGTAAAGAAAAAAGCTCCTTCCTGCGTGCGGGGTATCCCCTGCGCCGCACGGGGTTTCTGCACAAACTGAGCTAAATCTTCCGAGCGGTATGTGCGAATGGGGTATTCTGTGCCTCTGAGGGAATCCTTCCACCACCGCCGCTCCTTCGGAGCAGTGGCGGTCCCCTCTCCCATACGTTCCTTCGGAACGTATAACAAGGGAGGCAAGCCAACTTTCTGCGTCTGTGGACGCTCTGTGCGTAGTCAAGAGCCTCTCATCCTCTTAAATTCGCACAAAACGTCTATCAACGTAGAAAGTTGGCTCGGCCCCCTTGTGAGACGTTCCGAAGGAACGTCGGGGGCATGGCAGGGATGCCGCCGTCAGGCGGT
>JAAVZY010000150.1 GCA_022791945.1 Oscillospiraceae bacterium | reverse complement strand
CGCACCGGTATCGCTTATGCGGGGCGTTGACGCCGCAAGCTGGAAGTACAATCGTCCTTGCTTCGTAGCTTTGGCTTTCCAAGTCAGCCAGCACAGTGTCGAGCGCCATGTTGATGATTCCAGCAACGTTTTCACCAATAATCCAAGTGGGCTTGAGTTCCGTAATAACTCGGAGCATCTCTGGCCAGAGATAACGGTCATCCTCACGGCCTCGGCGTTTCCCGGCTGTACTGAAGGGCTGGCACGGGAATCCACCGGAAAGAATGTCAACTGTTCGTAGTCCTGTCCGCTCATAGAAGCTCTCCCTTGTCAGCGTCCGAACGTCCCGCCAGCGGGGAATCTCCGGCCAGTGGTGTTCCAGAATCTTGGTGGGGTAGTCAGCCCATTCGCACTGGCCCACCGTCTGAAAGCCGGCGGTTTCCGCTGCGAGGTCCAAGCCGCCGATCCCCGTGAACAGCGATAGGTGCATCAGGCTTTCCATAGTTCGCCTCCCTTTAAAAGAATTGCTTCCAGCTGTCCACCACCGTTTTAGCCAGATCTTCTTTCTTGCAAAGCGCCTCCAGCACCATACCGTCTATGCTGTTTTCCACCTGCAGGTGTATGTAGGTGCAGGGGTGCCGCTGCCCAATTCTGTGAATCCGGGAGAGGCTCTGCTCGTAGGTGGCGTAGTTGAAGTTCACGCTGTAATAAACGCAGGTATCGGCGGCGGTCAGGGTGATGCCGGTTCCGGCTGTGTCGATCTGTCCGATGAATACCATCGTGCCGGGGTCGGTCTGGAATTGCTGGACGATGCCGCCGCGTTCCTCCTTTTTGATCTCCCCGTAAATCGCCACCGCCTTTTTGGACGGCTGCCCTTTGTGCGCCGAGGCTTTGAACACCTTTTCGCACAGGGCCTCGATCTCATGGATTTCCGGGAGAAACCGGGCGAAGATCACCAGCTTCTTTCCGCCCTCCACCACATAGTCCTGGAGGATGTCCGACAGTGCGTCCAGCTTTCCCCGGCTCACCAGCTGTGGTTTGGTAGCTTCATCCTCCACCAGAAAGCCGCCGGTGAATTGCTGGAGGCGCAGGAGACGGGTCAGGACGGTTGTGGCCGTAATGGTGCCGCCGTTGTCCAGCTCCGCGTAGCTGTCCCGCCGGAGCCGGTCGTACAGGGTGCGCTCTTTTGCGCTCAGGGAAACAGAGCGGCTTTCGAAGGTCTGCTCCGGGAGATCGAGGGCTTCCTCCTTGGTCACGCGATAGGCGATGCTGTGTTCCTTTTTGATCAGCTGGTCCAGGTCCCGATACCGGATGATCTGCCGCTGTTCAAAGCCGCCCATCACGCAGTACCGGTTTTTGAAGGCATAGAAGTTCAAGCCGAAAATCGAAGGGTCGAGGAATCGATACTGGCTGAAGATGTCAATGGCCTCATTCTGCACCGGCGTTCCCGAAAGGATGAGCTTGTACCGGGCTTTGTCACCCAGCTCATGCATGGCCTTGCTCTGGGAGGCGTTGTGCGTTTTGATGCGCTGACTCTCATCGGCT
>JAAVZY010000016.1 GCA_022791945.1 Oscillospiraceae bacterium | reverse complement strand
GTATAATTCCCTGCTTTTAGTATACCATTTATACATATGTTTGTAAAGAAAAACATTGGCTAAACACCGATTTTATAAGGGATTTGGGGAATAAGCTTAAAACCTATGTATAACAATTGCGGGAGATTAGGTGTACAGACTTGACCCCCAACCCCTTCCGCCCTTAAAAAGCCCTTCAAATAATGGGATTCCAAAGGGACGCGTCTCTGAGATGCGAGACAGAGTCTCGCAGCCTTGACCGCAGCCGCTGAGCGGGGATGCCTATGGGCGGCATCCCCGCTTTTGGCGTATAGGCGTATATATGGAGCGGGCGGCTGATAGGGGCGGGCTCTTCCAAAGGGCTGACGCCACCCGCTGACCCTGCCGCGCCGCGGATTTTCCAGGCCGGCCTATCCTCATACTATGCCGCCCGGTGGGATCCGCTACCCATGCCGGGACTGTACCGGAGCCTCTTTTCCCGAAAAGCCAGCTGCTTCCTTTCCGGGCCCGCAGAGCCGCCGGGAAATCCGCTCAGAAAAAATTTTCCCCCGGAGCCGCCAAGGGCATCCGGGGAGGGAGCTGAAAGGATGACTGTCAATGAAGCTGTGGATCTCTGACATCGAACACCCCGAAACGGCCCGGACGCTGATGAACCGCTTCCCGCAGGTTCGGCTGGAAACACTCCGGTTTTCCGAAGGGGATACGCTGGACGCGGGAGACGCCGCCGTGGATGCCTTTCGGACGGAATACGGCGCCCTGCTCCAGCGGGGACTGTCCGTCCACGGGCCCTATGTGGACCTCTGCCCCTCCAGCTGCGACGGACTAGTCCGCCAGACCGCCTGGGAACGGTGCCATACTGCCTGGAGCATTGCCAGCTCCCTGGGGGCGGAGAGCATTGTGTTCCACTCCGATTGGAAGCCGGCTCCCTACGGCTTTGGCTTCTGGCTGGAGAACGTTTCCGGCTTCTGGCGGGATTTCCTGGAGGCGCATCAGGGGCTGCGCATCTATGTGGAGAATGTGTACGACGCAGGCTGGGAGGGCCTGGCGGCTCTGGCGGACAGGGTTCCCGGCCTAGGCCTCTGCTTTGACGCAGGCCACGCACACGCCTGCTCTCCGCTCCCCATGGAGGAGTGGATCCGCGGCCTGGGAAGCAGGATCGGCCATGTCCATCTCCACAATAACAGCGGCGTACGGGATGAGCACCGGGGCTTTTTCAGCGTCCCGGAGGGCGGGCTGGATATGGAGGGTCTGGCGGAGCTCCTGGAAACGCACCTGCCCGGCGCGGATCTGGTGCTGGAGCTCCCCCGCCCGGAAGAGCTTGCCGCTTCGCTGGAATGGGCGATGAACCGCCTGCCGCCGGAATAGCCAGCGGCGCTCAGGGCCTGTTAGATACTGCCGGGGCGGCTGGTGTATCCCGTTCAGGCTCAGGAGGGTGCAAATTTTCCAGCTTCTCTTGACAGGAGCAGGATACCTGACCTATACTGAAAGGATAACATCTATTCTTCATACCATTCATACCGGCAGGTGTAACGTTTTGCGCAGCAGCTGTTTCCGGATGCCTGCATAAATCGGGATGGCTGTCTTGAATATATTGTATATGCCGCGCCTGCTGCGTGCGGTATGTCAGGAGGAATCAGTTGACGTGAAGGTTAGAAAAGCCGTTATCCCCGCCGCGGGTCTGGGCACCAGAGTGCTCCCCGCCACCAAGGCAATGCCCAAGGAAATGCTCCCCATTGTGGACAAGCCCGCTATCCAATATATTGTGGAGGAGGCTGTCAGGAGCGGCATTGAGGAGATCTGCATCATCACCAGCCGGGGCAAAAGCATCTTGGAGGATCACTTTGATCGCGCCCCGGAGCTGGAGGAGCGGCTGAAGGCGTCCGGCAAAGAGCAGATGTGTGACGAGATCGTTGCCATCTCCGAGATGGCCAACATTACTTACATTCGCCAGAAGGAAACCAAGGGCCTTGGCCACGCGGTGCTCTGCGCCAAATCCTTTGTGGGAAACGAGCCCTTTGCGGTACTCTATGGGGATGATGTCATCATCGGAGAGGACCCCGTCTGCGGCCAGCTGATTCGGACCTATGAGGAGTTCGGCAAGGGCTGTGCAGGCATCAAGGCAGTCTCCCCCGAGGACGTGCGGAAATACTGCTCTCTGAAGGTGGATCTCATCCGGGATAACCTTTACAGCGTCACCGATATGGTGGAAAAGCCCGCCACCGACGCGGAAATTTTCTCTCTCTATTCCATCCTGGGCCGATGCGTCCTCCCGCCGGAGATTTTCGGCATTCTGGAAACCATCCCCAGGGGAGCGGGCGGCGAATACCAGCTCACCGACGCCATGAAGGAGCTCTCCCGGCGGGAGGGCATGATTGGCGTGGATTTCTGCGGCATCCGGTACGATATGGGGAATAAGCTGGGGGTTCTTAAGGCGATTGTGGAGGTTGGACTGGCCCACAGGGAGATTGGCGATGACTTCCGGGCCTATTTGAAGGATCTGAAGCTTTGACTCCCTTTTGGCTGGGAAGATCGGGTTTGCGGATAAGGGCAAGACCTTGGGGACGCTGTACCCAAACTCCTGACAAGGGAGGCCTGCCCCCTTGGATTCCCATCCTTGTTATTAGGGGCGGAGCGAACGGGGCTGCTGACATCAGCAGCCCCGTTCGTTGATCCGGATGGACATTTCAGTCCGTTAAGCAGACCTGGCAGATTGAAAAGAAGCCCGGTTTATGCTACAATTTGATGTATCTAACATATTTCGAAAGATGCGCGATTGTAGGTGCAGGAGGAAACCATTTTATGGCAGATATAAAGAAAGAGCAGGAGCGTGAAGAGTTCCATCGGCCTGCCCGCCGAGATTGCGGTGCGGCAAAAGCAGTATGAATATTACCGGGACAAATTGCTGACATTTCAGGAAAGGACATGACTATGGGAAAAGAGAAAAAAGCTGGTGTGATCTATCTTCTGACAAATCCGTCTTTCCCGGACTATGTAAAAATCGGTTATGCGGCAGATATTGAAAAAAGATTGGCACACCTCAATCGAAGCGAGTGCATCCCTTTTGCGTTCCGGGTCTATGCAACCTATGAGGTATCGATCCCGCTGCAGGACAAGGAGCTGCACAGCCTGATCGATCGTCTGAACCCGGAGCTGCGGGCCATTGACACCTTTGATGGAAAGACACGGACGAAAGAATTTTATGCCATGTCCGCGGAGGATGCCTATGCCCTGCTGGAGAGCATTGCAAAACTCAGTGGAACACAGGACAAGCTGCGGCGGCTTACACCGGAAGGACATGAAATTCTGGATGAGGAGGTAGCCGCCGAGGTTCAAGCTGAGGTGAAAGAGAGAAGGGCGCCCTTTTCATTCTTCAAATGCGGGATTGAAATCGGAGCTGAGATTGTTTTAGTTGGCCGGCCGGATGTTGTTGCCATTGTAAAAGACGATCGTCAAATTGAATATGAAGCACAGACCTACTCTCTGTCTTCCCTTGCACAGAAGATTTTGTCCCTTTTAAGAAAAGTGTTGCTGGGGTATAACTTTAGCGGTATCTATAAAAAGCACGTTGATATAGCAGAAATCCTGTGTTATAATCGGCCCAACAAACCCCTATTTGTGAGGTATCAGTGATGAAATATAACAAAGTTATAATGTTAAAAAATGGTATTGAATGCTGCTTGAGAAATGGAACGGAATGTGATGGGCAAGCTGTATTTGACAACTTTAATTTAACACATGGAGAAACCGATTATTTACTTACCTATCCAGACGAAAATTGCTTTGATGTTGTGCAGGAAAGTCAATTCCTAAAAGAAAAATCCGAAAGCAAAAATGAAATCGAAATAGTTGCCGTCGTCAATAATGTAGTCGTGGGAACTGCTGGGATTGAAGCAGTGGGGAAAAAATATAAGATACGGCATCGTGCCGAATTTGGTATCAGTGTCGCTAAAGAATTTTGGGGGCTGGGAATTGGACAGGCATTAACTACAGCGTGTATCGAATGTGCAAAGGTTGCGGGATATGTCCAGCTTGAGTTGAATGTGGTTGCCGACAATGTAAGCGCATTATCCATATATAAAAAAGCTGGGTTTGTTGAATATGGCAGAAATCCTAAAGGCTTTCATTCTCGATTAGCGGGATTTCAAGAAGTTATTTATATGAGATTAGAATTATGATAGACATATAAAT
>JAAVZY010000135.1 GCA_022791945.1 Oscillospiraceae bacterium | reverse complement strand
TACTCTTTCAGTAATTCCTGCCGTGCTCTCATCATTTCCTTCGACTCCTTCTTGATTTGGTTCTTCTTTCCATTCTTGACTGAGTCGAAGACTTTCATACTGTCTTACTCTGTCGTTTACACCGAATTTTGCGGGGGCTCGAATCAAGCGCCATATCGCGGTGGATATAAACGGGCTGCCGCATGCAATCCATGTAACGACCGCTAATATTTCGGACAAAGCTGGTGCCCTGGGGATGCTGGAAAACAATCGCTCTGCTCTGTCTTGTGTTGTGAATGTTCTTTGCGATGGCGGGTATGCTGGCAAAGCCTTTGCCAAAGCTGTTCAGGAAACCATTGGAGCCAATGTGCAGATTGTCAGGCGCAGCGAACTGCATCAGTTTGCTGTTCTGCCCAAACGCTGGATCGTGGAACGTTCGTTTGGCCAGCTTGACAAGTGTCGTCGACTTTGGAAAAATTTTGAGCACTATCTCCACACCTCGTGCCAAATGGTCGTCCTCGCTTTTATCGCTTTACTTTGTAAAAGATTTTGAACAGGCTCTTAGGGAACTATGCGGCCACCCGCTATTGCGTGAAAACGGAGTTTCTGCGTGGTGGGAAGGGGAGCGGCGAGGGGGTGGATAAGCTTTCCAAATGATTCTTGCGGGAATTGTTTGAAGCAATCTTGACTTTATTGACGGATAGTGTTAATATTTGAATATCCAAATGAGATTTGGCGGTTTCATCATGCCGGATTTTTTCGCGCCGCCTTTTCATTTTTTATAAGGAGAGTTTGCATGGCTAGAGATACGAATTTCACAAAGGCAGTGAAAGAACTGCTTGGAAGTGAGGCGTCCGGCACAGATCCGGAAACGTCTGCCAGTGAGGTCCCTTTTTCTTCCGGTTATGCTTCCTCCCCTGAGGCCGGAACAGAATCTCCAAACAGCGGCTACAGCCGCCCCAGCGGCGGCGGGGCAACTCCTCCCACGCCCCCTCCGCCGCCTGTTGTGCCCCATGACTGGACTGCGGCCTCTATGCCCCCGGACGTCACCTACATAACCAGGGACACCATCGTTACCGGCTCCATTACCTCCCGTTCCCATGTGCAGATGGAGGGCCAGATGACCGGCGATATTGCCAGCGCTCAGGATGTAAGAATCACCGGCAAGGTGGACGGCAACGTGGAAGGCAGCAGCATCATGCTCAACGATGGCGCTGTGGTGGGCGATCTCAGCGGGAAGTCTGAGGTAACGGTGGATTCTACCGCCGTGGTTATCGGCAACATCAGTGCGGATACCTTTGACGCCGATGGGCGGGTCAAGGGAAGCCTGAAGGTGAACAACAGCGTTGCGCTGAAAAGCAATGCGATCATTTTTGGCAATATCACTGCCAGCAGCTTGAACGTCCAGGACGGAGCGGTTATCAGAGGGAATGTGCAGGTTATTTCCTCCCGGGGAGAGGAAGGGGATCCCTTTGCCCTCGGCCGCAAGGGCGGCTGGGAACTGGAAGGCTGATTTTTAGCGTTCAGAATAAAAAAAAGGTCAGACCCCGGAGGCGCAAGCCTCCGGGGTCTGACCTTTTTGAGGCCGGCCGTTTTACGGGTTCTCCTCCAGCGGTGGGAGAACCACCGGAGCGCTCAGCCGGTCGGCAATCTCCCGGAAGACGGGGGATGCATCCTGGTTGCCGCTGCGGGCGTCCTCCGCCAGTACCGCCACCACATACCGGGGCTCCTCCGCGGGGAAAAATCCCGCGAACCAGCCCTGGAGCAGCTCCTCTCCGTCCTCCTTGAACCGCCCGGTCTGAGCGGTGCCGGTCTTGCCCCCGGCGGTCACATACTGGGGCTTTGCCCGCTGATTCTCCACCTCCATGACACAGGAGGTCAGGTACTCCTGAAGCCGCCGGGCTGTCCGGGGGCTCATGGCCCGCACCGGCGCAGGCGACTGCTGTCGCTCCTCCACCAGAAGCCCATTCTCCGTGATGCCTTCAATCAGGCTGGCGGAGGGCGTTTCGCCCCCATTGACCACCGCGCATACCATCTGCGCAATCTGGATGGGCGTTGCCAGCAGGGTGCCTTGGCCAAAAGCCAGATTCCCCAGGGCGGCGGGGCTGGACAGCTCCCCAGGCGCCGGCAGGTTCCCCCGGGAGGAGGAAAAGCCCTCCGCAAAGGTGCTGAGCTTTCCAAAGGAGAAATTCCGCGCTGTTTCCAGCAGCTTCTCCCGATCCAGCTCCTGTCCCATCTGGATGAAGTAGGGGTTGCAGCTGACCTCCAGAGCCTCCTTCAGATCCAGTATTCCATGCCCGGCCAGGTCGTGACAGCGGAATACCTGATCTACTATCTGGATATAGCCGTCGCAGGTATACTCCCAGGAGGACGGGAGCCCCTGTTCCAGAGCTGCGGCGGCAGTGACAATCTTAAAGGTGGAGCCCACATTATAGGGAAGGAAAGCCCGGTTCAGCAGGGGCTGTCCCTCTCCGTCGGAAACGGCCTGTTCCAGGCTGCTCCAGCTGTATTCCGGAAAGCTGGCCAGAGCGCGGATTTTGCCGGTGGAGGGCTCCATGACCACAATCGCGCCCCTGGGCAGCAGCTCCCGTCCGACCTCCTCCGCCACCTGCTGAATCCTTCGATCGATTGTGAGCACCACGCCCGCTGTGGGAGTGGGCGCCAGACTGACGGAAGTCTCGGTTCCCGCCAAGGGAGCGCCCCGCCCGTCCAGCCAATAGGTGATGGTGCTTTCCCTGGAGGAACGGGAGAGCAGCTGCTCGAAGGCCTTTTCCACACCAGTGACTCCTTTTCCGGAGCTGTCCAGATATCCCAGAATGTGCTGGGCAATCTGGCTATCGCTGTATCGCCGGGTCACCGGGAACACCTGCACGCCGGGAAGCTCTCCGGCCTCCGGCTCGCATTCCGCCAGGAAGGGCTTTCCCTCCCGGAGAAGCGTCTCCGCGTCCCGGCGCTCCATATGGAGCAGCCCCGGCAGGGACAGGCTGTTCTCCGGCAGAGGCAGACAGGCGGCGGTATAGACCTGCTCCTCCCCCACCAGGGGAAGCATCCGGCAGTCGTAAATCTGTCCTCTGGTCCGCTCAATGGTCAACGTGTAAGAGGACTGGGCGTGCGCAGTCTGTGCCAGTGTGTCCTCCGAGGAGAGAATCCCCACCCGAAAGAACAATAGAAATGCTGTCAGTGTGAACAAGGAGAAGGCCGCGATCAGTCGTTTTTCCACAGGAGAATCTTCCTTTCAAGACTTGTTTGGGCTCTCTGCGTGGTGGTCGGGACAGACCTCGAGGGCTCTGCCCAAGGGTCAAAGCCGCAGGCTTTGACCCTGCGAGCCTCCTGCCAAGGGGATTAAATCCCCTTGGAACCCGTAATTTTTAAGGGCTTATTAGGGGCGAAAAAAAGGGGGGGTTAAGTCTGTACAGACTTCCTGACTACTGCCACACAGATAGTCTGATTCCCGCAGTACGCTTTTTTCGTAAAGAAAAAAGCTCCCTCCTGCGTGCGGGATGCTTTCTGTGCCGCAGGCAGGGCTCCTGCGCAGAGAACATGCTCGGGACTTTCTGCGTCGTACTGTCTGCGCCGCCTATGGAGCTGAATTTTTTCTTTACGAAAAAATGGGTAGGCGGGCGATCGTCCCTGCGGGGAGCATCAGCGAGGCAGGGGGACGGGCGCAAGCGCCTATCCCCACCCCAAAAAGACGGGATTCCAAAGGGACGCGTCCACGATGCGCCGCCATCGGCGCATCTCAGAATTCGGCGAAGCCGAATTCCTAGGTGCGTCGTTTCACGACGCACCGCAGAGCGCGAGACAGCGTCTCGCGGCCTTGCCCTTCGGCCAAAAAGGACATGGATTCGCTGTATACCGTTCGTATACTCTATATATCATTTTCCAGATCTCAATCAATATACAGACGCTCTGATTGGAAGCTGTATTTATAATGACAGGACCTCGGGAGCAAAGCGCCCGAGGTCCTGTTATTATCAATACAGAGCTTATACTTTTAGCTGGCGTTCCTTCAGACGGTGTTCCACCGCCTCCCGGAAAAGCACATAGATGACCGAAAGCGCCGGGACGCCCAGCACAATTCCAGCCAGCCCGAACAGATTCCCGCCGATCAGCACTGCCGCAAGCACCCACAGCCCCGGCAGTCCCACAGAGGTTCCTACCACACGGGGATAGATAAAGTTCGACTCTATCTGCTGGAGCACCACAATGTAAATCACAAACAAAACCGCCTGGACGGGATCCACCATCAGCATGATCAGCGCCCCCGGTATCGTCCCCAGAATCGGCCCGATGATCGGGATGATATTCGTCAGCCCAATCATCGTGCTGATCAGCAGCGCGTACTGCTCCCAGCCCGACCCCAGAAACGCGCCGATGATCTTCATCCCTACAAAGCAGATAAGTCCCAGAATGAACGCCTCCGTCAGCTGGCCGGACACAAAGCCCGTGAACCGGTCGTTGACCAGGTGATACACATGACAGAGATAATCCGCCGCCTTTCTGGGCAGAAAGGCATAGCCGCTCCGCTTTAGATTCCGCACCAGCTTCTCCTTTCCGGCAAGAAAGTAGACGCTGATAATAAATCCCGTGATCGCGTTGAAGATGCCCGATGCAATGTTGGTGGCTGTCTCAAAAATTTTCGGCATGGATTCAGTCAGATATTTCAGGATGCTGTCCGAGAACTGATAGACAAACTGTGAAAGGGTTTCCGCCAGATCCGCGGACAGATTAAACGGCGCCAGGAACCGATTGGCCCACCGCTCCAGATTTGCCGCATAGCCGGGCAGATTTCCCCACAGGGTCATCACGGACTCTCTCAGCATGGGGATCAGGAAATAGATCAGCAGCGCCATCAGGCCCAGGAAGATCACCAGCGTCAGGACAATGCTCACCGGCCGCCGGATCTTCTCCCACTTGGGGAGCTTGCGCCTGTTCAGAAAGAAAAAAACGTGCTTCTCCAGAAAATTCATCAGCAGATTCAGCACAAAAGCAATGCATACGCCCACAATAAAGGGACTGAACAGCCCCAGCATAAACCGAACCGTGCGGGCGACCACATCCATATTTTGAAGCCCCAAATACAGCAGAACGGCAAAAGCGGCGATTCCAATGCCGATTTTCACCTTGCGCTTGTCATCCAGATTCATTCGCTTTTCCATCCTTTCTTGAGTGCCTGGCTGCGGAGGCAGCGCTTCCAAGGTCTTGCCCTTATGATCAGCGTTCCTAAATAGGCTCTTGGGGTATCGGGGGAAGGCCGCGAGAGGCGCAGCACCTGCGACGCAGAAAGTCCCGAGCGTGCTCTGCGCAGGAACCTGGGTGCGGCACAGAAAGTGTCCCGCACGCAGAAGGGAGCTTTTTTCTTTACGAAAAAAGCGTACTGCGGGAATCAGACTGTCTGCGTGGCAGACGGTTGGAAGTCTCTACAGACTTAACCCCTACCTTTTCCGTCCCTAAAAAAGCCCTTTCAAATAATGGGGTTCCAAGGGGAATCCCTCCCCGATGCGCCGCTGGCGGCGCATCTCAGAATTCGGCGAAGCCGAATTCCTAGGTGCGTTGTGAAACAACGCACCGCAGAGCCGCGAGACAGAGTCTCGCGGCCTTGCCCTTCCGAACACCCAGAGATTTTGAATAGGCGCTCAGGCCCGGTTGCCAATATTGCAGACGATGCCCCGTTCCGTATCCAGAGTAACAGTGGTGCCGCTGCGCAGGACGTGCACGGCCCCCTTTGCCCCGGTAAGCACCGGAATGTTCAGCGCCAGCCCGACGATGGCTCCGTGGGAATTGGCTCCGTCCTGTTCGGTAATGATGCCGGCGCAGTCCCGCAGGATCTCCAAAAGGCTGTTGGAGGTTTTGGGAATGACCAGGATATCTCCCGGCTTGCAGTGAAGCCGGGCCTGCTCCTCGTTTTCGCAGACGCAGAGGGGCCCGCTGACCGTCATGGGAAGAATTCCCCGGCCGGTGACCAGGATGTCGCCTACAATGTGTACCTTCATCATATTGGTGGTTCCGGAAATGCCCAGGGGCACTCCGGCAGTGATCACCACCAGATCCCCGTCCTGCACAAGACCTGCCTCCTGCGCTCTGCGGACCGCATGGTCAAACAAGGCGTCGCTGTCGTTCTGCTCCTCGATCATGAGGGGAGCCACGCCCCAGGAAAGATTCATCTGCCGGCAGATCTGCTCATCGGTGGTGCCGGAAATGATAGGGCACTTAGGCCGATATTTGGAGATCATCCGGGCGGTCTGCCCGGTTTTGGTTACGGTGAGAATGGCCTTTGCCCGGAGATCCATGGAGGTGGTAACCGTGGCGTGGGAAATGGCGTTGGTCACATTGGAGGCGTCCTCCGGCTCCCGGGTACGAAACCGGCGCTCGTAGTCAATATCCGCCTCGGTGCGTTCCGCAATGGAGGCCATGGTGCGGACCGCTTCCACCGGATAAAGCCCCGCCGCAGTCTCCCCGGAGAGCATGATGGCGCTGGTGCCGTCAAAGATGGCGTTGGCCACGTCGGTGGCTTCGGCGCGGGTGGGCCGGGGATTCTTGATCATGGAATCCAGCATCTGGGTGGCGGTGACCACCTGCTTTCCGGCGTTGTATGCCTTCTTGATGATGAGCTTTTGCAGGATGGGCAGCTCCTCAAAGGGGATTTCCACGCCCATATCTCCCCGCGCAACCATGATCCCGTCGGCGGCCTTGAGGATTTCATCAATATTTTCCACGCCCTCGGCGTTTTCGATTTTGGCAATGATCCGCATATGGGGATTGCTGCTTTCTCCCAGGATCGCCCGGATCTGCTCCACATCCTCAGCGGTGCGGGTGAAAGAGGAAGCCACGAAGTCAAAGCCCAGCTCCGCCCCGAACAGGACGTCGCTCCGATCCTGTTCGCTCACATAGGGCATGGAGAGCCGGACGCCGGGAACGTTGATCCCCTTCCGGTCTGAAACCGTTCCGCCGTTGATTACCTCGCAGAGGATGTCCGTCTCTGTATGGGAAAGCACCTGCATTTCAATCAGCCCGTCGTCAATGAGGATCCGGCAGCCATCGACAATATCCCTGGGAAGGTTTTTATAGGTGATGGACGCCCGCTCCCTGGTGCCGGTGATTTCCTCTGTCGTCAGGGTGAAACGTTCCCCTTTCTCCAGCTGAATCCGGCCTTCCGCAAAGAGCCCAACCCGAATCTCCGGGCCCCGGGTGTCCAGCAAAGTTGCTACAGGAAGTCCCAGCTCCCGGCGGAGACGGTCAACCTGCTGAAACCGGCGTTTGTGATCCGCCTGCGTGGAGTGGGAGAAGTTAAACCGCGCCACATCCATTCCAGCCTCCATCAGCTGGCGGAGAACAGCGTCCTCTTCAGAGGCGGGTCCCAATGTGCAGATGATTTTGGTTTTTCTCATACATTATTCCTTTCTTTTCTTGTTTTCGGGAATCTCTGCTGTAGTCTTGGCTGCTTCCTGCGGTTCCATGCGCAGCACGACAGTACCGCCCATAGCAGCGCCATTTATAGCATACACGATTCTTCCGGAAATTACCACCCCCTGATGCAGCCGCGGACATAATTTTACATATGTCTCAAAATCTTGGATCTATGTCAACACATTGGACAAAAAAAGTTGAAAGGTTATACGGATTTTTTGAGTTCGACATCTTCCCTTTGCTGAGGCGTTAGATAACCGACAGGGCTATGTATCCGCTTACGGTTATACCAGCCTTCAATGTATTCAAAGATTGCGCTGCGCGCTTCGTCAGAATCTTGATAAGTGTAAAGATATATTTCTTCCCTTTTTAATACAGAATGGAAGGATTCGATGCAGGCATTCTCTACGGCTTTCACTGAAAGCTCCGCAGTCATAGAGGTGCCATAGGCATAGCCGATGATTTTGCAGCTGCACAATTCCATAACAGAAGCCAGATAGGTCCATCCTTCTTTCCGCACATGGATGCAGGTAATATCCGTACACCACTTTTGGTTGATGGTTTCCGCCCTGAAATCACGTTTCAGGATATTCGCTTTATCATCCAAAACACTGCCATGATTAGCATGATGGCTGTATTTCCTTGCCACCACAGAACGTAGCCCCTGATCTGCCATATGTCTGTTTCACTTTCCGGCCAAATTCTTCATACGCCTGCCGCCTGTTTGAAGGTACACAAACCAGAGCCTTGTAATAGGTGCTTCTTGGAAAGTTCAAAGCACTGCAAAGCTGGGACAGGGACACAGTGTAATCTGTTAAGTGATTCCGGATAAAAGCTACAATCTCGGCTATTGGTCTTTTGCGAATATGACGGTCGCTTTTTAGTATTTCATTCTCGATCTGAAGACGTTGGTTTTCTTTCTGGAGAGCCTTATACTCCTTGAGGGTGATCGCTTCCTCCTCAGATACCTTGATGGGGGAAAGCTGCTTTACCCAGCCGCTGATAGTACTCCGATTTACGCCATATTCGCGTTCCAGCTGTGGATACGAGATCCCTCCGGCATGATACAGTTCCACAATCTGCTGTTTAAATTCCGGTGTGTATGATTTTTGGGGGTTCGCCATACCCTTCATCTTCTTTCTCCGTTCATTTAACACTATAAACTGCTCAACTTTCTCTGTCTACACTTCTATACCAACTCCAATATCCTCCTTACCATCATGTTCTCGCTGGCTCAGGAGGAGAGCTGGAGCATTTCCGAAAACTGCACATGGGGGCAGCGGAAACGGTTTTCAACGGGAAATTCAGTGTGGCGTTCTCCAATTTCCTCGGATATGACCAGGGCGAGAACGGGGAGCTGGTGTTGAACGAAGAAAAGGCGGCCATTGTCCGGAGGATTTACGGGCTATTCCTGTAGGGCAGGAGTCCTTATACGATTGCAAAGCTGCTGACATCGGAAGGGATACCGACGCCATCCGGTAAAGAAAAATGGTGTAGGTCCAAAGTAAAAAGCATCCTCCAAAACGAGAAGTACAAAGGGGATGCGCTCCTGCAGAAAAGGTACACGGTGGATTTCCTGACCAAAAAGAAAAAGTCAACCAGGGGGGAATGGGGCGTTGAGATAAGAAAACGTCTGTAGGGGCGCATAGTATGCGCCCGCGGGCGGCTGATAGCCGCCCCTACAGGGCTTCTTAAAGCAACGCCCTCAATGGGGCGGTGACGTAAGAAAACATTTTAAGCGAGGGGCGGCGTAGCGTCAAGCTGCGCCGAGCCCCCGCAAAATTCGGTGTAAACGACAGAGTAAGACAGTATGAAAGTCTTCGACTCAGTCAAGAATGGAAAGAAGAACCAAATCAAGAAGGAGTCGAAGGAAATGATGAGAGCACGGCAGGAATTACTGAAAGAGT
>JAAVZY010000134.1 GCA_022791945.1 Oscillospiraceae bacterium | reverse complement strand
CCATTGATCGCCTGTTTGTCATCCTTCCCTTGGCCCATTTGTTTTTTATTGTCCTTTTTGATGCATCTCTGTCTTTGTCTGCCGCTATTCGTCGTTTTAGGACCCTTTTGTGCAGTTTTTAATTTTGCTCATTTAGAGTATATTATACTATATCCACATATTTTTCAACACTTTTTCAGGATTTGCCTGGAAATGAATTTCATTGGAGCCTGTTTAGGATCTCTGCGTGCGTCGAAGGGGAAGCCCTCGAGGTCTTCCCGCACGCACCCATCCCAGCCCCGCGCCCCTATTGACAACAGTAGAAATCCTAGTATAATTGTAGGGTAGAGGCGCTGAGCGCCGGCCTGCGCGGCGGCGCGGGATACTTGGATTCACGCCCCCAGTGATCCCCATTCGCTGTGGGCTTTCTGCTATGTCTCCTGCCGGAACGGATCCGGCGATTTCATCTGCCGAAAGGATGTTACAAGCACATGAGTGAAAGCTGCAGTCACAACTGCGAGAGCTGCGGCCAGAACTGCTCCGAGCGCACCGCGCCGGAAAGCATGCTGGCCCCCGCCAATCCCAACAGCAATATCCGCAAGGTCATTGCGGTAGTCAGCGGAAAGGGAGGCGTCGGCAAATCCCTGGTGACCTCCATGCTGGCCGCCCTGATGCAGCGGCGGGGCCACGCCGCCGCCATCCTGGACGCGGACGTCACCGGCCCCTCCATCCCCAAGATGTTCTCCATCCACGGACGGGCCCAGGGCAGCGAGCTGGGCATCCTCCCCAGGGAGAGCAAGTTCGGCACCAAGGTGATGTCGGTCAATCTCCTGCTGGAGCATGAAACCGATCCCGTGGTCTGGCGGGGCCCCATCATTGCCGGAACCGTCACCCAGTTCTGGACGGACGTGCTCTGGGGGGATGTGGACTTTATGTTCGTGGATATGCCTCCCGGAACCGGCGACGTGCCCCTGACGGTGTTCCAGTCCCTTCCGGTGGACGGAATCATTGTGGTCACCTCCCCGCAGGAGCTGGTTTCCATGATCGTCGCCAAGGCTGTGAACATGGCCAGGGCCATGAACATTCCCATCCTGGGCTTGGTGGAAAATTACAGCTATCTGGCCTGCCCGGACTGCGGCAAGCGGATCTCCCTCTTTGGGGAGAGCTCCATTGACAAGGCGGCCAGGGAGGCCGGGGTGGAGGTGCTGGCAAAGCTGCCTCTGGATCCGGCGCTGGCGCGCCAGTGCGACCAGGGTGTGATCGAGCTCTTTGAGGGCGACTTCCTGGATCACGCCGCGGATGTTCTGGAGCGTTTGAAATAAGAAAAACCGCGCCCCGGCCTTCCCGGCCGGGGCGATCCCCGCTCCGGCGCGAGCGGGCAGGCCTGATGAAGGAAAGGGATGGTCAACAAAGTGGAAAAAGGAAACGGGACGGACAAACGCTTTGCCGTGCTGATTGACGCGGACAATGTGTCGGAAAAATATATCAAGTGCCTGCTGGACGAGATCTCCAACGACGGCATTGCCACCTATAAGCGGATCTACGGGGACTGGACCAAGCCCAACCTGGCCTCCTGGAAAAGCTGCCTGCTGGACAACTCCATCAGCCCTATCCAGCAGTACGGGTACACCACCGGCAAGAACGCCACAGACTCCGCCATGATCATCGACGCCATGGATATCCTCTATTCCGGCAACGTGGAGGGCTTCTGCATTGTCTCCTCGGACAGTGATTTTACCCGGCTGGCCTCCCGGCTGCGGGAGTCGGGGATGTATGTGGTGGGCATGGGGGAGAAGAAAACCCCCACGCCCTTTATCGCCGCCTGCAACAAGTTCAAGTATCTGGAGGTGCTGGCCAAGAACGCGGAAAGCGCCAGCGCCGCTCCCCAGCAGGCCTCTTCCACAGCGGATATCCCGGAGATGACCTCCCTGAAAACCATCCGCCAAACCATCCTGACCATTGTGGACGAGGTTTCCGACGAGGATCAGTGGGTGAACATCGGCGAGATCGGAAGCCTGCTCCTCAAGCGGCACCCGGACTTTGACGTGCGCAACTACGGCTATAAGAAGCTGACCCCTTTCCTGAAATCCCTGAACATCCTGGACATCAAATCCAACAAATCCAGCGACGGCAACTCCCGCTTTGTCTACGTCAAGGCCCGGAGCTAAGGCCGCGTTTCCGCCTCGGGGGCTCTCTGCGTGGAACAGACCTCGAGAGCTCTGCTCTCGAGCTCTCGCCAAGGGGATTAAATCCCCTTGGAACCCGTAATTTTTAAGGGCTTTTTTAAGGGCGGAAAAAGTTTGGGTTTGAGTCTGTACAGACTTCCTTCCTCCTGCCACGCAGGCAGTCTGATTCACGCAGGACGCTTTTTTCGTAAAGAAAAAAGCTCCCTCCTGCGCGCGGGGGACTTCCTGCGCCGCATCGGAGATTCCTGCACAGACTGAGGTCGTGCTTCCGATCGGTATGTACAGATGGGGGGATTTGTACTCCCGGGGGAATCCTTCCACCGCCGCCGTCCCGCTGGTCCGACGGCGGTCCCCTCTCTCATACGTTCCTTCGGAACGTATGACAAGGGAGGCAAGCCAACTTTCTGCGTTATAAAGACGCATTCTGCGAATTTAAGAGGATGAGTGGCTCTTAACTTCGCACAGAGCGTCTATCAGCGCACAAAGTTGGCTCGGCCCCCTTGTGAGACGTTCCGAAGGACCGTCGAGGGCATGGCAGGGATGCCGCCGACAGGCGGTAGCCCTGACTGGGGGATTCCGTACGTCGCACAGTGTCCCCCCCTCCGCAGAAAGCATGAGCGTAACAGAACCTGCTCGAAACTTTCTGCGTCGCAGGTGCTGCGCCGCCTATGGGGATGAATTTTTTCTTTACGAAAAAATGGGTAGGCGGGCGATCGACCACGCAGGGAGTATCAGCGAGGCAGGGGTGCCAGCGAGGTAGGGGGACGGGCGCCTGCGCCCGTCCCCACCCCCAAAAATAATGGGATTCCAAAGGGACGAGTCCCTTTGGCGGGTGCTCGAGGGCGGGGCCCTCGAGGTCTTCCCCCACACATCAAAGCTGTTTTGAAAAGGAACGGTGCGTGCGATTCATGAAATACGAAGAGTTTGACCTTTCGCCTGAGCTTCTGCGGGCGGTGACCGAGATGGGCTTCTCTGAGCTTACCGAGATTCAGGCCAAGGCCATCCCGCTGATGCGGGATGGCAAGGAGCTTCTGGCCAAGGCTCCCACCGGCACCGGCAAGACCTGCGCCTTCGGGATCCCCATTGTGGAGGGGATCGATCCGGAGAAAAAGGGCGTGCAGGCGCTCATCCTCTGCCCCACCCGGGAGCTTTGCACCCAGCTGCGGGACGACTTCCGCAGGCTCTGCAAATACCGCCCGGAGATTCGGGTCGTGGCCGCCTACGGCGGTCAGCCGATTGCCAAACAGGTGGAGGCTCTGAAGAAAAATCCTCAGATTGTGGCCGCTACCCCCGGCCGGCTGATCGACCACATCAAGCACCACACCATCCGCCTGAATCAGGTGCGGATCGCTATCCTGGACGAGGCCGACGAGATGCTGGACATGGGCTTTTTCAAGGACGTCCGCTGGATTCTGGAGCAGCTCCCCAAGGGGTTCCGGCTGTCCATGTTCTCCGCTACCATCTCCCGGCCCGTGATGGATATCGGCTGGCTGTATCAGCGGGATCCGGAGGAAATCGTGGTTCAGCCGGTGGAGGAGAACAAGCCAAGGATTACCCAGTACGCCATCAAATCCACAGGCACCAAAAAGATCATGGACCTGATACACATCCTGCGGATCGGAAGCTTCTGCCGCACCATCGTCTTCTGCAACACCAAGTACCAGACCCAGAGCCTGGCCGGCCAGCTGGAGGCCAGGGACTTTTCCGTCCGGTGCATCAACGGGGATCTGATCCAGTCCGCCCGGAACAAAATCATGGCTGACTTCAAAGAGGGCCGCTTCCGGATCCTGGTGGTCACCGACGTGGCCGCCAGGGGGATCGACGTCAGCGACGTGGACGCTGTGATCAACTTCGACGTGCCTTTGGAAAATGAATACTATCTGCACCGGATCGGCCGGACAGGCCGGGCAAGAAAATCCGGTGTATCCTACACCTTCTATTCCGATTCCGACAAGAAGCATCTGGACGATATCATTCACTATACCCGTTCCGAGGTGCAGTTTGTAGGCTTTAACGACCGGGGCGAGCTGGCCCCGGCAGAATGACGGAGGGGCTGGGGACGGCGCTTTTGCTGGAAACGCCGCCCCCTCTTTTGCTTTGGTACGGGCAAAACGCCCGCGACCTGCCCTGGCGGCGGGATCCCGCCCCCTACCGGGTCTGGCTTTCGGAGATCATGCTCCAGCAGACCAGGGTGGAGGCGGTCAAGCCTTACTTCGCCCGGTTTTTGGAGGCCCTGCCGGACATTCCGGCTCTGGCGCGGGCGCCGGAGCCGGTGCTGATGAAGCTCTGGGAGGGGCTTGGTTACTACAACCGCGCCCGGAACCTGCAAAAGGCTGCGCGGATTGTGGCGGAGCAGTACGGCGGAACGCTTCCGGCCTCCTATGAGCAGCTGCTGAAGCTGCCGGGCTTTGGGCCCTACACCGCCGGGGCGGTGGCCTCCTTTGCCTTCGGGCTCCCGGTCCCGGCTGTGGACGGGAACGTGCTCCGGGTGGTTTCCCGGCTGCTGGCAAGCCGGGCGGACATCTCCCGCCCGGAGGTGAAGGCGGCTGTCAGCGAGGGGATCCGCACGGTTCTGGAGGGGATCCCGGATCAGGCGGGGAGCTACAATCAGGCCATTATGGAGCTGGGGGCAACCCTCTGCGGCCCCAATACCGCTCCGGACTGCGCCGCCTGCCCCCTGTCGGCGCTCTGTCTGGGATACCGGCAGGGCATCGCCCGGGAGCTTCCGGTAAAAGCGCCCAAGAGGCCCCGCAGGGCCGAGAACCGGACCGTGTTCCTGCTGGTTTCCCGCGGGAGGGCGGCTGTCCGCAGGCGGCCGGAGCAGGGACTGCTGGCGGGGCTTTGGGAGCTGCCCAATGCCGCCGGGGCCCTCACTCCGGCGGAGGCCCGCGCCTGGCTGCGGGAGCAGGGGCTTGAGCCGGTGAAGCTCCGGGCCCTTCGGCCCGCAAAGCACATTTTCACCCATGTGGAGTGGCATATGACCGGCTATCTGGCGGAGACGGAGGCGGCGGGGGACGGCTCCCTGCTCTGGGTGAGCGGGCAGGAGCTGCGGGAGCAGTATACGATTCCCTCGGCCTTCCGGGCCTATTCCGGGATTCTGCTGGAGCTGCTGGAGAAGGGCTGACTATTCCAGCGCCGAAGGGTATCTGTTCCGCAGGGAGACATAGTCCCGGCCGGCGACAATGATATGATCCACAAGCTCAATCTCAATTCCCCGAAGGCAGGCGCAGAGGCAGCGGGTGGAGATAATGTCCTCGTTGGAGGGGATGGCCATGCCCCGGGGATGGTTATGGGCAAGCACGACTCTGGAGGAATTGTGCCGGAGGGTAAGCTCAGCGATTTTTCGGGCCGGAGCCTGGGCTACGGTGACAGTGCCTCTGGCCACCTGTTCACAGGCAATCACGTTCAGGGAGCTGTCCAGGCAGAGAAGCCATACCAGCTCGGCGGTTTCCCCAAAGAAGCGATCCACGAAATATTCTCCCAGGGCCTTCGGGGAGTCCATGACCAGAGGAGCCGCATGGCGATCCAGGAGGTAAGCCCGTCCCGCTGCGGGAATGGTCTTCAGGAGCACAGCGGCTCCGGCGGTCATTCCCTTGATTCGGCGGAGCTCCTCGTAGGGAGCGTCCAGAACCTCCGAAAGACTGCCGAAGGTGCGGATCAGCTGATGGGCCAGCTCGTTGGTGTCCTTCCGGGGGATCCCAAAAAAGAGCAGGAATTCCAGAACCTCATGGGGCTGGAAGCTGTCTATCCCTTCCGCCAGAAACCGTTCCCGGAGCCGCTGGCGGTGACCGTCATGAAGCGATTCGTCCATGGGCGCCCTCCTTTTTCGAGCTTTTTCTCAGGATTTCAGTATAGCTTATTTCAGTGGAAACTGCAAGTCGGGGGGAAGACCTCGCGGCTCTGTGGTGCGTCGTTTCACGACGCACCTAGGAATTCGGCTTCGCCGAATTCTGAGATGCGCCGCCAGCGGCGCATCGGGGAGGGATTCCCATTATTTTCAAGGGCTTTTTAAGGGCGGAAAAAGGGGTGGGGTCAGGTCTGTACAGACTTCCGAACCACTGCCACACAGATGGTCTGATTCCCGCAGTTCGCTTTTTTCGTAAAGAAAAAAGCTCCTTCCTGCGTGCGGGATACTCCCTGCGCCGCATAATGATTTCTGCGCAGCCTCTGTTAGACGCAGAAACCTCTTCCCCCCTTGTTAAAGGGGGGAGGGCCAGGAGCGAAGCGGATGGCAGGGGGATTCCGAGCGTGGCATAGTGTTCCCCCTCCGCAGAGAGCGTGAGCGTAGCAGAATCCGCTCGGGACTTTCTGCGTCGCAGTCGCTGCGCCGCCTATGGGGATGAATTTTTTCTTTACGAAAAAATGGGTAGGCGGGCGATCGTCCCTGCGGGGAGCATCAGCGGGACAGGAACCGAAATTCTGCCCCCCCATAACCCCAAAAGATGGGAATCCAAGGGGAGCCAGCTCCCCTTGGCAAGAGCGCGAGAGCAGAGCTCTCGCGGCCTTGCCCTTCCGGACACGCAGAGAGTTCCAACGGGCTCTAACGGGAAGTTACACAGGAGATACAGGACAGGAGGAGAAAAGGATGCTGGAAGTGCGGGATGTTCGCTGCGGATATGATTCCGGGCGGGGACGGGAAGAGGTGCTGCATGGGATCAGCCTTTCCATTCGGAAGGGTGAGCGCCTGTATATTACCGGGCCAAACGGCTGTGGGAAAACGACGCTGCTCCGATGCATTGCCGGGCTGCTTCCCTTCCGGGGAACCATAGAGCTGGGCGGAAGGGACATCCGCCGGATTCCAAGGAAAGAGCTTGCCCGGCAGACAGGCATCCTTTCCCAGATTTCCAGCGTTTATTTCCCTTATACCGTGTTTGATACGGTGGCGCTGGGACGTTATGCGCATATTCAAGGTGTGTTCGGTCAGCTTTCCCCGGAGGATCGGGCCTTTGCGGAGCAGTGCCTGGAGCGGGTAGGGCTGGCGGAGCTCCGGAATCGCCCGATCAGCGAGCTGTCCGGAGGACAGCTCCAGCGGGTGTTCCTGGCCCGGCTGTTCGCACAGGATCCGGAGCTGATCCTTTTGGACGAGCCCACCAATCACCTGGATTTGAAATATCAGCTGGAGCTGCTGGAGTATGTGACTGCTTGGTCGCAGGAGGCCGGAAAGACAGTGGTAGGCGTGCTGCACGATCTGAATCTGGTGTGCGCCTTTGCCAGCCAGGTCGCGCTGATGAATCAGGGGCGGATACTGGCCCTAGGCACCCCGGACGATGCCCTGTCCGGCGAGCTTCTCCAGGAATGCTATCAGATCGACGTCCGCTCCTGGATGCTCCAATCCCTCTCTAACTGGAAGAGGGGATGAGGGCCGAGGGCAAGGCCGCGAGACCCTGTCTCGCGCTCTGCCAAGGGGGCCTGGCCCCCCTTGGATTCCCGTCTTTTTAAGGGAGGAAAAAGAGGTGGGGTCAGGTCTGTACAGACTTTCGGCTTTCTGCCGCGCAGACAGTCTGATTCCCGCAGTACGCTTTTTTCGTAAAGAAAAAAGCTCCCTCCTGCGTGCGAGGTACTTCCCTGCGCCGCACTAGGGTTTCTGCATAGACTAGGATAGTGCTTCCGATCGGTATGTGCAGATGGGGGGATTTGTGCTCCCAAGGGAATCCTTCCACCACCGTCGTCCCTCCTGTCCGACGGCGGTCCCCTCTCCCATACGTTCCTTCGGAACGTATGGGGCATGGCAGGGATGCCGCCGCCAGGCGGTAGCCCTGACTGGGGGATTCCGTGCGTGGCACAGCGTTTCACCCTACATAGAAAGTCCCGAGCGTAACAAAACACGCTCGGGACTTTCTGCGTCGTACTTTTTGTGCCGCCTATGGGGATGAATTTTTTCTTTACGAAAAAATGGGTAGGCGGGCGATCGACCACGAAGGGAGTACCAGCGAAGCAGGGGGGCGGGCGCAAGCGCCCGTCCCTACCCCCACCCCAAAAAGACGGGAATCCAAGGGGACGCGTCCCCTTGGCAGGAGGCTCGCAGGGTCAAAGCCTGCGGCTTTGACCCTTGGGCAGCGCCCTCGAGGTCTTGCTTTGCGATCGTGGCAGAGCATCCTAAGCAGAGATTCCAGGAGAATTTGTGAAAGCGAAAATATTTTTTGAGGTTGTACGAAAACGTGCAATATATTTGCTGTATTTCGTGTGGGTGTTGATTGGGAGTGATTGGAGGGATGTGTACTGGCCGGGAAAGAAGGGCTTTCCCGCAGGGAGGAGCGGTTTTGCCGGCTCTATGCCAATTATCGGGATCCGGAGCGGGCCGGGACGGAGGCCGGGCTTCCCCCAGAACGCTGCCGCAGACTCCTGGAGGACGCCCGGGCGCTTCGGAAAATTGAGGAACAGATGGAAATCCGGCGGAGGCAGGCCGCCCAGCAGAGCCTGGCCCAGGGGCTGGAGGGCCTGCGGTTCTCCCCGGAGACGGATTTGGGAGGGCTGCTTCGGCTGGTTCAGCAGGCCAGAGAGGGAAATGCCGAGGCACGCTTCCCCCTGGCTAACGTCAGCGAGGTGAAGCTCTCCAAGGACGGTGGGGTGGAGGTGAAGTTCTTCGACCGGGCAAAGCTCCTGGAGGCCCTCTGCGCTATGGCCGGGCAGGGCGGCTTGGAACAGGGCGGGCTGGTGGAGGCCATCGAAGGCTGTGCCAGGGAGCTCTATAAGAAGTAAAAGGAGGCGGGGAGGATCGGCGAGAGGATTCTGCGGTTCTCGGAAAAGCAGCTGGAGCTGCTTTCCTGGTGGTGCCCGGAGAGCCCGTTGTCCCGCTATGACGCGATTCTGTGCGATGGGGCTGTCCGCAGCGGAAAAACACTGTCTATGGCTGTCTCTTTCTTTGCCTGGGCATTTTCTGCCTTTGAGGAGGAGCGGTTCGCCCTCTGCGGGAAAACGGCCGGCTCCCTCCGCAGGAATTTGCTGGAGCCGGTGCTGGGACTGCTGGGGGGATGCGGGTTCCGCTGGAAGGATCGGGTATCCAGGGGCTGTCTGGAGATGGAATACCGGGGACGGCGGAACCGGTTCTTTTTGTTCGGCGGAAGAGACGAGGGCAGCGCCGCCCTGATTCAGGGCATGACCCTGGCGGGAGTGCTGCTGGATGAGGCGGCGCTGATGCCCCGCTCCTTTGTGGAGCAGGCGCTTGCCAGATGCTCCCGGCCGGGATCCCGGCTGTGGTTCAACTGCAATCCGGAAGGGCCGGGGCACTGGCTGTATCAGGAGTGGATCCTCCGGGCGGAGGAGAAAAACGCCTGCCGGCTTCACTTTACCATGGAGGATAATCCCGGGCTGACGGAGGAGATCCGCAGGCGGTATCAGGCGCTGTACTCCGGGCAGTTTTACCGGCGGTACGTGCTGGGGGAATGGGTGCAGGCGCAGGGGCTGGTATACCCTATGTTTGATCCGGAGAAGCATGTGGCGGAGCCGCCCGCGGAGCTGGGGCGGTTCACGATCGCCTGTGATTATGGGACGATCAATCCCACCTCCATGGGGCTGTGGGGGGAATCGGAGGGGATCTGGTACCGGGTGGCGGAGTATTATTATGACGCCCGGAAGGAAGGCCGTCCCCGCACAGATGAGGAGCATTACAGGGCCCTTTGCGCCCTGGCGGGAGATCGGGAGGTGCGGCGGGTGGTGGTGGATCCCTCGGCGGCCAGCTTTATCGCCTGTATCCGGAGGGGCGGGCGGTTTCTGCCGGTGCCTGCACGGAATCAGGTTCTCAACGGGATTCGGGCAGTGGCTTCGGCCTTGCAGCAGGGAAGGCTTCGGTTTGCGCCCTCCTGTAAGGGAGCGCTGATGGAATTCTCTCAGTATGTTTGGGAGGAAGGGGGCGGCGAAGACCGCCCCCGAAAGGAGCAGGATCACGCTATGGATGAAATCCGGTATTTTGTCGCTACTGTGATGGAGGCGGACGCTCCTTTCTTTGCAGCGGCTGTAAGGCGGGAATGAGCCCGGGGGGCGGGTGAAGGGGAAGGCTTCGAGGCTCTGCCTCGAGCTCCGCCAAGGGGACGCGTCCCCTTGGATTCCCGTCTTTTTAAGGGCGTAAGGGGGGGGGGGTCAAGTCTGTACAGACTTTTTACTCCCTGCCTCGCTGGTACTCTCCGCAGGGACGATCGCCCGCCTACCCATTTTTTCGTAAAGAAAAAATTCATCCCCATAGGCGTCGCAGAAACTGCGACGCAGAGAGTCCCGCGCGTGTTCTGTTGCGCTCATACTTTCTGCGGGGAGAGGCTTTGTACGACGCACGGAATCCCCTAGCCAGGGCTACCGCCTGTCGGCGGTAGCCCGCCATGCCCCCGACGTTCCTTCGGAACGTATGGGAGAGGGAACCGCCGCTGTCCCGAAGGGGCGGCGGTGGTGGAAGGATTCCGATCGTGGCAGAAAATCCCTCCCTGTAGAGCCTGTAAGTGTGGTGTATTACGCTCGAGACTTTCTGCGTGGCAGGAGGACGGAAGTCTGTACAGACTTGACCCCCAACCCCTTCCGCCCTTAAAAAAGCCCTTCAAATAATGGGAATCCAATGGGAATCCCTCCCCGATGCGCCGCTGGCGGCGCATCTCAGAATTCGGCGAAGCCGAATTCCTAGGTGCGTCGTGAAACGACGCACCGCAGAGCCGCAAGACAGCGTCTCGCGGCCTTGCCCTTCCGAACACGCAGAGACTGAAAGGAGTGGGTATGTGAATTTTACTCATTTGTGGAAGAAGAAAAGAGACGCGCCGGGGCTGGCGCCTGCGGAAAGGCGTGTGGGAAGGCTTGCGGGAGACGCCTCTCCCCTGCCTCAGGAGCTGAAGCTGTATGACGCCTTAAGAGGCAGCGTCCCTGTCATCGATGCGGCACTGAATAAGATCGTCCGGCTGGTGGGCGGATTTACCGTGACCTGCCGGGGACCTGGGCAGAAGGAGCTGGACGAATTCGTTCGGGAGGTGCCTGTGGGCGGCGCGGGAAAGGGCCTGGAGGCCTTCCTCAGCTGCTACCTGGACAACCTGCTCACCTACGGCAACGCCGTGGGGGAGATTCTGCTCACGCCGGACGGGCGGCGGGTGGCTGGACTTTACAACGGGGATCTGCAGGAGCTGGACATCCGGCGGGATGAGGGGAATCCTCTGGGACGGCGGATTTTTCTGCGGGATGGCTCCCCGGAGGGACGGGCCGTGCAGGAGAACGGACGAATTTTGTTTACCGCGCTGAACCCCAGGGCTGGCGAGGTCACCGGCAGCTCCCTGCTGAAGGGATTGCCCTTTGTGGCGGGAGTCCTGCTGAAGATTTTTGAGTGTACCGGGCTCAATTTTGAGCGGGCCGGGAATATCCGCTACGCGGTGACCTACAGGCCCGGGCCGGACAGCCTGGATCAGGCCTACGCCAGGGAACGGGCCGCCCAGATCGCCAAGGAATGGAGCAGCGGAATGACTGCCGCCAGAAATGGGATGGTCACCGATTTCGTCAGCGTGGGGGATGTGGAGATCAAGACCATCGGGGCGGACTGCCCCATCCCGGGGACGGAGATTCCGGTTCGGCAGATGCTGGAGCAGATCATTGCCAAGCTGGGGATCCCGCCGTTCCTTCTGGGGCTCAGCTGGAGCACCACCGAACGGATGAGCAAGCAGCAGGCTGACATCCTGACCAGCGAGCTGGCCTGCTACCGGCGGCTGATGAATCCCGTGCTGGCGCAGATCTGCCGCACCTTCCTGCGGCTGGAGGGGCTCTCCGGCGAGCCGGAGGTGCAGTGGAGCATTATCAATTTGCAGGACGAGGGAGAGATGGCCAGGGCACGGCTCTACAACGCACAGGCCGCTGTACTGGAAAAAGGACAGGCAAAGGAGGATGCGGTTTGAATATGGAACGGGTGAAATCCTTTGCGCCGGAGGAGGCGGATCTCAGGGAGATCCACCAATATACCCGGCGGGAATTCGCGCCGGAGGAGCTGTACACCTTCTCGGTGATTCTCTGCGACAACGAGATCGATCGGGACGGGGAGCGGTTCACCCGGGGCGCGCTGGAAAAGCTGGCCCGGCTGTTCGTGGGCCGGACAGGGATCTTTGATCACAATCTCCAGGGGCGGAATCAGACCGCCCGGATCTATCGGGCGGAGGTAGTTTCCGAGCCTGCGCGGCAGACTGCCGCCGGGGAGGAATACGCCTGCGTCAAGGCCAGGGCCTACATGGTCCGGGGCGGCGGAAGCGATGAGCTGATTCGGGAGATCGATGGGGGGATCAAAAAAGAGGTCAGCGTTGGGTGCAGCGTGGCCTCCGTCCGGTGCTCCATCTGCGGGGAGGCGGCGGGCAGCTGCGCCCATCAGAAGGGCGTCCGGTATGAGGGGCGGCTCTGCCACCATGTGCTGGATGAGCCTACGGACGCCTATGAGTGGTCCTTTGTGGCGGTTCCCGCTCAGGTGGGGGCCGGGGTGGTCAAGTCCTTCAGGGGCGCGGAGGAAGGAATCGAGGGATGGCTTCGGGCCTTGGAGCGGGGGCAGGCCCCCTCCGGGAGCGAGGCCCGCTCCCTGGCTGGGGAGATCCGGGCCCTCCAGAAGGAGGCCAGTTTGGGCAGGGCCTACCGGGAGGAGCTGCGGAAGGAGGTGCGGCGGCTGGCCTTTCTGTCCGGGGACGGACTGCCCATGGATTCGGTGGTGGAAAAGCTGAGTCTGGAGGAGCTGAAAGGGTTCCGGAAGGCCTATCAGGCCCGGATGCGCCCGGAGTCCCAGCTGGGCGGCGGGGAGAAGCCGATGCAGGACAAAAGCGCGTTCCAGCTGGGATAGGGTGCGGAGGCTGTTGGGATCAGGGAAGATTTGGGAAAGGGGTTTGATTGTATGGAGCATTCTTATCAGGGGTTTCACCGGGAGGTGGCCAGCTTTGCAGGCACTGTGCAGCCGGGGGATCCGGTGGCGCTCAGCGGCAATGGGACGGTTGCGCCCGCTGAGGATGGGCAGGAGTTCATTGGGGTGTGCGTCTCCCGACAGGGGGATCTGGCGGGGGTTCAGCTCTGCGGCGCGGTGGAGGCCGGCTTTACCGGCGCCCCGCCCGCTCTGGGCTACGGCGCTCTCGCCGCCGCCGGCTCCCAGGCGGTCAAGTCCGCTGAGTCCGGCCGGAGCCGGCTGATCCTCAGCGTGGACGAGGACGCGGGGCGGGTGGTCTTTCTGCTGTAAGAGGAAGCTCCGGGACGGCGAAGGCCAAGGCCGCGAGACGCCGTCTCGCGCTCTGCGGTGCGTCGTTTCACGACGCACCTAGGAATTCGGCGAAGCCGAATTCTGAGATGCGCCGCTGGCGGCGCATCGTGGACGCGTCCCTTTGGAATCCCATCTTTTTTAAGGGCGGGAGAGGGCATCTTCTGTGTGACTTAGAGGACTGACGGTTGATTTTTATACGGAAAGTTTTGCAGAGATATTACAAACCGGATATATTCATCCAGTGCTTTTACGGGTATTTCATCAAAATTTTTGCAGGACTGCTTGTCCGATAAATTGAAACGGAGGTCAAGTCACATGGAAAACAATCATAAAAATGAGTTCGAGGAGCTCTTTCTTCAGCTGCCCGAAGGGGCGCAGGGCGCGCTTCATTGGATTTACGCCAATATCGATCTTGTGGTGCGGTTATGCCAGAATCTGGATATGGCGGAGGAGGAAATCGCGCTGTATCTGGATAAGGCGCAGGAACGGAAGGACTACATCACGATCTTCCTGCTCACGATAGCAAGAATGTATCTGGAAACGGACGATACAGCGGAAAGGATGGATTGAATGGCTTATTATGACAACCTGACCCTGGAAAAGGGTATGTACCGCAGCGGCGGGCAGGGCTTTACCCAGGCCCTGGAAGAGCTGGATCCCTCTGGAGCCTATCAGGGCACCGGGCTCCAGGGGCTGGACGCCTTCGAGCGTCAGCTGAAGCGCTTCAATATTAAGGTGGGCGGCGGCTCTTCTGACTGCGTGGAGAAGTTTTTCCAAAGCTCCCAGACCGCAACCCTCTTTCCGGAGTATGTGCGGCGCTCGGTGGCGCTGGGCGTGAAGGACGCAAGCATCCTCCAGGATTTGATCGCCGCCAATACCGCCATCGACGCCATGGACTACCGGCCGCTGGCCTCTATCCCTTCCGAGGAGGATAAGAGCCTGAAACGGGTGGCGGAGGGAGCGCAGATTCCCAGCACACAGATTCGGGTGCAGGATCATCTGGTGCGGCTCTACAAGCGGGGACGGGTGCTGGTTTCCTCCTATGAGGCGCTCCGGTTTGAACGGCTGGATCTGTTTACCGTGACCCTCCGGCAGATCGGCGCGTGGATCGCGCGCTCCCAGCTCAATGACGCGGTGAAAGTGCTCATCGAGGGGGACGGGAATCAGAATCCCGCCAAGGTGATTCCCACCGCCGGGGCGGACGCGATCACCTACGATGATCTGCTGGGGCTGTGGGGAGAGTTCCAGGACTACGAGATGAACCGGCTGGTGGCGGCTCCGGATGTGATGCAGAAGCTGCTGGGGATTGCGGAATTCCGGGATCCCCTCACGGGGCTGAATTTCCAGGGCACCGGGCGGCTGTCTACGCCTATGGGCGCCGCGCTTTACCGGGCGGCGGGGGTTCCGGAAGGAATGCTGGTGGCGCTGGACAAGAGCTGCGCGCTGGAGATGGTCACTGCCGCAGAGGTTTCCGTGGAGTACGACAAGCTGATCGATCGCCAGCTGGAGCGGGCCGCTATAACCTCTGTGGCCGGGTTCGCAAAGATTTTCCCCGACGCGGTGAGGGTGCTGAAGGTGAAGAGCGGGGCAGGGGCGTAAGCGCCTATCCAAGATCTCTGCGTAACGGAAGGGCAAGGCCGCGAGACTCTGTCTCGCGCTCTGCCAAGGGGGCCTGGCCCCCCTTGGATTCCCGTCTTTTTTAAGGGCTTTTTTAAGGGCAGAAAAGGGGTGGGGTCAGGTCTGTACAGACTTCTTGCTCCCTGCCACGCAGTCAGTCTGATTCCCGCAGTACGCTTTTTTCGTAAAGAAAAAAGCTCCCTCCTGCGTGTGGGGTAGTTCCTGCGGCGCAAGAGGGTGTGAGCGTAATACTTGCCACGCTCACAGGCTCTGCGGGGAGGGATTTTGTGCCACGCTCGGAATCCTTCCACCACCGTCGTCCCTTTGGTCCGACGGCGATCCCCTCTCCCATACGTTCCGAAGGAACGTCGGGGGCATGGCAGGGATGCCGCCGTCAGGCGGTAGCCCTGCCTGGGGGATTCCGTGCGTCGTACAAAGCCTCTCCCCGCAGAGGGTATGAGCGTAGAAGAACGCGCTCGGGACTTTCTGCGTCGCAGTCTCTGCGCCGCCTGTAGGGCTGAATTTTTTCTTTACGAAAAAATGGGTAGGCGGGCGATCGTCCCTGCGGGGAGCTGCTGTGAGGCAGGGAGTAACAGGTCTGTACAGACTTGCCCCCATAACCCCCAAAAATTACGGGTTCCAAGGGGATTTAATCCCCTTGGCGAGTGCTCGAGAGCAGAGCTCTCGAGGTCTTGACCCTTGGGCAGAGCTCTCGAGGTCTGAATGAAAGGAGAAGCGGCTTGGACAGAGATTCCGTCCTGATGAGGTTTGCACGGATGGCGGGGCTTTCCGGGGAGGAAGCGCAGGAGTGGGACTGGCTGGCAGGGGACGCGGTTTCGGAGACGGCGGAGCTGCTTCGGGCGGGGGCGGATCTGGCGGATCCCCGGCTGGTTCAGCTGGCGGCGGCGATCTGCTTCCACCGCTGGGCGCTTCTGGAGGATGTGGAGGACGAAACCATTCGGGCACTGGATTTGAGCGTCAGCCGGAAGGGCGGCGGCCGGCGAGGGCGGGCGGAGGCTCTCCGGAGAGAGGCTGCTGTCCGGGCGGCGGGGCTTCTGCGGGATCAGAGGTTCTCCTTCCGGCAGGCGGGGTCCGCGCCGGGAACGGCAGGGCGATTTTGAGGGCGAAGGGAGGCGGCACAGTTATGAAGATCAGATGGGCCCGGGAAGGGCTGGAAGGGTTCTTCCGGGCATATGGGACCTCCTTCCGGACGGAGGACGGGGCGCGGACCTTTCGGGGCGTGCTTGCGCCCAGGCCCGGCGAGGATGGGGGGCGGGCTCTGGCCGAGCCCCTGGGGCTGGGGGTTCAGGGCAGGGTTTTGCTGATGGCTCCCGCTGACGCCGCCGGGCTGGTAAAGGGCGCGGAGGTTTGGATCGGGGAGCAGGCGTTCCGGGTGGAGCAGGCGTGGGGGTATCCGGTGGGCGGGGAGATCCTCTGCCGGAGGGCGGTCCTTCTGCCGGAAAGGGGGCCGCAGGCTTGCAGGGGCTGAGCGGAGTGATCCGGGAGCTGGCGGGGCAGCTGGGAAAGCAGTTTCCCCAGGCGGAGTTCGTGCCGGAGCGGAGCGGCGAATCCCTTTACCGCAGGCTGGAACGGCCTCTGGGCTGCGTCAGCCTGCTGCGGGTGGCGGCGAAGGAATCCGCCCTGGGGGACTGCTACGGCGCTGAGGCGGGCGGATTCCTCTTTGGAAAGGAAGCGGAGCTGACGGTGGGAATCTCCCTGTACTGCCGGGAAGAGGCGGGGCCGGAGGGATGTATTGGGTTGTTTTCCGCCATCAGTGAGGCGCTGCTGTTCGATCCGGGGCTGGCACTGCGGGAAGTCTCCTGCGGGGCGGCGGAGTACCTGCCCAAGCGGGAGGTTTACCGGCTGGAAATACAGGCGCGGCTGGGGGTTCTGCTGGTTCGGGGCGGGGATGAGGCCCCGGTGAGCGGCTTCCGGCTGAATGCCGCGGATATGGGGGAGTGATTGGTATCGGAGAGACGATGCGGCCGGGGGTTTACGTGGATTTCCAGGTGTATCCCCTCCGGCAGTCCGGACAGGGGCGGCCGGTGGGGATCGCCGCTCCTGTGGAAGGAATGGCGGACGAAGCGCCGGAGGTGGTGCTCATTGACTCCCTGGGGGAGGCGGAGGAGCGGTTCGGCGGGGATTCGCTGATGACCGCCCTGCTGACTGCCGCCATGGAAAATCGGGGCGAGGCGGTCTGGGCGGCGGGGTTCCCGGCGGGGAACGCTGACCGCTGCCGGGAGGCGGTGGAGCTGCTCTGCCGGGGGGAGGCCTACTGCGTGGTGTGCGGCGGGGACGGGATTCCCCCAGGCGCAGCGGAGGCGGCACAGGCTCAGGGAAAGCTGCTGTTTGCGGCAGTCCCGGAGGGGCAGGACGGCGCCGCTCTGGCGGCCTCCCTGGACTGCGAGCGGGTGATTCTGACCGCTCCCGGGCTCCGGAGCGGGAGCGGCGCGGACGTTTCCGCCGCTGTCGTGGGGGCGCTGGCGGCAGGGAGTCCGGGAGACAGTCTGCTGGGCCGGGAAATCCTGGGAGAGTATCAGGCGGATCCCCTGAGCGAGGCGGAGATCCAGGCGCTGATGCAGGCGGGGGTGACCGTGGTGGAAAACGGAGCCGTAGGGCCGGAGGTGATCCGGGGGCTGACGACCCGTGCCGGAAAGGGCTACCGCTCCATTGGCGCCATGACCGCTTTGGATCAGGTGGTGCGGCTCCTGCGGGAGGCGCTGGAGGCGCGGTTTGCCGCTGGGAAGGGCAGGCTCAGCCTGGAGGCGGTGCGCTCCCAGGTGGAGTGCGAGCTGCTGGCGCGGCAGGAGGAAGAGCTGATCTCCGGATGGGATCCGCCGGTGGTGACAAGAGCGCCGGAGGATCCGGGATGCTGTCTGGTTTCGGTGGGCATCCGGATCCGACAGGGCGCGGCGCAGATCCGGCTGCTGGCTTCGGTGGGAATTTAGAGAGATCCTGCTGAGCCCGCTCCCGAAGGGGGCGGATTCAGCAGGAGCATGGAAGGAGGGGCGGTTTGGAGCAGCTGACGATGCCCGCGGGGCGGGATATCTACCTGGAGGCAGAGGGACGGCGGCTGGCCGCTGTGGAAAGCTACCGGGCCCAGGCGGTGCGGGAGGTGTACCCGGTGGAGGTGCTGGGGAGCGATCAGCCTGCGGGGCTGGTCAGGGGGGCGGCACGCTACCGGCTGGAGCTGAAGCGGGTTGTTTTTCAGGGGGACGTGGATTTTTATGGGCTGTCCGGGTTCAATGTGGTGATCGTCCGGCCGGGGGCGCGGGTGGTGTACACCGGGTGCGAATGGGAGCAGATCGCCGAAGGCGCCGCCGCCGGCGGGGCCTTCGCGGAGAATGTGGTGATTTCGGCAAGGCGGCGGCGGGTGCTGTGAGGGGGGGAGGCGCAATCCCCCCCCCTCGCCTGTACGGAGCGATTGCTTTATGAGATTTGGTATTTCTATTTCCCATGGGGTGGTGGGAGGCGGGAGCACGGCAGTCACCTCCTGGGAGACACCCCCGCAGCAATATGCCGAAGGAGGCATATTGCGCCAGCTCCCGTCCGCTCGATGCGGACGGGGAGGGCAAATCCAGGCGTGCCTGACAGGCACGCTGCCTTATCCTTTTATCCTGAACACCCCATCCGCAGAAGCAAAAGCACAAACCCCAAAAACAAAAAGGAGTGACAAACCGCGTGCATCTGTGCGGCACAGAAATAAAAATCCATCTTCTTTCGGCAATGGAAGCCGCCGACTGCCTTCGGGAGGCAGAAACCCTCCGCCTGGAGCTGGCTCCACCGGAGGAAGAAGACTCCCCCCTAGCGGCGGCGCTGGGCGAATGCGGCGCGCTTGCCGCAGCTTGTCTCCGGCGGGAGGGGGAGCGGGTGTTCCCCTCCGGGCGGGCGGCGCTGTCGGCCCTGCGGATGGACGAGCTCCGCCGGGTGCGGGAGGCCTATGAGGCTATGGAGGAACAGGAGGCGGCGCAGACTTGAGCTTGTTCGCAGGAGCGGTCCGGCGGCTCACCGCCGGGCAGAAGCAGAAACCCCGGCCGCTGCCGGAACCGGCCCTTCCCGCCGGGAAGGGGGCTTCCACAAGGCCTTCCGGCAGGGGGGAGGACTGGATCGCCCCGGCAGAGGCGCTCCCGGAGCCGGAGAGCGGGGCTGACATTCTCTCCCGGGAGCTGGAACGGGAGAGCAGACGGTACGATCGGGGCATTTCCTGACAGTAATGCCGCGCAGGCGGCGTCGGATCGGAAAGGAGAAACCGCATGGAAGAAAATACCTTCCGCTACCGGGGCGTGGACTTCCCCTATCTCCCAAAAAGCGTGCAGCTCCAGCGGGAGCGGAAGCTGGCCCGGCTGTTCAGCCCGGTGAGCGGGCCTGTGGTGCAGGATATGGGCTTCCTGCCTGCTGTGATCACCGGAGAGGGGGAGCTGTTCGGCCCGGAGGCCGGAGGGCAGCTCCGCTCCATCCGGGAGCTGTTTGAGGCCCCCGGCAAAGGGCTGCTGCAAATTCCGGGCCAGCCGGCCCTGTGGGCTTACTTCTCCGGGCTTTCGGTGAGCCAAAGGGCCGGGCCGCAGGTGATCCGCTACCGGTTCACCTTCCTGGAGGACGGAGGCGGCCCATGGAGCTGAAGGGCGTGCAAATCAGAGGAATTTCTCCGGATGGGCAGGCGTTCTCCCTGGAGGCGCCCCTGGAGCTGACCCTGCGGGCGGATCGGCAGGTGCCCTGCGACGGGCTGACCGCTTCCTTCCCCCTCCAGGAGGAGGGAACAGCCTTCTCCTGGCTGAGAATGGATCTGGGGGGCCGGATGCTCTTTGAGGGGCTCGTGGATCGGCAGAGCCTGGAGCGCTCCCCGGAGGGCAGCCTGCTCCGGCTGGAGTGCCGCAGCAGGGCCGCGCTCCTGGTGGACAACGAAGCCCGTCCCGCCGCCTATAATGGGCTGGACTGCCGCCAGCTCCTGCGGGAATACGGGCTGGGATTCCCCTCCCGGCTTCCTGCGGGCCGGGTGGGGCTGTTCCAGGTGGCCAAGGGGATCAGCTGCTGGCAGGCCATCGACCGGTTCTGCCTGGCGGCTTACCGGAAGCACCCCTATCTGGATCGGTACGGCGTTTTGGGGCTGGATCCCTTCACCGGGCGCACAAAGACCATCTCCGGCCGGGGGGAGGCGGGCTGGCGGAGGCTCACCATCCAGCAGCGGAACGACGTTCTGTATTCCCGGCTCCATCTCCGGACCGCCATCGGGGAGAAGGGGGCTCTCTACGGATTGGCTGTGAACAATCCCCTGGGGGTGAGCCGGGGAATCCGGCGGGAGCGCTACTTGAATCCGGGGGTGCTGGGGGACATCCGGCAGGAGGCCGGGGAGCTTCTGGCGGAAAGCAATCGGGAGAGCTTCCGGGCGGAGGCGGTTCTGCCGGGGCTGGCGGATCTGGAGATCGGCGACCTGGCGCTCCTGGAGGGAGAGCGGCTCCAGGACCCCTTGTATGTGAGCGGTCTGGTCTGGCGGCTCTCCGCCGGAGGAGCTTCCACCAGAGTGATTCTGCAATCCGCCCCCCTGTAAAGGGGAAGGCCGCGAGACGCTGTCTCGCGTCTCTGCGCTGCGCCGCTAGCGGCGCAGCGGGGACGAGTCCCCTTGGATTCCCGTCTTTTTGGGGGCGGGGGTGGGGACGGGCGCTTGCGCCCGCCCCCCTGCCTCGCTGGTACTCCCTGCCTCGCTGCTGCTCTCTACAGGGTCGATCGCCCGCCTACCCATTTTTTCGTAAAGAAAAAATTCAGCCCTGCGTGCGGCGCAGAAAGTACGACGCAGAGGGTCTCGGGCGGGTTGTGCTGTGCTCATGCTTTCTGCGGGATGAAACATTGTGCGGCACAAAAAGTACCCCGCACGCAGAGCACTGAAATTTTCGCATTCTTAGCATACCTGACTTCATTATTTTCTTCTTATCGGAATCCACAGTTCACAGAATAGACCGCTTCTTCCTTTTTCAAAATATAGCTCATAATCTGTTTCTGCTTCTGATTCATACCCCATTTGCGGCAAAAATTCTTTATAGAATTTAGCCCAAGTGTCACCGATACAATCACCATCCTCGCCGATGCAGTCAAATACAACATAAGTTCCCGGTTTCACATCCCAGATGCTATAACCTGCTTTTTGCATTCTGAGAAATCAAACTCCGATGTATCTTCATCAATCAAGACACCAATTCCATATTCGAAGTGTGTACATGCCGCGCTACATCTTCATAGTCTATTTCCTCCATAAGATGTTCTTCCAGATAAGTAATTGCCTGCTGCATTGCCGCTATCCACTCCATGCTTTATTCCTCCTGTTGAAGCCTATTATTCTATTATAATAGAAGCAATTTGAGACGACTGCATTTCCAGGCTTGCGAAGATTTGTCAGGTTGTTATACTGCTTAGAGCCTGTTCAAAATCTCCGGGCGCAGCGCCTTTCATTCGCCCCACCCAGAGATCTTAAACAGGCTCTTAGAAATATAAAATTCTGTTATGATGGATTTTCCTTCACTTAACGGCTCACACATCTAACTATAGCAATTCTCAAAAATAGCTTCTTTGGTAAGCCGCAGAAAGCTTTGACGTATGGTTTTCTGCGGCGTATATGGAGATTGCTATTTTTGAGAATTGATATAAATGACATTGGCACGCAGTACGCTTTTTTCTTTACGAAAAAAGCGTACTGCGTGAATCAGACTGTCTGCGAGGCAGGGAGCGGGAAGTCTGCACAGGCTTGAACCCAACCCTTTCCGCCCTTAAAATAATGGGCTGCCAAAGGGACGCGTCCCTTTGGCAGGTGCTCGAGGGCAGAGCCCTCGAGGTCTTGCCCTTCGGCAGCGCAGAAATTCTGAACAGGCTCTAAGAAGAAAGGAAGGATGGTATGTGGCTCAATGAACGGCTTCTGCCGGGAGAGGAGACGCCGCTGCCCTATCTGGGGACGGTGGTGCAGGCGGAGGCGGACGGCCTTTGGGTGGACGCACATCAGCGGCTGATTCAGGTAAGGCCCCTGCTGCCCGGGGGCGCTCTGCCGGAGGCGGGCGAGCAGGTGCTGGTGGTTCCGGGCCGGGAGGGGTTCTACTGCCTGGGAAGCGCCGGGCCGCTCCGGGGCCCCGGCGGAGGCTGGATCCGGTTTCTGCCGGACGGGGGCGTAGAGATTAACGGGGCCGTGATTACCGCTCAGGGCGTGCTTCGCCCGGCGGAGCAGGAGGACGGAGTATGACAAACAAGCTGTTGGACGGGGATTTCGTAATCGGCCCCAGAGGGGTACTGGAAACGGTGGAGGGTTCGGAGGAACTGCTCCAGCGGGCGCGGATCCGCCTCCAGGCCCGGCGGGGACGGTTCGCGCTGGATCCGGAGCTGGGCAGCGATCTGTATCAGGTGGATCTGAGCCAGGCCGCTCCCGACGGGCTCGAGGCGCGGATCCGGGAGGCGCTGGCTCCCCTGCCCCAGGTGCGCCTTACGGCAACCTCTCAAAGGACGGATCCCGACTCCGGAAGGATCTGGATTCAGGCGGAGCTGGAGCTGAGAGCGTAGGCGGGAAGGCCGCGAGACGCTGTCTCGCGTCTCTGCGCTGCGCCGCTAGCGGCGCAGCGGGGACGCGTCCCCTTGGATTCCCGTCTTTTTAAGGGCGTAAAGGGGGTGGGATTCAAGTCTGTACAGACTTTTTACTTCCTGCCTCGCTGGTACTCCCAGCAAGGACGATCGCCCGCCTACCCATTTTTTCGTAAAGAAAAAATTCATCCCTACAGGCGGCGCAGAGACTACGACGCAGCGAGTTTCGGGCGGGTGCTGCTGCGCTCATACTCTCTGCGGGATGAAACGCTGTGCGACGCACGGAATCCCCCAGTCAGGGCTACCGCCTGCCGGCGGCATCTCTGCCATGCCCCGGACATTCCTTCGGAACGTCTCACAAGGGGGCCGGGCCGATTTTGTGCGCCTTTGTAAATCAAACAATATTCTCACCCAAGATTATTTTGGGCATTGTGGTTAAACACCCATTCCAACGTTTATAGAATTTTTCTATACCGAGTTTTCCAACTCGTGCATGGGCTTCCTCATTTTCCAGCACCCAATACAAGACATATGTTACCTTGCCCACATTTCTTGTAAGACGAACAGGTAATTCTCCCTCTTTAACTGCATTGAAATCTTTTTGGCGGTGCGTACGTTTTATATAGTGTACATCAATAACACCGTCTTGCTTCAAGTAAAATTCCGCTACTTCCCTCATCAGTTCCTCAATTTCATCTAACTTGGTCAGTTTTGCTTCATATATGCAGATTTCATTAAACATAGAATACCTCCACAAATTTTTGTTTGTCGAATGGATTATGGCGCATAGTTTCTGTCTGCACATACCGATCGGAGAGCTGGCTCAGTTTGTGCAGGAATCCCAGTGCGGCGCAGGAAGTATCCCGCACGCAGGAGGGAGCTTTTTTCTTTACGTAAAAAGCGGTCTGCGGGAATCGGACTGTCTGCGTGGCAGGGAGAGGGAAGTCTGTACAGACTCGACCCCAACCCTTTTCCGCCCTTAAAAAGATGGGAATCCAAGGGGGGCCAGGCCCCCTTGGCAGAGCGCGAGACAGCGTCTCGCGGCCTTCCCGCTGTAACCTACAGATTCACCAGAAGGAGGCAATGTGATGAGCTATGAGACGGTTCTCTCCCGGATGCGGGAGGGGTTTGAACGGCAGGCGGGGTGTCTGGTGGACGACGCGTCCGACACCGGCATCAAATTTAAGCTCCTGGCCAGCGAGCTGGCCAGGCTGGAGGAGCTGCTGGATTTCTACAAGAAGCAGCTCTTCCCGGATACGGCCGAGGGGGAATTCCTCCTGAAGCATGGGGCGCTGCGGGGCGTGGTTCCAAAGCCAGCGGCTCCCTCCAGGGGAACCGCTGTGTTTTCCTGCAAGGCTTCCGCCGGGGAGGCAATTCCTATTCCGGCGGGAACGATCTGCGGTTCCTCCAAGGGGGGCGGGCTCCTGTTCCGGACAACTGCCGATGCGGAAATCCCCAAAGGCTCCACAACCGCAGGCGCTACGGTGGAATCCATGGAGACGGGCGCCGCCGCCAACCTGGCCCCGCATCTGCTGGACACCCTGATTACACCCGTGCCCGGCGTCAGCGGGGTGGACAACCTCCAGCGGCTGGACGGGGGCGCGGATCCCGAGAGCCAGGAGAGCTTCCGCAGACGGGTGATCGAAAGCTGCAGCCAGATTTCCAACGGGGCAAACCTTGCCTACTACGAGCAGTTCGCCCGGAGCCTGAGCGGCGTTCAGTCCGCCAGGGCTGTCTACACGGCGGGAAGCTCCAGCCAGGTTTTTCTCTATGTGGAGAATCTTACCCGAACCCTGTCCCCTGTGATTGTGGCGGATTTGCAGAAGCAGGTGGAACAGGTCCGGGAGGCCGGCGTCCGGGTGATTGTGCGCAGGCCCGCGCTGAAACGGATCCGGCCGGAGCTGTCCATCCAGGTGGACAATCTGGCGAACAAGCACACCTATGCCCTGGAAGTGGAGGCGGAGCTGGAACGGGCCACCCAGGAGCTGGGGATCGGGGAGCGGTGGTCCCCGGCGCGGATTGCCGCCCGGCTGCTGGCCCTGCCGGGGATCCAGGATGTGACCATCACCTCCCCCGCCGCGCCGGTGGAGACAGCGGCAGGGGAGATCGCCCATCTGAACGGCGCGGTAGTCACCGTGGAGGGCGCGTAAAAGCTGAGACAGGAGGGATTTCATGCTTGCGGATTTTCGGGAAGGGGCCCGTCAGCGGATGCTGAAGCAGCTGAAGTCCACCGGGCTGTACCGGCTGGACGGAAGCACTGTGGTGGAAAAGGAGCTCCGGATTTACAGCGACTTTCTGGGGGAACTGGAATATGAGATTCGAAAGCTGGCGGACAACTGCTTTCTGGACACCCTTGACCGGGATGGGATTCTGGCGCTCCGCAGGCTGTATGCTCTGCCCGCGGGGATGTCCGCGGCGGATTTGAAGGAGATTGCCCAGCTCCGGGCGGGCATCACCAACCGGGATTTTACCAGGGAAGGGGTGCTCCGCTGCATGGCGGCGGGAGGCTTTCAGGCGGAGATAATGGAGAATTTCACCCAAGGGACCGTCACGGTGACGATCCGCTCCGACAAGGGCGCCTTCGGCACCCGGGAGGAGGCGGAGGCGTTCCTGCGGGGGTGCCTCCCGTTCCATCTGGTTCCAGACTTCGTCTGGCCTGCGTGAATAGGGCTTCCGAGCCCGTTTGTCAGTCCTCCCTGCCGGAGAGCTCTTCCACCAGGATGCAGATGGCCTGCCGGCTCTCCGGGGAGAGCTGGCGGAGCCTTTGGAGGAGCTGGTACTCCTCGGAAGTAAACCCGGGATTTCCCGGAGGGCAGGGGAGATCGCTGTAGCCGGTAAGATAGTCGGTGGTGGTGTGCAGGCAGTCCGCCAGCTTTTTCAGGGTGGACAAATCCGGCTGGGTGATGCCGTTCTCATATTGATAAATGGTCTGCTGGGAAAAGCCGATCCGCTCCGCCAGCTTCTGCTGGGAGAGGCCCATGCTGAGGCGCGCGGCCTTCAGATGCTTCAATTCCCCCACCCTCCTTAGGATTTGCCCCTGCGGCGTCAAGGGCATGATTTGCCTGCTCTGCGGGCGCGTGATACGGGCCTGTGTGCCCGGCGCCCTGTATCCTGTATCAGGATCCTATCCATATTATAAAGGGAAATGCGCCCGGATTTTAAAAAAGAAACACTGTTGTAGTATTGACAATACATCGAATCAATGTTATAGTAAGTATCAAAGAGAGCACGCCAATTTCGGGGATCCACTGTCTCGTCCTCCCGAAGGAGGGACAGCATGGGCGCCGGATTACCCTCCTTACAAGTAAAACGGCCCGGATCCGGCGGCGCAGCGGGGCCTGCTTCCGGCGTACGGCGAAAGCAGGGCAACTCTTTCAAAAGGAGCGGTTCACCGAAGGAACCGCTCCTTTTGGCGTACGCGCGGGGGAAGGCCGCGAGGGCTCTGCCCTCGCGTCTCCGCAGTGCGTTGTTTCACAACGCACTTAGGAATTCGGCTTCGCCGAATTCTGAGATGCGCCGCTGGCGGCGCATCGGGAAGGGATTCCCCTTGGATTCCCGTCTTTTTTAAGGGCTTTTTAAGGGCGCAAAAGGGGTGGGGTCAAGTCTGTAGAGACTTCCCTCTCTCTGCCACGCAGAGAGTCTGATTCACGCAGGGAGCTTTTTTCTTTACGAAAAAAGCTCCCTTGTGGGTGCGGGAGACTTCCCTGCGCCGCACAAGGTCCCTGCGCAGTCTGGGATAGTGCTTCCGATCGGTATGTGCAGGCGGGGGATTTGTGCCTCTGAGGGAATCCTTCCACCACCGCCGCCCCTTCGGAGCAGCGGCGGTCCCCCTCCCCCATACGTTCCGAAGGAACGTCCGGGGCATGGCAGGGATGCCGCCGACAGGCGGTAGCCCTGACTGAGGGATTCCGTGCGTGCCACAGCGTTCCTTCTTTGCAGAGAGTATGAGCGTAGCAGAACCCGCCCGGGACTTCCTGCGTCGCAGACTCTGCGCCGCCTATGGGAATGAATTTTTTCTTTACGAAAAAATGGGTAGGCGGGCGATCGGCCACGAAGGGAGTACCAGCGAGGCAGGGGGCGGGCGCAAGCGCCCGTCCCCACCCCCACCCCCAAAAAGATGGGAATCCAAGGGGAGCCAGCTCCCCTTGGCGGAGCGCGAGGCAGAGCCTCGCGGCCTTGCCCGGCTCCTGGGGAAATTCAGCCTTTCCATAAAGAATGCACACAGTTTGCACATAATTCCATGGTATACTGGACACATATAATCGGAAGGGACTGCCTTCCGGTGGGACAGAGAGAAAAAACCTACATCTTGGGGACGGTATGGAAAGGATGAGGCAGTATGGCAAGGGTTTTGATTGTGGACGATGAGGATCGGATCCGGGATCTGGTCAAGCAGTATCTGAAATTTGAAGGCTATGAGTACAGCGAAGCGGCGAACGGACAACAGGCAGTGGAGCTGTTCCAGAAGGAACCCTGCGATCTGATCGTCATGGATGTGATGATGCCCTTCATGGACGGGATTTCCGCCCTGCGGATGATCCGGGAGAGCTCCCCGGTGCCGGTGATCCTCCTGACCGCCAAGGGGGAGGAATACGATAAGGTGCTGGGGCTGGAGCTGGGAGCGGACGACTATGTGGTCAAGCCATTCTCCCCCAAGGAGCTGATGGCCAGGATCAAGGCGGTGCTCAAGCGGACGGGCGCGCCGGAGTCTCACAGGGAGCAGCATTACACCTATAAGGGGCTGGAAATCAACCCGGTTTCCTACGAGGCCCGGATCGACGGTGAGAAGCTGACCCTAACCCCCAAGGAGTTCGAGCTGCTGAGCTATTTTGTCAACAACCGGGGGGTTGTCCTCACCAGGGAAAATCTGCTCAATGAAATCTGGGGATATGATTTTTACGGGGATTCCCGCACGGTAGACACCCATATTAAAATGCTGCGGAACAGCCTTGGCCAATACCGGGATTTGATCAAAACTGTATGGGGTGTAGGCTACCGTTATGATGAAGTCTAAGCATACCGGCCCCGGGGCGTCCTGGTCAGAGCGGATGCCCCGGGGCAGTATTCAGATTAAGATTATCCTGTCCATTATCATTGTGTCCCTGGTGATCATCACCGCTCTCTGGGCCCTGGAGGCGCTGTTCCTGGAGCAGTTCTACATCCAGGCCAAGCGGGATCGGCTGACCTCTATTACCAAGGAGATCATGACCGCTATGAACACGGGAGGATATGACGGCGCCGTACCGGTGCTGGAACGGCTCTCCTGGGAGAATTCCGTCTGTATCTCCATCAACAATACCAAGGGCTTTGAGCATATGTTTGTGGAGGGCCTGGGGGACAACTGCTATCTTCACATGAACACCGGAAACCGGTTTTCCATTCTTCGGAAAACCCTGAATTCCCCTGGAGAGTACCAGTTCAGCATCAACACCCATCCGGCCTTTGACGTGGATCAGATGACCTGCGCGGTCCGGGGAACCACTCAGGTGCCGGAGCCGACGGACTATCTGCTTGCCGTCACCGTCCCTTTGACCTCTCTGAAGGACGTGCCCTCGGTGATACAGCAGCAGATTCTGTACATTGCGCCCTTCCTGCTGGTGGGAGCTGTGCTCTTCGCGTTTCTGATTGCCCGCTCCCTGGTCAAGCCTCTGAACAAGCTGTCTCAGGCAGTGCGGCGGATTGCGGAGGGAAGCCTGAATGTCACCGTGGACATCCATGGCCGCAATGAGATCGGGGAGCTGGCCCAGAACTTCAACACCATGTCCCGGGAAATCTCCAAGGTGAATATCCTCCAGCGGGAGCTGGTGGCCAATATCTCCCACGACATCCGCACCCCGCTGACGATGATCAAGGGGTACGCGGAGATGATCAAGGATATCAGCGGAGAGGATCCCCAGGCCCGGAACGAGCACCTGGACATCATTGTTGACGAGGCGAACCGGCTTTCCAAGCTGGTCAGCGATGTAATGGATCTCTCTCTGATGCAGGCGGGGCAGACCGCCTTCCATCCGCACACCTTTGATATTACCGCCAAGGTGCGGGACATCCTGGGCCGTTACCGGCTGCTGGAGGAAACCAGCGGCTTTGAGTTTACCCTGGAGGCGGCTCGTCCCTATCTGGTAGAGGGGGACGAAACACGGATCGAGCAGGTGCTTTACAATCTGCTGAACAACGCGGTTAATCACATCGGCCCGGTGAAGCGCATCACCGTCCGGATCGGAGAGGATGCCGGGGATGTAAAAATCGAGGTAGAGGATACCGGTACAGGGATCCGGCAGGAGGATCTGCCGCTGATCTGGGATCGGTACTTCAAGCCCTACAAGAAGGGCGAAAAGCAGTCCATGGGCACCGGGCTGGGGCTGTCCATCGTGAAGGCGATTCTGGTCAACCATCACTCCCGGTTCGGTGTAAACAGCACATTGGGGGTTGGGAGCACCTTCTGGTTCACCCTCTCCCCTCCTCCCCCCGAGGAACAGCCCCCCTCCGAGCCTGCTTAGAGTTTCTGCGTGCGTGGTCGGCCAAGAAGAGAGCGGCAATGAGGCAGGAACCGAAATCCCGCTCCCTATAACCCCAAAAGACGGGAATCCAAGGGGACGCGTCCCCTTGGCAGAGGCTCGGAGGCGGAGCCTTCGAGGTCTTAAGAACAAACCAATCCCCCTGGGATCGCTCCCAGGGGGATGATTCGTTGTTCAGACGCAAGATGCGGAAGTCTTAGCCGAAGATGCTCAGGAGCACGCCGGCGGCGACTGCGGAGCCGATAACGCCCGCAACGTTCGGGCCCATGGCGTGCATGAGCAGGAAGTTGGTGGGGTTCTCCTCAGAACCTACACGCTGGGACACACGGGCCGCCATGGGCACTGCGGACACGCCCGCAGAACCAATCAGCGGATTCACCTTGCCCTTGGTAGCAATGTACATCACCTTGCCGAAGAGCACGCCGCAGGCTGTGCCCATGCAGAAGGCAATCAGGCCCAGCACAATGATCGCAATGGTCTTGCCATTCAGGAAGTACTCCGCCTTTGCGGTGGCGCCAACGGTCACGCCCAGGAAGATGGTGACAATGTTCATCAGCTCGTTCTGAGCGGTCTTGACCAGACGATCCACCGCACCGCTCTCCTTCATCAGGTTGCCCAGCATCAGACAGCCTACCAGCGGAGCCGCGGAGGGAACGATCAGCGCAATCAGAAGGGTAACAAAGATGGGGAAGAAGATCTTTTCTGTACGGGACACCGGACGGAGCTGCTTCATCACAACAGCCCGCTCCTTCTTGGTGGTCAGTCCGCGCATGATGGGAGGCTGAATCAGCGGCACCAGCGCCATGTAGGAGTAAGCCGCAATGGCGATGGAGCCCAGCAGGGTGGGAGCCAGGGTCTTGGTTACATAGATAGCCGTGGGGCCGTCCGCGCCGCCGATGATGCCAATGGAAGCCGCTTCAGCGCCGGTGAACTGCATCCCCCGGAGGAACTCAGCCAGTCCGGCGGGCAGGCCGCTGAGATCCATGCCGCCGATGAGGGCGCTGATCCCAATAGCGCCGAGGAAGGTGATGAAAATGCCCACCTGGGCAGCAGCGCCCAGAAGGAAGCTCTTAGGATTGGCGATCAGCGGGCCGAAATCAGTCATAGCGCCAATGCCCAGGAAGATCAGGGGCGGATAAATGCCCAGCTTTACGCCGATGTACAGGAAGTCCAGCAGACCGCCGTCATGGAGCAGGGTGCCCCATGGAATGTTGCCGCCGGGATCCACGAAATATTCCATATGGAACATACCGGTCATAGGAAGGTTTGTCAGGAACATGCCGAAGGCAATGGGCAGCAGCAGCAGAGGCTCGAAGCCCTTGACAACAGCCAGATAAACCAGGAAGAAGGAAATGCCAATCATCACCAGAGCCTGCCAGTTGAATACTCCCGCCTCGTTGACGAAAAAGGCGTACAGTCCGGAGTCTTCCCAAAGGCCGACAATGGTTTCCAGGAACACCTCTAACATACTTTACTCTCTCTCCTTATTGTGTGCAGATGTGGTCGGAGCGGGACGCTCAGAACGGGCGGGTATTCTCCGCAATGCCGGCTGCGTTCCAGGCAGGCCGGGACTCCCGGGCACGCTTGACGCTGCGGACGGCAAAGGGCTTATCCGATCCCAGCATGCAGGCCACAGCGGCGGAAATTGCCGCAACCACCTCGCCGGGAATTCCCTCCTCCACAACCGGGGCAGGGGCGGCCGGCACGGGAGCAGGAGCAGCCTTGGGCGGCTCGCTCTTTTGGACGGTTCCCTCCTTCTTGTCCTTCTTTCCCTTGCCGCCTATAACAATGCTCAGAAGGCTGCACAGAAAGACCAGTACGACCAGGATGGCAAACACCACGATGATGCCTGTAAAGACTACAGACCACGCGGCGCCGGCGCTTAACGGTTCGCTCATAGATATACTCCTTCTCTCTTTGGATTTTGACTATGGATAAACGCCTGAAGGGAGGGACGCCGCCCAGCCCGCAGGCAAATTGCCGAAATCAAACTCATTATACAGCATTGTTAAAAGTTTTGCAATTGGATTTGAACAAATAAATGGAATAATTTTGGCCAGCAGGCAGGAAGGCGCTGTGTGCCTCCAAAGGAAAGACCTCGAGGGCTCTGCCCTCGAGTCTCCGCAGTGCGTTGTTTCACAACGCACTTAGATGCGCCGCTGGCGGCGCATCGGGAAGGGATTCCCCTTGGATTCCCATTATTTCAAGGGCTTTTTTAGGGCGGAAAAAGGGGTGGGGTTGAGTCTGTACAGACTTCCAGCCTCCTGCCACGCAGACAGTCTGATTCCCGCAGTACGCTTTTTTCATAAAGAAAAAAGCTCCCGTCTGCGTGGGAGGTACTTCCTGCGCCGCACTAGGGTTTCTGCGCAGACTGAGCTAGATCTTCCGATCGGTATGCGCGGGTAGGTGGGGCGGACTTTGTGCCCATGAGGGAATCCGAGCGTGGCACAGCGTCTCACCCCGCAGAGAGTATGAGCGTAACAGAACACGCTCGAAACTCCCTGCGTCGTAGTTTCTGCGCCGCCTATGGGGATGAATTTTTTCTTTACGAAAAAATGGGTAGGGGGGCGATCGTCCCTGCGGGGCGTATCAGCGAGGCAGGGGGACGGGCGCTTGCGCCCGTCCCCACCCCCACCCCCAAAAAGACGGGAATCCAAGGGGAGCTGGCTCCCCTCGGCGAGAGTGCGAGAGCAGAGCTCTCGCAGCCTTCCCTCGCCGACACGCGTTTTAGCTGTAGGCGTTGTAGTAGTCGATAACGCCCTGAACCACGGCGTCGGCCATGGCGCGGCGGTGGCCGTCGCTGAGGGCAAGGGCCTCGTCCCCCGGATTGGACAGGAAGCCAAATTCAATCAGGATCGAGGGATACTGCCGCTCACGGGTGACCGCAAAGTTATAGCTGGCGTTGGGTCCGTTCCAGTAGTTCCACTGGGAATCTCCCATCAGAGGCTCCAGCTGCTTCTGCACATACATGGCCAGAGGCTGGCTGAAGGGCGCGTTGTAATACACCTGCACCCCATGGGGCGTGGCATTCTTGCCCGCCGAATTCTGATGGCAGGAGATAAACAGATCCGCCCTGTACCGGTGGGCTGTCAGCGCCCGCTGCTCCAGGGAGGGATTGGAGTCGTCCTGGCGGGTGTAGATGACCTGCGCGCCCGCGTTGGACAGGGCCTCCCCTACCGCCATGGCCTGCCAGTAGTTGATGTTCTTTTCCACCTCGTCCCGGCCCGCCATGTTGCCGTTGTCCCGTCCGCCATGGCCGGGATCCACCACAACCGTCAGCCCGGAGAGATCCCCGCCCGCAGCGGGATGGTTGAACCGGAGCACCAGGGTATTCCCCTCCCACTCTGCGTGACAGCCGTAATACCGGCCGGTTTCATTCAGAGGCAGGGTCATCTTATATTGGTAGATGTTCAGCTGCTGATTGCGCACACGCTCCAGCTGGGGCGTGCCGGAGAAGATGGGGCTCCAGCCAAAGTCGCCGGAGACAGCGCCCTCCCCGATGTTGGTTACATAGTCAAAGAGCAGGGTCACGGTGTTGGCCTGGAAGTAGTAGTTCTGCTTGGAGCCGCTCTGACTTCCGTCCGCCGCCGGATAGGGGGACAGGGACAGGGAGAAGGGCGACGGCCAGTCCATGGTCAGCCGGATCACCGTGTCGTTCCCCTCCACCCCGTATTCCAGGGAGGAGATGGTGTTGTTCCCCTGGAAGATCTCAGAGGTCAGGCTTACCGCGCTCTTCTTCACCGTCTTGCCGGAGCGCAGGTTGTAGAACTCGCCGTTCTCGCTGACCACAATATCCTGGGTGCCGTAGGGAAGCTGGTAAAGCACCGCCTGAGGATAGGCCGGCGTTGTATTGTAGGGATAGGTGTTCGCATAGGTGAGCTGCACGGTGGCCATGGGCATTTCCTGGCCGGTGGCCTCGTCGGGATCCACCGCGTCAGGCAGCTTGTCCACAATGATGGAAGCGCCCGCAGCGCCCTGATTTACTCCCGCGTAGCTGCCTCCAAAGGCGATCTGGCCCAGATTCTGTTCCTTGCTGGTCGCCTTGGGCAGGGTGAAGGTGCCTTCGTAGGTGATGTACTTGGATTCGGCAGTGGCGCCGTCTCCGCCGCCGGAGGCCTCCAGCTGGATGGTCTGTCCGTTGAGGGTGGCGGTGATGGTGGAGCCGGAATAGGCCACCGCGCTGACACCCAGGGTGGCCCCGCCCGCCATCTTCAGGGTGGCGTTGGCCGGGGACACGGACTGGAAGATAACCACCTTCCGATCGATTACATAGGTGTAGTTCCTGCCCTTATGGGTAAAGGTGAAGGTGTTCTCCCCCACCTCCAGATCCTCCCAGAGGGAGAAGCCGCCCAGCTCGGAGGGCTCCACCCGCTCCCCGTTGAGGGTGACCTCCTGGTTGGGATCAAACCGTCCCCGGAACTGCTGGGTTTCCTCATAGGTGGTGAAATTGTACTGGGTGGGGACAGAGAAGGTCAGCCGGGTACGGAGATATTCCTCATCGTAGGTTCCGGCCAGATATTCCGTCAGAATGCCGGTGGCTCCGTCGGGGTTCTCCATCAGCCGGGCCAGGCCGGAGAAGGCGCTTCCGTGCCAGACGCCGGTGGCGTTGGCATCCGCGGTCTGGAGGGCCAGCTCGTCGGTGCCGCCCCAGCCGTCGCCGCCGCCCTGGTTTTCCGCCTTATGGGTAACCATCAGGGGAAGGCCGCTTTCCTTACAGAGGCCGCCCCACCAGTCAACGGCGGTCTTGAAGGGGACAGCCCCGTTGGAGCGGGCGGTGGAGATGGTTACGTCTACAAAATCCACGGCCTTTTCCAGCACCAGGGCGCGGGTATCGGTATGCCCGTCGATCAGGGCCTGGAAGGAGGCGGCGGTTGCGCTGCCGTTTTCGTTGGTTTCCCCATTGGCCCAGACGCTGTAGGCGGTCAGGCCGACAGGCAGGCTTTCGTCCGCCTCCCGCAGGCGGCGGACCAGCCGTTTCAGGGCATAGGCGGACTGCTCTTCAATCCAGGCGGAGAAGCTGTCCCCCTCCCCGGTGCTCAGGTAGGCCCGGTAGTTTTCCCCAACGGGCTGTACATAGTAGTCGTCCAGCTCCAGGGAGTGGAGTCCGTAGCCGGCCAGAGCGGCGGCGGCTTCCTCCAGAAGGAGGCGGTTTTCCACCGGCACAGGGCTTTGAAGGGCCTGTCCTCCCTCAAATCGGACGCCGGTTACATGAAACACGGCGCTGACGGTGAGATCCCGTTCCTCCGCCTTCCGGCAGAGAAGGGACATTACGTCCACCGGGGTGGATTCCAGGCCCTGGGCGGGAAAGATCACCCGTCCGTCGGGCATAAGGGTGTCCACCAGGACGCCGTTCATCTCAAGGGCGAGGACAGAGTCCAGAGCCTTGTCCAGCTGAGCGGCTATATCTGCCTCCCCGGCCTGGGAGTCGGTGTAGAAATCCGTGCCGGGCAGAAGCTTGATGAGATGGTTGCTGGTAGAAAGGGAGGCCGGGGCGTAGGAGGCGGGCGCGAAGTAGCCGTCGGGGATGACGACGCGCTCCGGCTCGGGCTCCAGCTGCTCCTGCTGGCGGTTCTGCTCCTCCTGGTACATCTGCCAGGCGAACAGCCCGGCCGCACCCAGGGCCAGAACCGTCAGCACGATCAGCACGATCAGGACAATCCGGCGTCCCAGATGGGACTGCTTTTTGACATAGGGCATTCTCAAACCTCTTTTCTATCGTGAGAGCTCCGCTCAAGGGGCAAGACCTCGAGGCTCTGCCTCGAGCTCCGCCAAGGGGACGCATCCCCTTGGATTCCCGTCTTTTTAAGGGCGTAAAGGGGGTAGGGGCCAAGTCTGTACAGACTTTTTACTCCCTGCCTCGCTGATACTCCCCGCAGGGTCGATCGCCCGCCTACCCATTTTTTCGTAAAGAAAAAATTCAGCTCCATAGGAGGCGCAGAAACTGCGACGCAGAAAGTCCCGAGCGTATTCTGCTACGCTCATACTTTCTGCGGGGAGGGGCTTGGGTGGGACGCACGGAATCCCCCAGTCAGGGCTACCGCCCGACGGCGGTGGAAGAATTCCCATGGGAGCAGAAATCCCCCCACCCGCACATACCGATCGGAAGATCTGGCTCAGTCTGTGCAGAACCCCCAGTGCGCCGCAGGGAGTACCCCGCACACAGAAAGGAGCTTTTTTCTTTACGAAAAAAGCGTCCTGCGGGAATCAGACTGCCTGCATGGCAGAAAGCCGGAAGTCTGTACAGACTTAATCCCCAACCCTTTCCGCCCTTAGAACCTGTATTCACAGCTGAAAACGGGGTCTGGACGGAGCTTTTTCAGCCCGATCCGCGTCAAAAATGCTCGGAATCCACAAAGGATTCCTCCGCTTTTTTCCTTGACGGACTGGAAAATCCCTCGCCCATCCCCCCATTTCCAGCTATGAATACAGGTTCTTAAAAAAGCCCTTCAAATAATGGGAATCCAAGGGGGGCCAGGCCCCCTTGGCAGAGCGCGAGACAGCGTCTCGCGACCTTTCCCGGATGCAGTGTCAGCGGGGGAGCGACAGGTGGGTGATGAAGGCGTAGCGGAACAAGGCGTAGCCGTCCACCCTGGGAGAAGCCTCGATCTCGTCGATCTGCCAGGAGATTTCCTCGGCGGTGAGCTTATAGGGAGCCAGGCCCACGTAAAGCCGGACGGAGGGATCTGTGACCAGGTTCTCCCACTTCTCCAGAGTCTCCGTAAAGGGCTGGGTGCTGTGGTCGTGCTCCCAGTAAATCTGGGGCATTACATAGTCAATATACCCCGGCTTTGAACACCAGAGCGCCAAATCTGTGGAGAGATAATTCCGATCCGATTCCGGCAGGCTGCTGTCCATCCGGAACGCGCCCGAGGGGCTGACCCCGAACAGAATCGTGTCGTTGTGCGCCTTGACCGCCTGATAGATCTTTTTCACCAAAAGGCTGGTGTTGGCCTTGGCCTGCGCCGCAGTGTCCCCGTATGCGGAGGGCGCGGCGCAGTAGAAATAATCGTCCAGATGGATGCCGTCCACATCGTACCGGTTCAGAATCTCTCTGACCCCGTTGACGATCAGCTCCTGCACCTCCTGGTTCCCGGGCTGGAGCCACCAGCGGCTGTCACTGGAATTGTAGACCATGTACTCCCCCCGATTGGGAGAATCATGCCACTGCCGGGTGGGATAGTAGGAGGGCACAGTGGCGAACTCCTGCTCCGTCATGGTGCGGTAGGGGTTGACCCACGCGTGAACGGACAGGCCCCGGACATGGGCCTCCTCCACCAAAATGTCCACGGGATCATAGCTCAGGGGCGTTCCCATGGTGCCGCTGACCGACTTGGACCAGGGATAGTAATCGCTGTCGTAGAAGGAATCCCCGTGGGGGCGCACCTGGACGATCACCGTGTTCATTCCCTTGGCAAGGAGATCGTCATAGATGCTTTCGATCCGCTGGGTGAAGGCTGTCCTGCTGACGCCGCTGAAGGTCTGAAACTCCAGGAAGGAGAGCCATACCGCCCGCATTTCCTGGGGATTGTTGGCTGTGTAGTAGCTGTTGGACACGGGCTGAGCCGGGGTCTGCACCGGCTCGGGCTCGGCAGTTTGGGCCGCCTTGGCCTCCACGTTCAGTTCGATGACCTTTTCCTCAATGGAGGAGAGGCTGTCCGATTGGGAAGCGGGCGGCTCATCTGCCGGGGGATACTCCTGGACAGGCTCCGGCTGGGAGGCCGGAGCGGATGCCGCCGGCGCTTCGGGGACAGAGGACGCCGGGCTTTCTTCCGGCTCTTCGGGAGCGGAAGATACTGGCTGGGAGGCTGCCCCGGCAGGTTCCTGGGCAGGCGCTGAGGACTCCTGCGGCTCGGGGTCGGGAAGAGCCGGAAGGGAAGCCTCCGGAAGGGACGAAACGTCCGGCTGTGCCGGTGCGGGCTGTGATGAAACCGTGCCGGGAACCGGCGCGGTTTCTCCCGGAAGCTCCGCCCGTTCCACACCCCGGCAGGCGGTCAGGGAGAAGCTCAGGAGCAGCGCGGTCAGCGCCGCAAGTGGTGCCATACTCTTTTTCATTTGTGTTTCCTCTCCGCGGAATCAACCGCTTTCAATTCCCACAATGCCGTCCCGGCTCTTTCTTTTTGTCGAAGAGGGCGCGCCCCCCGCATGATTTGTCACGCGCCGGGAAATTTCATTCCCTCTTATTGTATATTTTCTGACAAGCAAGGTCAAGATCTGCGGAGAAGTTTCTCTTGTGAAATTATTCCATCCTCCTCCATCCCTCACCAGAGTATATTACCGCCCGCCCCCGAAAATGTGCCTGCCGCAGAGGGGAAGACCTCGAGGGCTCTGCCCTCGAACTCCCGCCAAGGGGACGCGTCCCCTTGGATTCCCATCTTTTGGGGGTTATGGGGGCAAGTCTGTACAGACTTATTACTCCCTGCCTCGCTGTTACTTCCCGCAAGGACGATCGCCCGCCTACCCATTTTTTCGTAAAGAAAAAATTCATTCCAGCAGGCGATGCAGACCGTACGACGCAGAGAGTCCCGAGCGTGTTCTGTTACGCTCATACTTTCTGCGGGGAGGGGGAACGCTGTGCTACGCACGGAATCCCCCAGTCAGGGCTACCGCCTGACGGCGGCATCCCTGCCATGCCCCGGACGTTCCTTCGGAACGTCTAACAAGGGGGCCGAGCCAACACTCTACGTTCATAGACGCTTGGTGCGAAGTTAAGAGAATGAGCGGATCTTAACTTCGCACAGAGCGTCTTTTAACACACAGAGTCGGCTTGCCTCCCTTGTTAAAGGGAGGGGGACCGCCGCTGCTCCGAAGGAGCGGCGGTGGTGGAAGGATTCCGATCGTAGCAGAAAATCCCTCCCCGCAGAGCCTGTGAGCGTGGCAGTATTACGCTCGAGACTTTCTGCGCCGCAGGAAGTCCCCCATACGCAGGGTGGAGCTTTTTTCTTTACGAAAAAAGCGTATTGCGGGAATCAGACCATCTGCGTGGCAGAAAGCCGGAAGTCTGTGCAGACCTGACCCCACCCCTTTTCCGCCCTTAAAAAATTACGGGTTCCAGGGGGATTTAATCCCCTTGGCGAGAGGCGCGCAGGGTCAAGGCCGTAGGCCTTGACCCTTGAGCAGAGCTCTCGCGGCCTTCCCGCAAAGGCGCCACATACACTGCTGAAAGACGGCGGGGGCGCTGCTTCGGGGGCAATCAGGGGCTTGTTTAATTCTGCGAAATATGATATCATAAGCACAACATCTGCGGGCGTCTTTGGGCGGCGGATGGGCATAGAATCTCCGGGCGCCGCGTAGAATGGGGAGCGCGCGCTGCCGGCGCTGAGCAGGGAGGGGGAATTCCGTGCTGGAACGGATACAGCTGGGCTTTGTCAACACATATCTGCTCCGGGGGGACCGGCATTCTGTCCTGGTGGACGCAGGAACCTTTGCTCAGCGGGAGCGGCTGCTTCAGGCGGTGCGGGATGCCCGCGTCTCCCTGATCCTGCTCACCCACGGCCATATGGACCACGCCGGGGGAGCGGCCTGGCTTTCCCGGCAGCTGGGATGTCCCATCGCCATGCATCCGGGGGATCTTCCGCTGATACGGGGGGAACGCTTTCCCATGAAAGCCCGGGGCGTGCGCGGCGGACTGCTTTGGGCGGTGTCCCGCCCCAGACGGATCGAGCCCTTCGAGCCGGCGGTGCTGGTGGAGGAGGGAGACTCCCTGGAGGGCTGGGGGATCCGGGGCACCATCCGGGCGCTCCCCGGCCATACGCCGGGATCCATAGGCGTCCAGCTGGAGCAGTCTATCCTGACCGGGGACGCCATGTTTCATATGGGAACGCCCAGCGGCCCCCTGATCTATACGGATCGGGCCGCCGGGGAGGAAAGCCTGCGCCGTATTTACGCCAGCGGCCTGCGCACAGCCCATCCGGGCCACGGAGCGCCCATCCCGCTCCGCGCCAAAACGCAATAGAAAGCCCGGCCGAATGCCGCGCCCCGGAGCGGAAGGCCCGCACAGACCTGGTCCCCTTTTCCGCTCTGCAAAAATAACGGGAATCCAACAGCGGAATCCCCCTGGCATCCCGCAGAGCCTTTGCGGCCCTGCCCTCTCCCACATACGCACACAGCTTCTGAGCCTGTAACGAAAAGGAGGCGTCTGCTATGAATATGAATGACAATTTGATTACCGACATTCCTCAGTTCGAGAACTGGAGCAAAATCGAACCCATCGGCCGGGGCTGGACCACCGACCGCAAATATTACGTGGAAACTGCGGGCAGGAAGAAGCTGCTCATCCGCCTCTGTGATATTTCCAAATACGAACAGAAAAAACAGGAGTTTGAAGCCCTGACCAAAATTGCCGGCATGGGCATTCCCACCTCCCAGCCCCTGGAGTTCGGCATCTGCGACAGCGGCAAGTGCTGCTACACCCTTCTGACCTGGCTGGAGGGCGAGGACGCGGACAGCGCCGTCCGCAGGCTCCCCGCTGAGGAGGATCGGGAGATCGGGCGGCGGGCCGGAGCGCTCCTGCGGAAAATCCACCTGTTTCCCGCGCCCGACGGCCTGCGGGACAAGGAGGAGCAGATGCGGGCAGAATTCGAAGCCCGCTATCCTCTTTATCAGGCCTGCGGCATCCGCTCCCCTCACGACGAGGACTATCTCCGCTACATCCGGGAGCATTTCGGACTGCTCCGGGGGGTGAAGCGGTGCTTCCTTCACGGGGATTTCCGGGTGGGCAACATGATCGTGGACGAGCGGGGCAACCTGTCGGTCATCGACGTGAACCGTTGGCGCTATGGGGATCCCTACTGGGATTTCAAGCAGATGGCCATCTACTCCCGGGAGTCCAGCACGGATTTCTGCCAGGGCCAGCTGGAGGGGTATTTCCAGGGGCAGGAGCCGCCGGAGGAATTTTTCCAGCGGATGCTGTTCTATACGGCCTGGGACATGGTCTTTGAAATGCTCAGCGCCGTATCGGTCGATGAGGAAGCCATCCGCCATCAGATCCGCCATGCGGAATCCGTCTGGCGGGATTTTGACGAGCTGCGTTCCCCTGTTCCGATCTGGTGGCGCAGCCAAAAATAATCTGTATTCTGTATGCAGAGTACACAGAGTACGCAGAGAAGGGAGCGGGCCGCAGAATGGAATTTGGCATTTCCAGCGCGTGCTTTTATCCCCAGCTGACGGAGGAGACGGTCCGCCAGCTGGCGGCGCGGGGGATCCGGAGCGCCGAGGTTTTCATCAATACCTTCAGCGAGCTGGAGCCGGGGTATCTGCGGGCTCTGCGCCGGGAGGCGGATGAAAGCGGGATGCGCATCCGCTCCATTCACCCCTTTGGGTGCGCCTTTGATCCCTTCATGCTGTTCACCCATTACGATCGCCGCCTGCAGGACGCTCTGGACTGGCACCGCCGATACTTTGAGGCAGCCAATCTGCTGGGGGCGGAGGTGTTTGTATTCCACGGGGACCGCTGGCGGGAGCCTCCCGCCCGGAGCGTCTGCTCTGATGAGGAATACTTCCAGCGGTTCGCCCTGCTGCGGGATCTGGGGAAGGAGTACGGCGTTACGGTGGCTCAGGAAAACGTCTCCCGGTGCCGGAGCAAGGACGTGGACTTTCTGGAGCGGATGGGCGCCTGTCTGGGCGGGGATATGGCCCTGGTGTTTGACAACAAGCAGGCACTCCGTTCAGGCGTGGACTGGCGGCAATTCCTGGAGCGGCTGGGCCATTATGTGGCCCACGTCCACATCAGCGGCAGCGGCCCCGAGGGGGACTGCCTGCCCTTGCGGCAGGAGGATCCCGAGCTGGAAGGCATTTTGTCCGCGCTCCATCGCCAGGGCTTTGACGGCGCGGTCATGGTGGAGCTCTACGGCGAGCACATGGACAGCGCCGCTCCCATCTATGACAGCTATCGCTGCCTCCTGGAAGCCGGACGTCCCTACCAAACGTAGCCGCCCCGGGGTAAAGGGGCGGTTTATTTGTGCCTCCCTGCGTGCGTGGTCGGGAAAGACCTCGAGGGCTCTGCCCTCGAGCTCCTGCCAAGGGGATTAAATCCCCTTGGAACCCGTAATTTTTAAGGGCTTTTTAAGGGCGGAAGGGGTTGGGGGGTCAAGTCTGTACAGACTTCCTTACTTCTGTCACGCAGAGAGTCTGATTCCCGCAGTACGCTTTTTTCGTAAAGAAAAAAGCTCCCTCCCGGGTGCGGGATAGTTCCTGCGCCGCCTATGGGGCTGAATTTTTTCTTTACGAAAAAATGGGTAGGCGGGCGATCGACCACGACGGGAGTACCAGCGAGACAGGGAGTAACAAGTCTGTACAGACTTGTTACTCCCAAAAAAGACGGGAATCCAAGGGGACGCGTCCCCGATGCGTCGTTTCACGACGCACCGCGGAGCCTCGAGGGCAGCGCCCTCGAGGTCTTCCCACCAGAGAAAGGATGATTGCCATGATTGACTACATTCTGACTGCGCTGCGCAGGCTGATCGCCATCGACAGCCCCACAGGCTACACCGCCCAGGCGAGCGGGTTCCTCATGGAGGAGCTGGCGTCCATGGGCTATTCCCCCCAGCGCACCCGGAAAGGCGGCGTTCTCTGCGGCCTGGGCGGAGAGGGAGAGGGCCTCTGCCTTCTGGCCCACGCGGACACGCTGGGCGGGATGGTTGCCGCTGTCAAGGACAGCGGCAGGCTGAGGATCACGCCCCTGGGCGGGCTTTCCCCCCAGAACACCGAAGGGGAAAACTGCCGGGTTTATACCAGGGACGGCCGGGCCTATTCCGGAACCCTCCAGCTGGAAAATCCCTCCGTTCACGTTAACCGGGAGTACAATACCAAAGAGCGGAGCTTTGATACCATGGAGGTTGTCTTGGATGAGGACGTTTCTACCAAAGAAGCGGCCAAGGCCCTTGGCATCCGCGGCGGGGACATTGTTTGCTTTGATCCCCGGTTCACCCTCACCGACAGCGGCTATATCAAAAGCCGCTTCCTGGATGACAAGCTCAGCGCCGCCATCCTCCTGGGCCTTGCCAAATGGATCTCCCAGGAGCATCCCGCCCTGTCTCGCCGGCTCTGCCTGCACTTCACCGTCTTCGAGGAGATCGGCCACGGGGCCTGCGCCTCCCTGCCGGATTGGGTCACGGAGCTGATCAGTGTGGACATGGGCTGCGTGGGACAGGGGCTGGAGTGTACCGAGCGGATGGTTTCCATCTGCGTCAAGGACAGCCAGGGCCCCTCCAACTATGACCTGACCACCCGCCTGATCCAGCTGGCGGAGGAGCAGAAGCTGAGCTATGCCCTGGACGTGTATCCCTTCTACGGCTCCGACGGTGACGCCGCCCTCCGGGCCGGCTATGACCTCCGTCATGGGCTGATCGGCCCGGGGGTCTATGCCTCCCACGGATACGAGCGCTCCCATAAAGACGGGGTGGAGAACACCTTCCGGCTCCTGAAGGCCTGCGTCACCGCGCTGTGAGGGACTGGTCGCCGGATTTGGTGAGGGAAACCCGCTCCCTCTGGGAACGGCTGGGCGAGAGCGGGCTGCCCATCTATCTCTACGGCATGGGAGACGGGGCGGACAAGATCCGCCGGGCGCTGGAGCGGTACGGGCTTGCCCCGGCAGGCGTGTTCGCCAGCGATGGATTCGTCCGGGGGCACGCCTATGCGGGCTTTCCGGTGGAGCGTTATTCCGCTGTCCGGGAGCGGCACGGGGACGGGTTTACGGCGCTTCTGGCCTTTGGCGTCAACTATGAGCCCATGCTCTCTGTCCTGACCCGTATGGAGACGGAGTGTCGCCTGTATGCCCCGGACGTGCCGGTCATCTGGGACGGGACGCTGTTTGACCGCGCCTATCTGGAGGCGCATTCCGGGGAGTTCGCCCAGGTCTGGGCGGCTCTGGGGGACGACTGCTCCCGCAGGGTGCTGCTGGATGTGCTCAGCTACAAAATCAGCGGGCGGATTTCCTGCCTGCGGCAGTCGGAAACGCCCCTCCGGGAGGGCTGGTCCCTGCTGAACCTCGCCGGAGGAGAAGCTTTTGTTGATTTGGGAGCCTATACGGGAGATACCATCCAGCTCTTTCTGGAGCATTCCGGCGGGAGCGGCAGAATCCTTGCCCTGGAGCCGGATCCGAAAAACTTCCGGAAGCTGGAGCGGAATCTGTCTGACTGGGGCGTCCCGGCGGACTGCCGCCGGCTGGGAGCCTGGAGCGGGCCGGGAGAGCTCCGGCTGAAAACCGGCCGGGGCGGCCGGAATCCCCTTTTGGGGGAGGAGGGCGTCCCGGTGCCGGTAAATGCGGTGGACAACCTTCTTGCCGGAGCGCGCGCGGATCTGATCAAGCTGGATGTGGAAGGGGCGGAGGCCCAGGCCCTGGCCGGAGCCGCCCACACCATTGCCGCCTGGAAACCCCGGCTCATCCTCAGCGCTTATCATCGGAACGAAGATCTCTTTTCCCTCCCTCTCCAGCTGCTGAAGATTTGCCCGGGCTACCGCCTCTATCTCCGCCACCACCCCTGCATCCCCGCCTGGGACACCTGCTATTACTGCATTCCTGAATAAGGAGCGCGGCCGAAGGGCAAGACCTCGAGGGCTCTGCCCAAGGGTCAAAGCCACAGGCTTTGACCCTGCGAGCCTCCTGCCAAGGGGGCCTGGCCCCCCTTGGATTCCCGTCTTTTTAAGGGCTTTTTTAAGGGCGGAAAAAGGGGTGGGTTGAGTCTGTACAGACTTCCGGCTTTCTGCCACACAGAGAGTCTGATTCCCGCAGTACGCTTTTTTCGTAAAGAAAAAAGCTCCCTCCTGCCTGCGGGGGACTTCCTGCGCCGCAGAGGGATTTCTGCGCAAACGCTGTTGGACGCAGGAACTGAGCCCCTCCCTGCAAATGACAGATTTATGATTTTATTTTTACAAAAAGAGGAATCATACATGAAATACGCATTAGATTGCGATAGAATGGATGGTTTGATTTTCATTGATGAAAGCTGTCTGCCGGAATTGAATAATGACGATCTGCTGTATGCAATGGACATTCTGCTCGATTCATCCGGAAGCTCTGAATTGATCTTTGATTTTCCAAATGAGGACTGGAACTCTGTACGACGGAGGGAAACGGAACAAATCCGGGAATTTTGTGGACAGGGAAAAATGATTGTCTGGCTTTTGGACGATGTTTCCAGAGAATGTGAGCTTACCCAAAGCGCCGAAATAACAGGCCCATGCAAATGGCTGCATCTTCCTACCGGCAAATTGCTGGCGGTTACAGCGGGCGAGTTGATTCAATGTCTGCCGTATCCGGATTCGGAAATGGAAAAGGTTTTTGAACTGTCTCTTGAGCCCGGGTGGTATGCAATCCAAAATGAGGGAATCGACAACATGCTGTATTGCAGGAAACAGCCGCCGGATTTTATTCCCTCAAACATCCAGGAATTATATTAGCACCTGTTCCAGATCTCTGGGTGCGCCTTTCAGGCGCTGTGCCCGGGGCTCCCGAACAGGCTCTAAGCAGAGTTCGGCAGAGGATGCGGCTGCGACTGTATAAATCCCGCCCTTCCGGGGCAGATTAGATCCATCCAGGTTTTACGAAAGGTTGTGGATCGATGCAAAAGCCCTCTTCCCTGCGGTTCCGTGTGTCCCTGCTGGCGTTCCTCTGCCTTCTGGCGGCAGTTCTGCTGCTCTTTCCCCTTTGGGCGGGCGGCTCCGCGCCCGCCCTGCCGGAGTATGCCGCCACCCTCTCCCGGGTAGGCTCCACCGGGAACGAGGTCAGGGCCATCCAGCAGGAGCTGAAGGATCGCGGCCTCTATGCTGGGGAGATAGACGGCGTGTATGGCTCTGCCACGGAGGCCGCTGTCCGGCGCTTTCAGACCCAGCAGGGGCTTGCCGCCGATGGAATCGCCGGGCCCGCTACCCTGAAAAAGCTGGGGATCTCCGTGGGAGCTATCCCCTCCGCCACGGAAGAAAACGTCTATCTCCTGGCCCGGATCATCTCCGCCGAGGCGCGGGGCGAGCCCTACAGCGGACAGGTGGCAGTGGGCGCCGTGGTGCTCAACCGGGTGGAGCACCCCTCCTTCCCGGACACCATCTCCGGTGTGATCTATCAGGAGGGCGCTTTCACCGCCATTGTGGACGGTCAGTTCGATCAGCCCATTGCCGATTCCGCCTATAAGGCGGCACGGGACGCTCTGGCTGGCCAGGACCCCTCTGGAGGGGCTGTCTACTACTTCAATCCGGACAAAACCTCCAACCAGTGGATGCGCACCCGCCCCGTTATCAAGCGGATCGGCGGACATCTGTTCTGCTCCTGAAGAGCCTGCACAGGCTCTTCAGGAGCAGAAATCCGTTTCGGCGCATAGAATATGCTGCGTGCCTGCGGCCCCTGGCGGCGGGGGGCCCGGGACAGGGAAGGATTTCCCGCATCCCGGGGGGGGATGGAGCCCTTGCGCATCCGTACAGTCTGCGTTATAATGACACTGTATCATCTGGCGGAAGCCGCGCTGTACAGTGCCGGCGAAGGAAGATACAGGTTCTTCTTGAGACAGCAAACAGCCAGCGTTCCTTGGGGACAGCGCCCCAAGCTCTCGAGCTTTTGGAGACGATTCAGGATCTTAGAATGGAGGAATGCTTTTACTATGGAAACCTACATTGTCCGGCAGCCGATTGTCACCCCTGATCAGAAAATTGCCGCTTACGAAATCCTTTATCAGGAGGAAGGGACCCTTTCCAATCAAAGGGACTCCGGCGCCGCCAACGCCATTGAGGATTTCCTCATGCAGCTGAACAACGGCAGCTTTTTGGAGGGGAAAACCGCCTTCATCACCTTTACCCCCAACCTTCTCATTAAAAACATCCCCCGGATGTTCGCAGAGGATAAGCTGGTTATCCAAATTGAGGACAACGTGGTTGTTCATCCCTTGGCGCAAAAGATTGTCCAGCGGTACAAAAAGCAGGGATACCGGATTGCCATCCAGGGGGTGGAGTTCACCCAGCGTTATTTTGGCGTGCTGGAAATTGTGGATATTATTAAGCTGGATTTCTCCAATCCTGAGAATGCCAGCCTGACCAGCATGGTGAATTTGAGCCGGGGCCTCCGGAAGGAGATTGCCGCCTGTCATGTGGACACGCCGGCGGCCTTTGAGCGGGCCAAGGAGCTGCACTGCGAATATATGCAGGGAACCTGCGTGGCAGAGCAGTCCTCCTCCAAGGTCCACCGGATGGATCACCTTCAGAGCAACTTTTTCCAGCTGGTGGTTGCCATCACCCGCGACGAGCCGTCCCTGGATGAGATCGCTGAAATCATCTCCCGTGACGCGACGCTGGCCTTCTCCCTGATGAAGCTGGTCAATTCCGCCTACTTCTCCCTGAAAAATCCGGCGAAGTCCATCCATCAGGCCCTGGTGATTCTGGGAATCGGCCAGCTCAAGCAGTGGATCTACCTGCTGAGCTTCCAGCATGACGCAGGCACTGCGGCAGAGGAGCAGCTGAAAATGTCCTTCCTTCGGGGCTCCTTCTGCGAGGCGCTGAGCCAGTTTGTCCAGGATCTGCCCATCTCCCAGCAGGAGGCTTATCTGATGGGTATGTTCTCTACCCTGGGAACCCTGATGCAGGTGCCCTTGGGAGCGGCCCTGAAGGAGCTGGCCATCTCCGATGACATCAAGGAAGCCCTTCTGACCGGCCGGGGAAGCTGCGGCACCCTTTACCGGCTGGTGCTCTGCTATGAGCAGGCCGACTGGCCCGGCATGTCCAACTGTGCCCAAAGCCTGGGAATCCCAGTGGAGCTGCTGACCAAAACCTATTTCGAATGCGTGGAAAACGTGAACCACACCTGGTCCGAGCTGATGGCCCCCATCCAGGAGGAGAACTGAGCCTGTCTACATAAAATATGGGCGAAGGCCGCGAGGGCTCTGCCCGCGCGGCTCCGCGGTGCGTCGTGAAACGACGCACCTAGGAATTCGGCTTCGCCGAATTCTGAGATGTGCCGCTGGCGGCGCATCGGGAAGGGATTCCCCTTGGATTCCCATTATTTTTTAAGAACCTGTATTCATAGCTGGAAATGGGGGATGGGCGAGGGATTTTCCAGTCCGTCAAGGAAAAAAGCGGAGGAATCCTTTGTGGATTCCGAGCATTTTTGACGCGGATCGGACTGGAAAAGCTCCGTCCAGACCCCGT
>JAAVZY010000015.1 GCA_022791945.1 Oscillospiraceae bacterium | reverse complement strand
ATGAAATCCCTGCGGGTAGTTTCTGTTGAAGGGAAGCGTAAGCCGATCTACACAACGACAACAGCTTTTCAGAGAGAGATTATTGAACTCTTTGGGCTAAACATCGGCTGACATATGTATAATTGATACGGGATTTTAGGGGGCAGGATTTCAGTCCCTGCCTCGCTGGTACTCTCTACAGAGACGATTGCCCGCCTAGCCATTTTTTCGTAAAGAAAAAATTCAGCTCTGCGCGCGGGGCAGCACCTGCGACGCAGAGCCTCACAGTCTTGCTCTTTCCGTCCATGCAGAAATTTGGAACAGGTTCTCCATCGGATTCCAGGAAAAAGGAATTGACTTCAGGTAAGGGGGATGTTCCCATGAAAAAGCTGGTATTGGTTATTGCTGTAATCCTGTCGCTGTCCGGGTGCGCGGCTAAAACGAAGGCTCCCTATGAGGAATTGGCATATCTGCGTTATCCCGAAACCTTCTGGGGGATGACGCCGGAGGAATTTCTGGCGGCGATGGGCGATGAGGCCGAGGATTATACCATCTCGGAGGAGCACCGGAATGAGAGCGGCTATCTCTATTACCGGAAACCGGAGACAGAGTTTCTCGGGGAAACCTATCAGATTCAGGCAGAGTTTAACACGGGACTTCTGGGGGAAGAGTGCATACTGAACAAAATCACTCTGGCACGGCAGGGAATACCGGAGCGGGAGGCCTTCGAGAAAAGCTGCGGAGAGCTGGAGGCCCTGCTGCAAAAGGAGGGGTACTCCTTCACCAGCCAGCTGGATCCGCTTCAGCTGAAGTGGGAGGCTGTCAGTCAGGCCACAACAGGGGCGCTCCCGCCTGAGCACCAGGAAAAAGCCACCGCCTTTTATCAGTACGCTTACGAACAGCTGGAATGGCCCATCCCGAACCCGAATTCCTACCGGCAGTTCAGTGAGCGCCCCCTGAGCAGCGTGTCGCTGGTCTGCTATGAGGATGCGCCGGCGACGGTGCTCACCTTTTCCGGCGCTGGTATCTGGAGCGAGCTTGCCCATGCCAATATGTGCGACAGGCTGGGGCTGCTGCCCTAAAAAATCTCTTGGCGCAGGCTCTGGGTGCGGGACAGGAAGTCCCCCGCCCGCAGGAGGGAGCTTTTTTCTTTACGAAAAAAGCGTACTGCGTGAATCAGACTATCTGCGTGACAGGGAGAGGAAAGTCTGTACAGACTTGACCCCACCCCTTTTCCGCCCTTAAAAAAGCCCTTAAAATTACGGGTTCCAAGGGGATTTAATCCCTTTGGCAGAGCGCGAGACAGAGTCTCGCGGCCTTGCCCTTACGAAAGGATGGAACATCCATGATAAGCTGCACAGTCAATACAACGAGCAGGAGAAGCAGGATCCGGCCGGAGATCTATGGGCATTTTTCGGAGCATCTGGGACGCTGCATCTACAACGGGATCTTCGTAGGGAAGGATTCCCCCATTCCCAACACCAACGGGATGCGGAACGACGTGGTGGCGGCCCTGCGGAACATCCGGATTCCCGTGCTCCGGTGGCCGGGAGGCTGCTTCGCGGACGAATACCACTGGATGGACGGCATCGGTCCCCAGGAAAGCCGGAAGCGGATGGTAAACACCAACTGGGGCGGCGTGGTGGAGGACAACTCCTTCGGCACCCATGAATTTATGGAGCTCTGCCGCCAGCTGGGCTGTCAGCCCTACATCAACGGCAACGTAGGCAGCGGCACTGTCCGGGAAATGAGCGAATGGATGGAGTACCTGACCTTTGACGGGGTTTCCCCCATGGCGGAGCTCCGGGCCCAAAACGGTCATCCCGAGGCCTGGAAGGTGAAATACTTCGGCGTGGGCAACGAAACCTGGGGCTGCGGGGGCAGTATGCGGGCGGAGTACTATGCGGACGTTTTCCGGAGATACCAGACCTATGTGCGCAGCTACGGGGACAACCAGGTTTGCCGGATCGCCAGCGGCGCCAGCAACGACGATTATCACTGGACGCAGGTGCTCATGGAGCAGGCGGCCAAATACATGGACGGTCTGACCATGCACTACTATGTGCTCCCCGGCGTCTGGGAGCACAAGGGCTCCGCCACGGAGTTCACCCCGGCCGAGTATGAAATCACCATGGAAAAGGCCTGGTTCATGGACGAACTGATCACCCGTCACAGCCAGATCATGGATCGCTACGATCCGGAGCAGCGGATTGGGCTGATTGTGGATGAGTGGGGCTGCTGGTTCGACGTGGAGCCGGGCACCAATCCGGGGTTCCTCTATCAGCAGAATACCATGCGGGACGCCATGGTGGCGGCGCTGACCCTGAACATCTTCAACCAGCACAGCGACCGGGTGTCTATGGCGAATCTGGCCCAGACGGTCAATGTGCTTCAGTCGGTGATCCTCACCGAAGGGGACCGGATGGTGCTGACTCCCACCTATCACATCTTCGACCTGTACAAGGAGCACCAGGGGAACCGCCTGTTGGAAAGCTCCGCAGAGGGCGGGCGGCAGATCACCCTCTCCGCCTCTGTGAACGAAGAGGGAACCGTCCACCTGACTGCCGCCAATCTCTCCATGGACGCGCCGGCGGAGCTGGACTGCCTGCTGGAAGGTCTGACCGGAAGGACCGCCTCCGCCCGGATCCTGACGGGGCCGCCTCATGCCTTCAACACCTTTGAAGCCCCGGAAACCGTGAAGCTGGCAGCCTTTACAGGCTTTGCCCTAGAGGGGGAGCATCTTCGGTTTACACTGCCCCCCTGCAGCGCGGCGGCGTTCACCCTCCCCCGGGAGCAGTGAAGCCCTGCCGGTGCCTGCTGAAGGACACGGACGAGCAGGCCTTCCTGACGCAGGTAAAAGAGTATCTGGAGAGTCTGCCAGAGGAGCAGAAGGCAGACGCCGCTGAATATCAGCGGCGTCTGGCCCGGTGCCTTCAATGCGAAAATCTGGTGAACGGGTTCTGTTCCCTCTGCGGCTGTGTGGCGGAGCTGCGGGCCGCAAAGCGGGCCCAGCGCTGTCCCGCCCTGCCCAGAAGATGGTGAAGCGCCGCCCCTGGTACAATGCTCCGGATTTACGCCCTGTATAAAAACGCCCTTCCATTCGTAAGAATGGAAGGGCGTTTTTATACAGGATACGGCGGTCAGGCTTTTGCCTGCTCCAGCTCACCGCTATGAAGGGTCAGCCAGGACGCGCCCAGCAGACCGGCGGTATTCTTCAGCTGTGCGCGGACCACCGTAAAGTTGGCGTAGCTCTTCATTACCCGCTTGAACAAGCGGCTGTTAATTTCGTTTTCAATATAGGGCTCTGCCAGAATGCCCCCTCCCAGAATGAGCGCGGAGGGATTGAAAATATGTACCAGCGTGACAAGGCCAAATACGATTTCGTCGATCCAGTCGTCCACGATCATGCGGATAGCGGCGTTGCCCCGATGCCACTCGTCGAAAATCAGCCGGCCGTTGATCAGGGCGGGATCCACCTTCCTGCATTCCCGTACCAGGGCGGTGGTAGAGGCGTACTGCTCATAGCAGCCATGCTGTCCGCAAGCGCACTGCCGCCCGTCAGGATGGGTGACAATGTGGCCGAACTCCCCGGCGAGGCCCAGGCTGCCGCCGTAGATCTCCCGGCCGATGATAATCGCTCCGCCAACTCCTGTTCCATAGGTCAGGCAGAGCAGATCGGAGAAGCTCCGGCCCGCGCCGTAGTGGGTTTCTCCCACGGCGGCGCAGTTCACGTCATTGCCCACGAACACCGGACGATGAAACTTTTCCTCAAAGAGCTGCTTCACAGGGGTTCCCGTGTAGTTGGGAACGTTCTCGTTGGCGTAGGTGATGCTTCCTGTCTTGGGATCCACCTGTCCTGTAGTGGAGATGCCGATAGCGTCGAAATCTGAATAGCAGGCCGCGATCTCCATGGCCCGCTCCATTACATAGGGGCCGCCGTTTTTCGCGTTGGTTGCGTTCTCCTGAAGCTCGGTGATCTCGCCGCTCTCGTCTGCAATCGCCGATTTGATAGCGGTCCCGCCAATGTCCAGCGCCAAAATTTTCATCTGAAATCCGTCCTTTCATCCCTTTTTACTGTTGTGCCCACAGAAGCAGCTAAAATGAAAAGGTAAGAGATGCCGCCGTTATTCATACATCTGAAAAATGCTCCGCATTTTGATTATATCATAGCCCATATGCAGTTTCAACCTCCACCAAACGAAATCCAAATCCCGGCTTTCTGCTTGTCCGGAAGGGCAAGGCCGCGAGACCCTGTCTCGCGGCTCTGCGATGCGCCGCCAGCGGCGCATCGGGAAGGGATTCCCCTTGGATTCCCATTATTTTCAAGGGCTTTTTTTAGGGCGGAAAGGGTTGGGGGTCAAGTCTGTACAGACTTTCGGCTTTCTGCCACAGAGATAGTCTGATTCCCGCAGTGCGCTTTTTTCGTAAAGAAAAAAGCTCCCTCCTGCGTGCGGGGTACTTCCTGCGCCGCATGGGGATTCCGTGCGTGGCGCCAAGCCCCTCCTTACACAGAGGTATGAGCGTAACAGAACCCGCTCATACTCTCTGCGTCGCCTATGGAGCTGAATTTTTTCTTTACGAAAAAATGGGTAGGCGGGCGATCGTCTCCGCAGGGAGTACCAGCGAGGCAGGGAGCAACAAGTCTGTACAGACTTGGCTCCCACCCCTTTTCCGCCCTTAAAAAAAACGGGAATCCAAGGGGGGGCCAGGCCCCCTTGGCAGGTGCTCGAGGACAGCGTCCTCGAGGTCTTGCCCTTCATCGGGAAAGGGTATGGAAGACAGCGGGGAGCTCGGCGATCACGTCGCGGGCCAGCATGGAGCACAGCCCCATGCGGCCGCTGAGGGAGTCGGCGGCGAATCCGTGGATGTACACGCCGCAGAGGGCGGCGTCCCTGGGTGAAAGGCCCTGGGCAAGAAACGCGCTGATCATTCCGGCTAAAACGTCTCCGCTGCCGCCCTTGGCAAGGCCGGCGTTTCCGGTGGTGTTCTGAAAGACCTCTCCCTCCGGGGAAGCAACCAGGGTGCGGTGGCCCTTGAGCACCACCACCGACCGGTGTTCCTTGGCGAAGAGCCTGGCCACGGCAAGGGCGTTTTCAGTCACCTGGGAGACGGTCATCTCCGCCAGGCGGGCCATCTCTCCGGGATGCGGGGTGAGCACCGGCACGCGCTGGGTCTGTGCCAGCAGAGACAGCCTTCCCCGGAGACAGTTCAGCGCGTCCGCGTCCAGCAGGATGGGACATTCCGCCGCCGGAATCAGCGCTGACAATACCTCCCGGACGCCGGGCTCCGCAGTCAGTCCGCAGCCTGCGCCCCAGGCGTCCGCTCCCTCCAGGGCCTTTTGCAGCGGAACCGCCGCCGCCGCCGCAAGCGAGCCGCTCCCGGCTTCCGGCAGGGGAAGCGTCATGGCTTCCATTAGATGTGGCGCCGCAAGCCTGGCCGTTCCCGCAGGCGCGGCCAGGGTCACCAGCCCCGGCCCGGAACGGAGCGCCGCCAGGGTACACATCATGGCCGCGCCCGCCATGCACCGGCTCCCCGCCAAGAGCAGAAGCCGCCCGTGATCCCCCTTGTGGGAATCCGGCGCGCGCTCCGGCAGGAGGGTGCGAATCAGCTCAGGCGTAATGGGGGTGACGCTGCGGCAGACCGACCGAATGATCTCCCCGGGGATGCCGATGTCCAGCACCTCCACCAGCCCGCAGGCAGGACGGGCCGCAGGGTTCCTGTGGGCAGGCTTGCAGGCGGCAAAGGAGAGGGTTACATCCGCCTGGAAGCAGACAGCCCCGGAGCGGCCGGTATCCGCGTCCATGCCGCTGGGCACGTCCAGGGCGATCCGGGCGGCAGCGGAGGTGTTGGCACAGCCGATCAGGGAAGCCGCCAGGGGCGGAAGCTCCCCATGAAAGCCGGTGCCGAATACGCCGTCAATAATCACCTCTGCCTCCCGCAGGCAGGCGAAAAATTCCCTTCCGTCCTCCTCCGGCCGGAGCAGGCGGCCGCCCAGCTCCAGCATTCGCCGGCAGTTTTCCTCCGCAAGCTCTGTCCGGGGCTGGCCGGCGCAGAGAAGCACCCAGGGCGCGCATCCAGCCTCCAACAGCAGCCGGGCCACGACGAAAGCATCCCCGCCGTTGTTTCCGCTTCCCGCCAGAACAGCGCACCTCCGTCGGGGCAGATCGTACCGTCCGGAAAGATACCGGAAAGCGGCGGCGCCTGCGTTTTCCATCATTTTCCGGTAAGAGAGCCCCCTCTCATCGGCAAGCTGTTCGGCCTGTTTCATCTGGGCAGAGGTCAGCGTCAGCATTGGTGTGTCTCCCTTCCAACAGAGGATCCTATTTTGAGCGTATCATAAGCGTTCTGAGATTGGCTCTTATTATACTACCCCGCCTCCGCACCCGTCAACTTGCCGCCGCCATTCCTTCTGCGGGCAGATTCGGTTTACATGGCGTATTCCGCATGCCTGCCATTTTTTCAGCCCCCTTTTCCTTGCATTTTTCAATGCAGGTGTGATAGGATATAGGAGACGGACAGTTGGATCTCCGCATGGACGAAGGACAAGCTCTCGAGAGCTTGCCCCTCCCGGCATCAGCAAAAATGAAAGGAGCAGATTCTGCGTGAGAAGAAGAAGCGGGAGCCTTGGGGTGCTCCTTCCATTGGGAACGATCTGTCTGAGCCTGGCCATAGGCATTCTCTATCTGGGCTGCTGGCCGCTGGCGGAGCGTTCCTTTGAGACGGCCTCCCTGCCGGAGGTTTCCGCTGAGGCCGCGCCGGTTGAAGAAACACAAGCGGTGCTTCAGGCGGATTCCTTCCTGCCCAGGCTGCACCGGCCGGTGGCAGTTTCCGCCCATCGGGGCGACTCCATGAGATGTCCTGAAAACACCCTCCCCGCCTTCGAGAAGGCCATCAGCGAGCAGGCTGACTGGGTAGAGCTGGACGTTCAGGCATCAGCGGACGGAGAGCTGATCGTATTTCACGACAACAGTCTCTACCGGCTTGCCGGCATTGGCAGGCACCCTGGCGACTGCAGCCTGGAGGAGCTCAATGCCCTGGACGTAGGCGCCTGGAAGGGCCAGGAATATCAGGGAACCCGGATTCCGCTGCTTCGGGAGGTTCTGGAGCTCTGCCGGGATCGGGTCCGGGTCAATGTGGAAATCAAGGAAACTGCACGCACGCTCAGCAATCCCATTACGCTCCAGGTGGTGCAGACCATCCAGGACTGCGGGATGTCGGAGCAGTGTATGATCACCGCCTATATGCACAGCACGCTGGAACAGATTCGGCTGCTGGATCCCTCCATCAAAACCGCTCTTCTCTGTGAAACGGCGGATCGCGTCGTCTGCGATGCGCCGGAGGTGGACGCTTTCAGCGTGTGGGCGCCCCTAGTGACTTCGGAAATGGTGGAAGAAGCCAACCTGGCCGGAAAGAAAGTGATCGCCTGGCCTGTGGATACCCCGGAGGAGCTGGAGCGGCTGGCTGGCCTGGGGATTGATATCGTCATCGCACAGGATCCCGCCGGAACGCTGGAGCTTCTCTACGGCCCGGAAGGCTTGTACCCCCGTCATCCCCCCTCCATGCCGGGAAGCCGGTAAGCAGGCGATCGTCCTCACGGGAAGCATCCGGAGGCAGAGATTTGTTCCTACCCCGCCCATACCTCCGAGACGGAAATCCAATGGGAGGTTCTCCTTGGCAAGAGATTTCTGCGTCCAGCAGCGTCTGCGCAGGAATCCCTGTGCGGCGCAGGGAGTATCCCGCGCGCAGGAGGGAGCTTTTTTCTTTACGAAAAAAGCGTACTGGGTGAATCAGACTCTCTGCGCGGCAGTGGTTCGGAAGTCTCTACAGACTTGACCCCACCCCTTTTCCCGCCCTTCAAAAGCCCTTAAAAAGATGGGATTCCAAAGGGACGCGTCCACGATGCGCCGCTAGCGGCGCATCTCAGAATTCGGCTTCGCCGAATTTCTAGGTGCGTCGTGAAACGACGCACCGCAGAGCGCGAGACAGCGTCTCGCGGCCTTCCCGCTCACCCGCAGCTTTCAAAAGGGCTTGACAGCAGGGAAAAGGAGCGCTATACTAAAAGAAAGCATCCTGCTGCTGCAGCTTGGATACATAAAACCAAATCAAACAAATGCGACGACGGGGAATACGATTCTTTTGCAGGCGCTTCAGAGAGCCGCCGGAAGGTGCGAGGCGGTGCCCGGAAGGATTCAGCTGTCCCCCGAGCAGCTTCCCTGAACGCACTGCTGTCAGTAAGGGAGGACGGAGGCCCGCCGTTACCTTGGGACAGTATTCGCCGGAGGGATCCGGCTGATACGGCGAGTGGATATGGCATCCCCCATATCAATAAGAGTGGTACCGCGGAAGCAAACAGGCTTTCGTCTCTTGCATCGGCAGGAGGCGGAGGCTTTTTTCATGCGTAATGCGTACCCCCGCCTCCCCACCCCAGACTGAGGAAGGAGTTTGTAAATGAATCATGTAGAAAAGTACACGCCGGGGTATTTCCCCGTACCGGACGCGCCTATGCGGTGGGCCCGGAAAGATCATGTGGAGAAGGCGCCAGTCTGGTGCAGCGTGGATCTCCGGGACGGCAATCAGGCCCTGGTAGTCCCCATGAGCCTGGAGGAAAAGCTTGCGTTCTTTGATTTTCTCTGCAAGCTGGGCTTCAAGGAGATTGAGGTAGGCTTCCCCGCCGCCTCCGAAACCGAGTACGCCTTCCTGCGCGCCCTCATTGAGGAGAACCGCATTCCCCCGGGCGTTACCGTCCAGGTGCTGACCCAGTGCCGGGAACACATCATCCGCAAGACCTTCGAGGCTGTGCAGGGCGCGCCCGCTGCCATCATTCACTTCTACAACTCCACCAGCTATGCCCAGCGGGAGCAGGTGTTCCAAAAATCCAAGGAGGAGATCAAGCAGATCGCCCTGGACGGCGCCAGGCTGGTCAAGAAGCTGGCTGCGGAATACGACGGGAATTTCCGCTTTGAGTACAGCCCCGAGAGCTTCACCGGCACCGAGCCGGAGTACGCCCTGGAGGTCTGCAACGCGGTGCTGGACGTGCTGGAGCCCACCCAGGAGAAGCCCGTGATCATCAATATCCCCGTGACCGTGGAGCTCTCCATGCCCCACGTCTACGCCAATCAGATCGAGTATATGTGCGATCACCTTAAGTACCGGGAACACGTGATCGTCTCCCTCCATCCCCACAACGATCGGGGCTGCGGGGTGGCGGACACGGAAATGGGCCTGCTGGCCGGAGCCGACCGGGTGGAAGGCACCCTGTTCGGCAATGGAGAGCGCACCGGAAACGTGGACATTGTGACCCTGGCGCTGAATATGTTCTCCCAGGGGGTGGATCCCCAGCTGGACTTCTCCGATATGCCCTCAGTGGTGGAGATGTACGAGCGCTCAACCCGGATGCACGTCTATGAGCGCCAGCCCTATGGAGGCGCGCTGGTGTTCGCCGCCTTTTCCGGCTCCCACCAGGACGCCATCGCCAAGGGAATGCGCTGGCGGGAGACGCACGACTGCCCTCACTGGAACGTGCCCTACCTGCTCATCGACCCAAAGGACGTGGGGCGGGAATATGACGGAGACGTGATCCGGATCAACAGCCAGTCCGGCAAAGGAGGCATCGGATACCTGATGGAGGAAAAATTCGGCTACCGCCTCCCCCCTAAGATGCGGGAGGACTTCGGCTATACGGTCAAGGGCGTTTCGGATCACCTTCATAAGGAGCTGAGCCCCGAGGAGGTGCGGCAGATCTTCGAGGAGCAGTACGTAAACCGCTTTGACCCCCTGGACATTACAGAAGCACATTTTGTGCAGGGCGAAACCTCCCGCAGTCCCCTGACCGCAACCATCACCGTGAAGCACGGCGGAGAGGTCTGGGAGCTTTCCGCCTCGGGCAACGGCCGGCTGGACGCGGTGAGCAACGCCCTCAAGGCAAAGCTGGGGCTGAGCTATTCCATTGTCACCTATGAGGAGCACGCCCTGGGCAAGGGCTCCAGCTCCCTGGCCATCGCCTATGTGGGAATCGAGTCCGAGGGAAAAGTGACCTGGGGCGCGGGCACCCATGAGGACATCATGTCCGCTTCTGTGAACGCTCTGGTGAGCGCGCTGAACCGGCGGAGGTAGACAGGCTATGAAACAGGAACTCTGGGACGCTTACGACTGTCACGGAAACCGGCTGGGCTTTGATCTGGTCCGGGGGGAGCCCCTTCCGGAGGGGGCCTGCCATCTGGTGGTGGAGGTGTACACACTCACCGAAGCGGGGGAGATCCTGATCACCCAGCGGCACCCCTCCAAGCCCTTCGGCCTCAAGTGGGAGATCACCGGCGGCTCGGTTCTGAAGGGGGAAACACCCCTGGAGGGCGCTGTCCGGGAGCTCCGGGAGGAAACCGGAATCCAGGCGGAGCCGGAATCCCTCCGGCCTCTGTATGTCTATTCGCCCATGGCGGAGGGGCTGAAGATGCCCGCTGTGTTTCACTGCTATCTGCTGGCGGCGGGCCGGGAACGGCCGGAAATCACCCTCCAGGAGGGGGAAACCGTTTCCTTCCGCTTTCTTCCCTATGAGGAATTCAGGCGCTTTGTCCGGACGGATGCCTTTGAGGAGACCCTGCGGGATCGGTTTCTTCGGTTTGAGGAGCAGATCAGCGAGCAAATTCGGCGTGTTCTCAGCTGACAAACGGAAATGAAAGGATGAACAAGCATGGAAAAACATCCCATGACCATGTCTCAGAAAATTCTGGCGGCACATGCGGGACTGCCTTATGTGGAGCCGGGACAGCTGATTATGGCGAAGCTGGATATGGTGCTGGGGAACGACATCACCTCCCCGGTGGCCATCAACGAATTTGAAAAGGCGGGGTTTTCCTCCGTCTTTGACCGGGAGAAGATCTCCCTGGTGCTGGATCACTTTGTGCCCAACAAGGACATCAAGGCCGCCCAGCAGTGCAAGCAGGTGCGGACCTTTGCCGGGAAGTACGATGTGAAGAACTTCTTCGACGTGGGCGAGATGGGCATCGAGCACGCCCTCCTGCCGGAGAAGGGGCTGGTCACCGCCGGAGAGCTGGTCATCGGCGCGGACTCCCACACCTGCACCTATGGGGCGCTGGGCGCCTTCTCCACCGGGGTAGGCTCCACGGATATGGCGGCCGGCATGGCCACAGGCGAGCTGTGGTTCAAGGTGCCGGAGGCCATCCGGTTTGTGCTGAAGGGAAGCCTGTCCAAGTGGGTCAGCGGCAAGGACGTGATTCTGCACATCATCGGTAAGATCGGCGTGGACGGGGCGCTGTACCGCTCCATGGAATTCACCGGGGAGGGGCTTGCCAGCCTGTCCATGGACGATCGGCTCTGCATGGCCAATATGGCCATTGAGGCCGGCGGCAAGAACGGCATCTTTGAGGTGGACGACAAGACCCGTGCCTACATCCGTGAGCACGGGGATCGGGAATTCACCGTTTACCAGGCGGATCCGGACGCGGTCTATGCGGCGGAGTATGAGATTGATCTGAGTCAGCTGAAGCCCACGGTATCCTTCCCCCACCTGCCCAGCAACACCAGAACCGTGGACGAGGCCGGGGAGGTGGCGATCGACCAGGTGGTCATCGGCTCCTGCACCAACGGGCGGCTCTCCGACCTGGAGACGGCGGCGGAGATTCTCAAGGGCAGGCACGTTGCCAAGGGCGTCCGGGCCATCGTGATTCCCGCCACCCAGGCTGTCTACAAGGAGGCCATGAAGCGGGGCTGGCTGGAGATCTTCATTGACGCCGGGTGCGTGGTATCCACCCCCACCTGCGGGCCCTGCCTGGGCGGCTATATGGGCATCCTGGCAGAGAACGAGCGCTGCGTCGCCACCACCAACCGGAACTTCATAGGCCGCATGGGCCACGTCTCCTCCGAGGTCTACCTCGCCAGCCCCGCCGTCGCCGCCGCCTCCGCCGTCGTCGGAAAGATCGCCTCTCCGGATGCTCTGTGAGTTAGGAAGGGGAAGACCTCAAGGGCTCTGCCCTCGAGTCTCCGCAGTGCGTTGTTTCACAACGCACTTAGGAATTCGGCTTCGCCGAATTCTGAGATGCGCCGCTGGCGGCGCATCGGGAAGGGATTCCCCTTGGATTCCCATTATTTGAAGGGCTTTTTTAAGGGCGGAAAGGGGTTGGGTTGAGTCTGTACAGACTTGCTGATCCCTGCCACGCAGAGAGTCTGATTCACGCAGTACGCTTTTTTCGTAAAGAAAAAAGCTCCCTTGTGGGTGCGGGACGTCCTCTGTGCCGCACAGAGTTTCTGCACAGATCGGGATAGTGCTTCCGATCGGTATGTGCGGATGGGGGATTTCTGCTCCTATGGGAATCCTTCCACCACCGTCGTCCCGTTGGTCCGACGGCGGTCCCCCTCCCTTTAACAAGGGAGGCAAGCCAACTTTCTACGTTATAAAGACGCTTTCTGCGAATTTAAGAGGATGAGTGCCTCTTAACTTCGCACAGAGCGTCCATCGGCGTACAAAGTTGGATCGGCCCCCTTGTTAAAGGGGGCTGTCAGGGATGCCGCCGACAGGCGGTAGCCCTGACTGGGGGATTCCGTGCGTCCCACAGCGTCCCCTTCCCGCAGAGAGTGTGAGCGTAGCAGAGCCCGCTCGAAACATTCTGCGTCGCAGTTTCTGCGCCGCCTGATGGGATGAATTTTTTCTTTACGAAAAAATGGGTAGGCGGGCGATCGTCCCCGCGGGAAGTGCCAGCGAGGCAGGGGGGCGGGCGCAAAGCGCCCGTCCCCACCCCCCCCCAAAAATTTACGGGTTCCAAGGGGATTTAATCCCCTTGGCGAGAGCTCGAGAGCAGCGCTCTCGAGGTCTTACTCTCTTCGCCCCGTGACCCCCATTAAAGAAAGGTGAGTTGTATGAAAGCAACCGGTGCCGTTCACAAGTACGGCGATAATATTGATACGGATGTGATTATTCCTGCCCGTTATCTGAACACCTCCAGCCACAGTGAGCTGGCGTCCCACTGCATGGAGGATATTGACAAGGACTTCCTGGGGCGGGTCAAGCCCGGGGACATCATGGTGGGCGGCTGGAACTTCGGCTGCGGCTCCTCCCGGGAGCACGCTCCCATTGCCATCAAGGCGGCAGGCATCGCCTGCGTGATCGCCAAGAGCTTCGCGCGGATTTTCTACCGCAATTCCATCAATACCGGCTTGGCTATTCTGGAGTGCGAGGAAGCCTGCGACAAAATCCAGCCCGGGGATCAGGTGGAAGTGGACTTCGATACCGGAGTGATCCGCAATCTGACCAGATCGGAAAGCTATCAGGCCCGGCCCTTCCCGGAATTCATCAAACGGATCATTGACTGCGGCGGCTATCTGAACAGCCTCCGGGGCTGATCCCATCAGGAAATGGAGGATTTGTCATGAAAAAAACCATTGCGGTGATCCCCGGAGACGGAATCGGCCCTGAAATCATTGCCGAAGCCCGGAAGGTTCTGGAAAAGGTTGCGGCCAAATACGGACATACCTTTGTTTATGACGAGGTGATCGCCGGCGGCTGCGCCATCGATCAGTTCGGCACCTCCCTGCCCAAGGAAATGCTGGAAAAATGCCTGGCCAGCGACAGCGTTCTGCTGGGAGCGGTAGGCGGCCCCAAATGGGACGGGGTTGCCAAGGAGATCCGCCCGGAGGCCGCTCTGCTGGGCATCCGGAGCGCCCTGGGGCTCTATTCCAACCTGCGGCCTGCCCGGCTCTTCCCCCAGCTGGCGGATGCGTCTCCCCTGAAGCCCTCCATCGTGGCCCAGGGCATTGATCTGATGATGGTCCGGGAGCTCATCGGCGGGGTCTACTTCGGCGAGAAAAGGACCGTCACCCTGGAAAACGGCGAGCGCCGTGCCAGTGACGAGATGGTCTACTCCGAGCACGAGATCGAGCGGGTGGCCCGGGTCGCCTTTGAAACAGCCCGGAAGCGCCGGAAAAAGGTCACCTCCATTGACAAGGCCAACGTGCTGGACAGCTCCCGGCTCTGGCGGGCGGTGGTTCACCGGGTGGCGGAGGAGTACCCGGATGTGGAGTGCTCCGATATGCTGGTGGACAACACCGCCATGCAGCTGGTGAAAAATCCCTCCCAGTTCGACGTGGTCGTGACGGAGAACATGTTTGGAGACATCCTCTCTGATGAGGCCAGTATGATCACCGGCTCCATCGGAATGATTCCTTCCTCCAGCCTGGGAGAGGGTACCCGGGGGATGTATGAGCCAATCCACGGCTCCGCCCCGGACATCGCCGGGCAGAACCTGGCCAACCCCATCGGCACCATCCTTTCCGCAGCCATGATGCTGAAATATTCCTTCGATATGCCCGAGGAGGCGGAGCGGATCGAACAGGCCGTTTCCGATACCCTGGACGCCGGCTTCCGCACCGCCGACTGCATGAGCGAGGGCATGACCCGCCTCTCCTGCTCCGAGATGGGCGATCAGATCGCCAAACGAGTCTGAGCTGGAAGGGGAAGGCCGCGAGAGCTCTGCTCTCGCGCTCTCGCCAAGGGGAAGGGATTCCCCTTGGATTCCCGTCTTTAAGGGCTTTTTAAGGGCGGAAAAAGGGGTGGGTCAAGTCTGTACAGACTTCCTTCTTTCTGCCACGCAGATAGTCTGATTCACGCAGTACGCTTTTTTCGTAAAGAAAAAAGCTCTTTCCTGCGTGCGGGATACTTTCTGCGCCGCACAGCGTATCAGCGTGGCAGCCCCCACCCCCAAAAAATTTTACGGGTTCCAAGGGGATTTAATCCCCTTGGCAGGAGCTCGAGGACAGCGTCCTCGAGGTCTTCCCCTTCCGAACACGCAGAAGCCCACAGGCAAAGCCACGCCGCATTCGGCGGCGTGGCTCTTTCTGTTCCTGAACTATTTGGAGGCGGTTGGGCCGTAGTCCCGGAGCTCGGGGCGGGGGATCTCACCGATCTGGTTGGCCTCGGAGAGCTCCATCTCCAGGAGCACCTCCCGCTCCTTCTGGGTTTCCGGGTTGAGGAAGGAGACCGCATCTGCGTAATAAACCAGATTATCTCCGCTATCGGTGGTAATGGTAAGGGTTTCCTGCTGGACCTGCTCCTCTCCGTTCTGATAAAGGGTTTCGTTGAGGACTTCCGGCTTCAGGAGAACGGTATAGCACTTGCTGCCGGCGCTTTCACTGATCTCCACGCTCTCCACAGCTTCACTGGCGCAGGCGGTGGACAAGAGCTGGATGTACCGGTGAGGCTTTTCCCTGGAATAAGGCGCGGGATCGATTACGTGCCAGCCGCTGCCGATCAGCCACTGCTCCGCTTTTTCTCCATCGGAGTATTCGCAGTAAACGGGCTTGCTGCTGTTGTCGTACTGGAGCTGGCAGTATTCGTACCCGCCGGAGGAAGTCGTCCGGAAGGTAAACTCGGTAACGGTCAGCTCTGTCTTGGCCGCTTTCACGGTGGAGGTCACAATGATACGTCCGCTCTCCAGCTCCCGGACGGCGCTCTGGGCCTTCTTTACGGCCGCGTAGTCCTTGTTGGCCCCGGAGCAGGCGGCCATGACCAGGCAAGCCGCCCCAGCCACCAAAACGGATACTATTTTTTTCAGCATAACGGTTGACTCCCCTTCGGATTTGTAATTCTCGCCGGAACAATCAATTTTCATCTACCCCATTCTATTCGGACATCCCGCCGGATAGACCATGCCGCTCGTCTGCTTTTTATGAAACCGTGCTTTTTTGACAGCGATTGAGTATGGTGTGTCAATCTGTTTTCTATGTCTTTTCTCTATTTTCCTTATAAACCTTGGGCGGAATATAAGTTTGGACAGGAGCTGATACTATATGAGAGAACAAAATCCGGAACTGATTCATAGAAACATAAAAGAAGCGGCGGAAACATTATGTGAGGATTGGGCCGGACGTGAGCTGTTCAGCGGCGTATGTATGGTAAAATACAAGGGGGATACCATATTTTCAAGGGCGTATGGTTTTGCAAACCGGGCATTTAAAATACCTAATAAAATCGATACAAAATTTGATACGGCATCTATTACAAAAGTGTTTACGGAAGCGGCTGTTCTTCAGCTGGCGCAGGAGAAAAAATTAAAACTGTCAGATTACATAACGCAGATCATCGACCTGAAAGGGACAGAAATTTCTCCTGATGTTACGATCGAGCAGCTATTGAACCATACGTCCGGTATTCATGATGATGCGGAAGAGGAAGCGGGAGAACAATATTCTGATCTTTTTGCTGCATCGCCTAATTACGCAATCAAGGAATGCAGGGATTTTTTGAAAAATTTCGCCTATAAGAAGCCTAATTTTGAACCGGGCACGGATGTCCGGTACTGTAACTGTTCCTTTGTGCTGCTGGGGCTTGCAATAGAAAAAATAACAGGTAAAAGCTATCGGGAATACGTGACGGAAAACGTGTTTTGGAAAGCGGGAATGAAAAATACCGCTTTTTTATCAATGGATTCTGTCAATGAAAATACAGCTGAAGGTTATCTGAGCTTGTACGATGAAGACGACCAGGTGATCGGATATAAGAAAAATATTTATTGTTTTCCGCCCATGGGAACGCCGGATGGAGGGGCGTATACAACGGCGGAAGAGCGGAGACTCGAGGCAGCGCCTCGAGGTCTTGCCCTTCCCGAACACGCAGCCCCCAAAAAAACAGGCAGGAATGCCTTTTACTCATAAGGAGGTACTCTTTCTATGCTGATTGACGCCGGTCAGGCGGCGGAGCTTCTGCTTGCCCAGGAGCGCGTCCGCATCCTGGCCCATCAGAATCCCGACGGGGACACGCTGGGCTGTTCCTTCGCCCTCTGGAACGTCCTTCACAACCTGGGGCGAAAAGCCCTGGTAGAATGTCCCAGCGGTTTCCCGGAACGCTTCTCCTTCCTCTATGAGGGCTATATCCCGGACGAATTCGACGGGGGATTCCTGGCCGCTCTGGACGTGGCCTCTCCCCATATGCTCCGGGAGGAGCACCGGAACGCCCCTGTGGATCTCTGCATTGACCATCACAGCTCCAATGCCGGATATGCCAGCCAGCTGTGCCTGGAGCCGGATGCGGCGGCCGCCTGCCAGCTCCTGCTGGAGGTCATCCGCCGCATGAACGCTGAGATCACTCCCCGGATCGCAACCTGCCTCTATACCGGGCTGGCCACGGACACCGGCTGCTTCCGGTTCTCCAATACCTCCGCAGCCACTCTGCGCTGCGCGGCGGAGCTGCTGGAGCTGGGCGCCGCTCAGGCGGACGTGAACGAACGCCTCTTTGAAACCACCACCCGGGAGCTGCTCCAGCTGGAGCAGCAGGTGATGGCCGGGCTCCGCTACTTTGGAAAGGGGCGGATTGCCCTGATCACCATCACCCAGCAAATGCTCCGGGAGACTGGCGTCTCCGAGCCGGAGATGGACGGAATCTCCAATCTCCCCAAGCGGATCCAGGGGGTGGAGATCGGCGTGACCCTCCGGGAGAAGCCCGAGGGGGGGCTCCGGGTTTCCCTCCGCACCCGGCGGACGGTGGACGCCGCTCAAATCTGCGGCGCATTCGGCGGCGGCGGTCATCTGCGGGCTGCGGGCTGCACGCTCCGGGAGGAGGAGGTCCAGCGGCTGATCGCCCTGTGCGAATCCGCTCTGCCCGCCGGGGAGGAGCGCCCGTGAACGGAATTCTCTGCATTGACAAGCCCCAGGACTATACCTCCTTCGACGTGGTGGCCCGGATCCGGGGGATGAGCAAAACCAAGCGGGTGGGCCACTCCGGCACGCTGGATCCCATGGCCACCGGCGTCCTGCCGGTATTCATCGGCGGGGCCGCCAAAGCCTGCGACCTGCTCCCGGACGACAGCAAGGGCTATACGGCCGGCTTCCGGCTGGGCATGGTAACGGACACCCTGGACCAATGGGGCAGAGTCCTGGAGGAGCGCCAGGGACGCGCCTCCGGGGAAGCGCTGGAGGCCGCTCTTTCCTCCTTCCGGGGAGAGATCTGGCAGGTTCCGCCCATGTATTCCGCCGTCCGGATCAAGGGCCAGCGGCTTTACGACATTGCCCGGCAGGGCCGGGAGGTGGAACGTCCTCCCCGCCGGGTGGAAATCCAGAGTCTGGAGCTGCTGGACTTCGATGAGTCCGCCCAGACCGGCAGGCTCCGGGTGGACTGCTCCAAGGGCACCTATATCCGAAGCCTAATCAGCGACCTGGGGGAGCGGCTGGGTACCGGGGGAATCCTGACCTCCCTGGTGCGCACCCGCGCGGGCTGTTTTACCCTGGAGGACTGCGTGACCCTGGAGGAGGCCCAGGCGCTGACTGCCGAAGGCAGGCTGGCGGAGCGGCTGAAGCCTGTGGATCAGCTGTTCCTTCAGCAGCCTAAAATCCGGCTGAACCCGGTTCAGGCAGTGAAATTCCACAACGGGGTCAAGCTGGATCTCCGCCGGCTCAGATATCGGGACGCGGACGGGTTTCATCGGGTCTATGACCCGGAGGGCGTCTTTCTGGGGCTTGCCAGCCTGGATCGGCAGGACATGGGGCTGAAAATTGAAAAGCTGTTTCCTCTGGAATAGAGGGGCGGCCTGTAAGAAAGGAATGACCGGCCTGTATGGAAATCGTGACAGAGCTGCGGGAGCAGCCCGGCCCCTCGGCGGTGGCCCTGGGCTATTTTGACGGGGTGCACACTGCCCACGCGGCAGTCATCCGGGCAATGCAGGAGGCCGCCGGAGAGGCGGTTTCCACCGTGCTTACCTTCCGGCTGGGAAAGCGTGTGCCGGATAATAAGGCGGGCATGCGGCCCATCCTCACGCCGGAGCAGCAGCTGGAACAGCTGGAGCGGCTGGGCGTGGAGCGGGTGCTGCTCCCCGCCTTTGAGGAGATTGCCTCCATCCTGCCGGAGGTGTTTTTCCGGCAGGTGCTGGCGGAGCAGCTCCACGCACAGGTGATCGCCTGCGGCTATGACTACTCCTTCGGGAAGGGAGCCGCGGGCACGCCGAAGCTGCTGGAGCAGCTCTGCGGGGAGGCGGGGATTGCGCTCCGGGTACTGCCGCCCATGACCCAGGGCGGAGAGCCGGTGAGTTCCACCCGGATCCGCCGGCTGCTGGAGGCAGGAGCGCTTCCGGAGGCAAACGCTCTTTTGGGATACTGCTACTATGTGCTGGGGCCGGTCGTCCGCGGCCGGAGCCTGGGGCGGACGCTGGGCTTTCCCACCCTGAATCAGCGGCTCCTGCCGGAGCAGGCGCTCCCCCGCTTCGGCGTGTACAACAGCTGGACGGAGATTGAGGGCCGGCAATACCGGAGCATTACCAATATTGGGATCAAGCCCACCATCGAGGGCGCCCGGGAGCCGCTGGCGGAGACGTATCTGCTGGATGCGGAGGGAGACTTCTACGGCAGAATCGCCCGGGTGTCCCTGCTGTCCATGACCCGCCCGGAGCGCAAGTTCCGGGACCTTGACGAGCTCTGCTCCACCGTCCACGGGGACATTGCCCACCGCCGTTCTCTCAATGACGCCTGCCCCGCTCATCTCCAGAGACTGTGAATAGGCTCTGCCCAAGGTCAAGAGCTCGAGAGCTCTGCTCTCGAGCTCTCGCCAAGGGGATTAAATCCCCTTGGAACCCGTAATTTTTTAAGGGCTTTTTTAGGGGCGAAAAAAGGGGGGCAAGTCTGTAGAGACTTCCCTCTTCCTGCCACGCAGTACGCTTTTTTCGTAAAGAAAAAAGCTCCCTCCTGCGTGCGGTACAACGTTTTACTCCGCAGAAAGTCCCGAGCGTAGCAGAACACGCTCGGGACTTTCTGCGTCGCAGTCTCTGTACCGCACATAGGGCTGAATTTTTTCTTTACGAAAAAATGGGTAGGCGGGCGATCGTCTCTGCGGGGAGTATCAGCGAGGCAGGGAGTAACAAGTCTGTACAGACTTAAACCCCACCCCCTCTTCGCCCTTAAAAAGATGGAAATCCAAGGGGACGCGTCCCCGATGCGCCGCCAGCGGCGCATCTCAGAATTCGGCGAAGCCGAATTCCTAAGTGCGTTGTTTCACAACGCACTGCGGAGCCTCGAGGGCAGAGCCCTCGAGGTATTCCCCTTTCAAAGCTCACCAAAAGCGCGAAACGCGGGAGGGGGGCAGGGGTGCGGGGAAATATGCTTTTCCATCCAAGCGATTCCGTACCAACGGCCGAACTTGTACCCGCACTGATGGAGCGCTCCGATAGCCCATGCGCTCGTGGAAAAGGTAATCGCGGTCTGTTCCACATAGGGGGCGTAAAGCGCCGCGATTTCTCCGGCATCCTCCAAAGCGGCTGTGTGGATTTCCAGCGGGCTCATCACTGCGCCTCCCCGGCAAATCCCGGGATCAGATCGGGGAACTGCTGGCCGCACCGGGCAAGCTCTCCCATCACCTTCTGGATCCCGTCCTCCGTCTGGAACCAGTTTTCCCGGCTGACGCCGTCCACCTCTACCGGGCAGACGGTGAATTCCGCCTCCGGGAAAGCATACTGATAGTACATATAAGCCCGCCGGGCATGGTAATTCTTGCAGCACAGCAGCCCCCGCCGCACCTGAACGCCTGCCTGATCCAGCACCTGGCGGGAGAATACCGCGTTCTGCATGGTGTAGGTGGCCTGATCCTCCCGGAGAATCCGCTCCGGGGGAACACCCAGCCGGGCGCCGATATCTGCCATAAACGCCCATTCTGTGGCATAGGGGCCAGGATAGAGCGCCTGCTTCCGGGCGGGGCCTTCAAACTGGCCACGGGTGATGCTGAACCGCCCGGAGGGACAGAGCAGAGGCGCGTATCCCTCCTTCCAGAGCCGCACCGCCTGCTCCATGGGCTCCGGACTGCTGTTTCCGGGGATGAAGAGCACGTCCGCCTCCCGCAGGGCGTCCTCCAGAAAAATGAAGCGGGAAATGTCCTCCAATACCTGATTCATGGGCTCCTCCCTTTCAAAAGCGGGTTTTGCCGGATGCGCCGGAGGAGGGGGCCGCTACATTCCCCGGCCCACCACGTTGGCAATCACCCGGCCCTTTTTGATCATGGTCTTGAACCGATCCGGCTTCAGGGACTGGGATCCGTCCGACCAGGCGCACTCCGGATTGTTGTGCACCTCCACGATCAGCCCGTCCGCGCCGGCCGCAATGGCCGCCAGGGACATGCTCTCTACCAGCCGCCAGTCCCCGGTGGCGTGGGAGGGATCGATGATGATGGGCAGGTGGGATTTCTGCTTTACAATGGGTACCACGCTCAGATCCAAGGTATTCCGGGTGTACTTCTCAAAGGTGCGGATACCCCGTTCGCAGAGGATCACGTTGTCGTTGCCGCCCGCCATGATGTATTCCGCCGCCATGAGCCATTCCTCAATGGTGTTGGCGAGGCCCCGCTTCAGCAGAACCGGCTTCCGGATGGAGCCCAGGGCCTTCAGCAGATCAAAATTCTGCATATTCCGGGCGCCCACCTGAATCAAATCCACATTCTGATCAAATTCCTCCAGCTTTTCCACGCTCATCAGCTCGCTGACAATGGGCAGTCCGTACCGCTGCCGGGCCTCCGCCATCCACTGAATCCCAACGCTTCCCTGGCCCTGGAAGGCATAGGGGCTGGTGCGGGGCTTGTAGGCTCCGCCCCGGAGCATGTGCCCTCCTGCGTCCCTGACCCCTTCCGCGATCTCCAGCAGGCCCTCTTCCGTCTCTACAGAGCAGGGGCCGCCGATGACCACCACGTCCTCCTGTCCGCCCACAGGGATGCCGCCTACATGAATGACAGAATCCGCCGGATGGAACACCCGGTTTGCTTTCTTGTAGGGAGCGGCCACCCGCACCACGTTGTCCACCACCGGATTGGCGGCAATGACCTTCTCGTCCAGGATGGTGGTGTCGCCTACAACGCCGAACACGTTATAGCTGGCTCCCTCAATGAGATTGGTGCTCAGCCCCTTGGCTTCAATACCGCCAATCAGCTTTTCGACCTCGCCTTTGGGCGCGTCCTTTTTCAGTGTGATAATCATCGCTGTATTCCCTCTTTCGTTTATAAATAAAACTCTCCAATGGCACAGGCACGCAGGCGCTACCGGACGGATCCTGCGGACAGAAGCCGTTCCAGCACCTGCTCCGGCGGGGCGTCGTTGGGAATCCGCCGATCGCAGGCGGCCTGGTAGATGGGATACCTCTGCCGGTAGAGCGCCTCCACCTCCTGGGGGGATTTGGCAAGGGGACGCCCCTTCCCCACAGTCAGAAGCTCCAGGGGGCGGTCGATGAACAGGAGCAGTCCGTTCATCCGGAGATTCCGGACATTCTCGGGATCCAGAACCGCGCCGCCGCCGGTTGCCAGCACCAGCCCGTTTTTCAGGGAAAGCTCCCGAACGGCCCGGTGCTCCCGTTCCCGGAAGCCAGGCTCCCCGTATTTTTGGAAGATCTCAGGAATTCCCATTCCCTCCTGGGAGACGATCCATTCGTCTGTGTCCAGGAATTTCCGGCCCAGGCGGGAGGCCAGCTGCTTTCCCAGGGTGGATTTGCCTGACATGGGCATACCGATCAGCACCAGATTCCGCTTGTCCTCCAGGAGGGCGCGGCAGACCTCCATGCCCCGCTCCCGGGGGATGGAGATTCCCCGGAACCGCTCCGCCGCAGCCCTGGCCTGGGAAACCAGCATCAGCAGACCGTTGGCGCAGGGAATCCCCAGTGATTCCGCCTGCTGGAGCAGCCGGGTGCGGAGGGGATTGTAGATCACGTCGGCCACGGCCTCCAGCCGGGGAAAGCCGGAAAGATCGATGGGCTGTTCCTCCACGGCAGGGAACATCCCGGCAGGGGTGGTGTTGACAATGAGCTGTGTGTCCTTCTGTTCCAGGGCCTGGGGATAGCTGAGCTCGTCCCCCTGGGGATGGCGGCTGACAACCCGAACGGAGGCCGCGCCCAGATCGGAGAGGACAGCGCGCACGGTGCGGCTGGTGCCGCCGCAGCCCAGAACCAGCGCGCGCTTTCCGGCAGGATCCATGCGGTTTGCAGCCAAAAGCTCGGCAAAACCGTCATAGTCGGTGTTATAGCCGTGGAGGATGCCGTTTTGATTGACGATGGTGTTCACGGCGCCGATCCTGCGGGCCCTCTGGTCTACCATGGCGCAGAAGGGGATGACATCCTGCTTGTATGGGATGGTGACGTTGATTCCGTCAAAATCCCGCCGTTCCATAAAGCGGGGAAATTCTTCCCTGGAGAGGGGAAAAAGGCTGTACTCCTCTCCGGTCAGCTGTTCGTGAATGGGCTTGGAGAAGCTGTGCCCCAGCTTCTCCCCAATCAGTCCAACCCGCATTTGCATCATCCTTTCTGAACGGAAGGGAAGGACAAGGCCGCGAGGCAGCGCCTCGAGGTCTTAGCTCTTACCCGCCCATCCAAAGATAGCCGAAGCGTTCGGAGCAGAGGTCCAGGAGAGCCAGGGCGGTCATGGAATCCGCCACCACCCGCGCACGGTGGATGATCGCCGGATCGTGCCGGCCCTGTATAATCAGCTCCGCATTCTCCATAGCTGCCAGATCCACTGTCTGCTGGGGCTTGTAGATCGACGGGGTGGGCTTCACCGCGCACCGGAAGAGCAGCGGCATCCCGTTGGTGATTCCCCCGTTGATCCCTCCGTTGCTGCTGGTGGTGGTGCGGACGGTTTTCCCGTCCGTGATGAACTCGTCGTTGGCGTCGCTGCCCTTCATAGCCGCAATCCCAAACCCAGCCCCGAACTCCACGCCCTTCACAGCCGGTATGCTGTACAGCAGCTGGGAGAGCCTGCTCTCCACCGAGCAGAAGAACGGCTCCCCGATTCCGCCCGGAAAGTGGAGCACCGCTGTCTCCAGCACACCGCCCAGGGAATCCCCCTCGGCGGCGGCCTCCTCCACCGCCTGACGCATCCGCTCTCCCGCCTGGGGATTCAGCACCGGGAATGCCACCTCGTCCAGCAGATCCAGCTGCCGCTCCAGCTCCGCCTCCTCCTGGGAAAAGGGGCTGTCCGGTATGCCGTAGAGGGACTGTATATGGGTGCCGATCAGCACCCCCTTGCTCCGGAGGATTTGCAGCGCCACCGCCCCCGCCGCCACAATGGGCGCGGTCAGCCGCCCGGAAAAATGCCCCCCGCCCCGGTAGTCCTGACAGCCCAGATATTTCAGCTGGGCGGTATAATCCGCGTGGGAGGGACGAAGCAGATGCCTGGTCTTCTCATAGTCCCCGCTCTTTTGAGCGCTGTTTTCAATCACCATGCACAGGGGCGTCCCTGTGGTGCGGCCGTTGAACAGGCCGCTGAGGAACCGCACCTGATCCGTCTCGTGCCGCTGGGTGGAGATCCGCCCCTTGGGACGGCGCTTGTCCAGCTGGCGATCCAGAAAGTCCAGATCCAACTGAATCCCGGGCGCCAGCCCGTTGATCACCACCCCCATTGCCGGCGAGTGAGACTCGCCGAACAGGCAGACCTGCACGCTGTCCCCAAAGATGCTTTTCATCGCCTGCACATCTCCTTTCCCGGCCTGATCAGCAGTATTGACGGAGCTCCTCCAGGGTCAGCTCCTTCAGGTAGGCCTCCCCCGGCGCGCGAACCCTGGCAATGGTAATAGAGCCTCCATGGCTTTTTTTATCCCGGGTCATCCGCTCATAGACCCGATCCGGGTCATAGGGGAAGTCCGGATCAATGGAAAGCCCCTTCAAAACAGCGCGCACCCGCTCCCGCAGAGCGGGATCGTCCACCATGGGCAGGAGCCCCACCGCAACCGCTTCCCCGTGGAGCAGCCCCTCCCCGGAGGCATCCTCCAGGCCGCAGACGCTTTCCACCCCGTGGCCGATGGTGTGGCCCAGGTTCAGCAGCTTCCGCAGGCCGATTTCCTTCTCGTCCTGCTCCACAATCACCTTTTTCACCGCCAGGGAGCGGAGGATGATCTCGTCGATCCGCTCATGGGGATCCCCTGCCTCGAACAGCTCAAACAGGCCGGAATCCCCCAGCAGGCCGGCCTTCACCGCTTCTACCAGGCCGTTTGCGAAGTGCCGCTCCGGCAGGGTGTTCAGGGTGTCGCTGTCCACCGCCACCAGCTCCGGCTGGTAAAAGGCTCCCACGCAGTTCTTGATGCCGTTCAGATTCACGGCCACCTTGCCGCCGATGCTGCTGTCAATCTGGGAGAGGGTGGTGGTAGGCAGGTTGATGAAGCCGACGCCCCGCATGTAGCAGGAGGCCGCGAAGCCCGCCAGATCCCCCACCACGCCGCCGCCCACGGCCACCACCAGATCGCTCCGGGTGAAGCGGCTCTCCAGCAGGCGGCCGCAGATCGCCTCCAGCATGTGAAAGCTCTTGGCGCCCTCCCCATGGGGGACGGTGAATACCTGCCCCTCCCGGAACTGCTCCGCCACCCTTTGGGCATAGGCCGGCGGAACGCCGTCATCGGTGACCACCAGCGCCTTCCGGTTCAGATTGGTATACTGTCCCAGCCGGCCCAGGGCGCCCCGCTCCACAAGGATGTCATAGCTTCTTTCCGAAAGCTCCATTCTAAGAACCATGTAGGCTTATCCTCCTGTGAAATTCATTCTTCTGTACATTCGCACCCGCTGCATATCCGAAAACGGCTATACAAACAAGCACCAGGAAACACCGAACCGATCCACCAAGGAAAACATGCATGGGCTCCAGTCGCAGGGCCCGATCGGCGTCTCAACAGCCGCCCCGTCTCTCAGGACCTGATAGGCGTGCCTGACCTGCTCCTCTCCGCCTTCCCCGAAATGAAAGCAGAACTGCATGGTATTTCCAACCGTCAGAGAATCCTTCCGCTCGGATACTGCCAGTATCTGTCCGCAAGCATTGAGCTCAGAGTGCATATATCCTCCGTCCTCATCCGGGTACAGCCCAAGAACCTCCGCGCGAAAGGCTTCCCGATAAAGGTTCACTGCCGCGACGCTTCCTTTCACATAGACCTGCATCATGGATCTGAGCATTTCAATACACCTCCTATAGCAATCCGCAAAACAGCTTCCCTGTGTGCCGCAGAAAGCTTTGATATATGGGCTTCCGCAGCGCAAGGGCACAGCTATTCATCATATACCCCCAGCAGCTTCAGCTTTTCGCAGCTTTGGCGCAGCTCCTCCAGCATGGCCTGTGCCTCCGGCGAGGCGGCGTCCCCCGCGATCTCCACATAGAAATAGTATTGCCAGGGAACGTTGTATACCGAGCGGGAACGGATACTTTCCATATTAAAGCCGTACCGGGCGATGATCTGCATGGCTCCCGCCAGCTGCCCGGCGGTGTGGCTCACGGTGAACAGCAGACTGAACCGCTCCCCGGAGGCGGGGGCCTGCCGGGCGATCACCGCAAACCGGGTGGTATTCTCTGAGCTGGTGTTGATCTCCTCCGCCAGGATTTCCAGGCCGTAAAGCCCGGCAGTCTCCCGGGAGGCAATGGCGGCCTTGGCAGGATCCCCGGCCTCGCTGACATACCGGGCGGCCAGGGCGGTATTCACGTAGGGGATCTGCTCCGCCTTCAGCCCGCTTAGGTACCGGCGGCACTGGGACAGGGCCTGCTCGTGGGAATAAATCTGCCGGATATCCCCCAGAGAAGCGCCCTTCACGCCCAGCAGATGATGGCTCACCGGCAGATCGTACATCCGGACAATATGCACGTCATACTGATAGAGCAGGTCCATGGTCATGCCGACCTCGCCGGTGTAGGAATTTTCAAAGGGGATAACCCCAAAGGCGGTTTCTCCCCGGGCGACCGCCTGAACCACATCCCCGAAAGTGGTGTAAGCCACGCCTCTGGAGCGGGGGAAAAGCCGCCCCATGGCAATCTGGGAGTAAGAGCCCTCCACGCCGGGATAGGCCACCGCGTCCGCGCCGGCCAGCACCTGCTGGTACTGCTTGGAGAGGGTCATGATCTCCTTCATAAAATCCAGGTAGTAGTCCCGATAAGCCGGGTTTGCAAGGCGGGCGGCGTTTTTCTCCAGGACCTCCCGCTCCCGTCCGCTGTCCAGGATGGGAAGGCCGTGGGCCTGCTTATAGGCGATTACCTGCTCCACAGCGGACATCCGCTGTTCAAACAGGGCGGACATCTCCCGATCTATCTGATCAATCAGCTGTCTGGCCTCTGCCAGCCCGTTCTCACTCAAAGGGATCCCTCTTTTCCGCCGGAAGAACCGCTCCGGCTTTCTTCTTCCATTATATCTTGATTTAAAGTGATAAACAACTGGAGGATGTACCAAGATCCGTTCCCCACAGGACGCTCATTCCGGGAAATCCTGACAAGGCAAGGCGCCTGGAGCCTGTTCAGAATCTGCCGGCAAGGCCGCGAGACGCTGTCTCGCGCTCTGCGGTGCGTCGTGTAACGACGCATCAGGGACGCGTCCCCTTGGCGAGAGGCGCGAAGGGTCAAGGCCTACGGCCTTGACCCTTGGGCAGAGCTCTCGCGGCCTTCCCCTCTGTGAACGCAGGCTTCCTAGGCTTTCTGCCAGCGCTTCAGCATGGGGAAAAACTTCCGCATCTCCTGCCGGGCGGTTTCGGCGTCCGGATAGACATGTTCCTTCAGGCAAGGCTCAATGCAGCTTTCGATCATTTCCTCCATGGTGCAGTCGCCCAGGAAAGCGCCGTCCTTGTAGCAGTAGGCGCAGTAATCCTCGCTCCTGCTTCCGTCCTTTTCGGTGCCCTTTACCTCGTCGCTGGTCAGGGGCATTGCGCAGCTCTGGCAGAATTTCATTCCATTTTCCATCATTGTATCTCCATCCTTCCGCTTTTTGGGAGGGTCTTCCTCCTGACTATGAGTATACCCCAGAGAAGCTGACAGCTGTATGTCCACTTTGTCCGGCTCCTCATAATTTTTCTGCATGGCCCGGATCCGCTCCCGGAGAAGGGCCCGGAGCCGGGGCGGCTCCAGCACCCGGACGTTTTCCCCAAAGCTGAGAAGATACCCGTAGACCCATTCGTCCTCCCAGAAATCCACCCGCAGGGTAATGGTGCCGTCGGCGTTTTCGGTCAGGAGACGCTCGTCAAAATCGTCGTAGAGCCTGCTGGCGGCCTGTTGGCGGAACTGGGCCACCAGGCGGAGGCTTTCCCCGTGGAATTCCCCTGTCCAGCCCGGAACGGACTGAGGCTCCGGCCGGGGCTGGAACCGCTCCCCGGTCAGGGAAAGCCGCCGGATCCGGGAAAACCGGAAGGTGCGGAACCCCCGGCGCTCCCGGCACCAGGCGGACAGGTACCAGCTGTGCGCCTTGTAGAACAGGAGCAGCGGCTCTATCTCCCGGCTGCTCCGGCGGTTTCCGCTGTTGACGTAGTCCATCCGAACCACCCTGTATTCCAGGATTGCCTGACGGATCAGGCGGAGCTTCTCTTCACTGCCCGGCCCGGATTCCCAGGGAGAGAAATCAATGCGCACCCATTGGGAGGGATCCCGCCGGAACAGCCCGGAAAGCTTTTCCAGCGCCCGATCCCCGTCGGGATAGCGGGTGGCCTGGAAAGCCTGCAGGGACAGCAGGATGCTGTCCCGCTCCTCCCCGGTGACAATGCTCCGGGAGAGGGTGAAGTCCTTCATCAGCGAAATGCCCCCGCCTCTGCCTCTGGACATGGCGACAGGAATACCAGCCAGGGAAAGCGTCTCCACGTCTCGGTAAACCGTCCGTACTGAAACGCCGAACCTCTCCGCCAGCTCCCCGGCAGTGACACTCTCCCTGTTCATCAGCAGTATCGTGATTTCCAGCAGTCGATCAAGCTTCATTCCTCGGATTCCTTTCGGTAAACGGGTGCGTGCGGGAAGACCTCGAGGCTCTGCCTCGAGTCTCCGCAGTGCGTTGTTTCACAACGCACTTAGGAATTCGGCTTCGCCGAATTCTGAGATGCGCCGCTGGCGGCGCATCGGGAAGGGATTCCCCTTGGATTCCCATTATTTGAAAAGGGCTTTTGAAGGGCGGAAAAAAAGGGGGGGGATCAAGTCTGTACAGACTTTCGGCTTTCTGCCACGCAGATGGTCTGATTCACGCAGTACGCTTTTTACGTAAAGAAAAAAGCTCCCTCCTGCGTGCGGGGTACTTCCTGCGCCGCATCAGGATTCCTGCTCAAACTGAGCCAGATCTTCCGATCGGTATGTACAGATGGGGTATTCTGTGCCTCTGAAGGAGTCCTTCCTCCACCGCCGACAGGCGGTAGCCCTGGCTGGAGGATTCCGTGCGTGTCACCAAGCCTTTCCTTGTAGAGAGTATGGGCGTAGCAGAAGCCCGCTTGCGATTTCGCACAGACTGGGGATAAATCCTCCGAGCGTGGCACAGCGTTTAAATTCCGCAGAAAGCATGAGCGTAACAGAACCCGCTCGGAACTTTCTGCGCCGCCCTTTCTGCGCCGCACGTGGGGATGAATTTTTTCTTTACGAAAAAATGGGTAGGCGGGCAATCGACCACGCAGGAAGTACCAGCGAGGCAGGGGGGCGGGCGCAAGCGCCCGTCCCCACCCCCCCAAAAAAATGGGAATCCAAGGGGACGCATCTCAGAATTCGGCGGAGCCGAATTCCTAGGCGCGTCGTTTCACGGCGCACCGCAGAGCGCGAGAGCAGAGCCCTTGCGGCCTTCCCGCGCTGCAAATCCGCTCTGAGGGGGCATCTTACTTTTATTATTGTATATGAATGGGGCGTGATTTGCAAATGTTCTTCCTTAAAATAGCGGGCTTCAGGGGGATTTGCTCCCGAGGCATAACTTGTACGGGCTTTTCATACAATGGAAGCAAATAACCTTAGGCAAAGGAGAAGAAGCGTGCATGGAACTGAAACTGACAAGGGAGTCCATCTGCATAAATGAAATCGTTTTCGACGGCTCCATGGAGCAGGCTGTGGAGCTGGATTATCTGCTGCCGGATTACTGCCCCAGCATCTTCAAAGTACTCAAAAGCCGGATTGTTCCTAAAATCACCTCCGAGCGGATTATGAACGGCAAGCTCCTGGTGGACGGTGTCGCCTACATCAAAATCCTCTACGTCAGCGAGGAGAGCTACCGGATCTGCACACTTTCCCAAAAGCAGGCCTTCTCCAAATCCCTGGAGCTGAAAGAGGGCTGCGAGGAGGGGTGCGTCAGCGCCTTTGTGAAATGCGACTACGTCAACTGCCGGGTCATCAATCAGCGCCGCCTGGACATCCGGGGCGCGCTGACCATCCGCGCCACCGTCAGCACCGTCCGGAAGCTGGATATCCTCTGCGGCGCCAGCGGCATGGGCCTCCAGGTCAATACCTGCACGGTCACCGCCCTGGACCGGAAGCTCTACGCCAGCAAGGAATTCACCGTCAAGGAAGAACTGGATCTAGCCTACGGCAAGCCCTCTGTGACCGAGGTGCTGGACAGCACCGCCACCGCTTCCCTGACCGATTATAAGCTGATTGCCAATAAGGTGGTGGTCAAGGGGGAGATCCTCCTCCACACCCTCTACACTGGCTCCGATGACGAAAGCGGTCCCGAAATCATGGATTTCACTGTCCCTATCAGCCAGATTGTGGATCTGCCCGGGGTCAGCGAAGACTATCAGTGCGTGATTACCTTTGACGTCACCGGCATTGACCTGTCCATGAAGCAGGACGGAGACGGGGAATGCACCAGCTTCGACGGGGAATTCTGCATCCGGGTCTGCTGTGAGGCGGATCGGAACGGTGAAACCCAACTCATCGGGGACGCCTACTCCACCGGTTACGAGCTCCAGCCTGAATGCAGCAAGGTGAAAATTGAGCGCCTGGTCTGCGCGGTCAATGAAAGCTGCGTCTGCAAAAACAGCATTGCCATTCCCCAGGGCGAAATTGCCCGGGTCTACGATATCTCCTGCGACTTCACCAACGAGAGCTGCCGCTGGGAGGATGGGGCTGTCCTTGTAAATGGAAACCTGGAGATCTCCATCCTAGGGCTGGACAACGACGGGATGCCCCTGCTGATCGAGAAATCCAATCCCTGCGAAATGAAGCTGGAGCCCCGGGGCGCCGACCTTCAGGGGGATACGGAAAACGTCCTTTTTTCCCCCAGCATCCGGGCGGCTTCCGTGTCCTACAGCCTGACCTCCGGCAGCGAGGTGGAGGTGCGGGCGGAGATCCGGATCTGCGGCATCCTCTATCAGTACTGCTTCTACGATGTGGTCAGCGCCATCCACATCGACGAGGGGAGCAGGAAGGAGCGGAAGGACGATGTGGTGCTCCGGCTCTATTTCGCCGAGCGGGGGGAACGGGTCTGGGATATTGCCAAGCGGTTTGGCACCTCTGTGGAAGCAATCGTCCTGGAAAACAACCTGGAGAGCGAAACCCTGCCCGGAAAGATCATGCTGCTGATCCCTCAGATCGACTGAGCCCGCAGGCCGGACCAACCACACCGATTGCTAGGAGGAAAGACCATTCATGGAAAACGTCAACATCTACGCGGATATTGCCAGGCGGACGGACGGAGATATTTACATAGGCATTGTGGGGCCGGTCCGGACGGGAAAATCCACCTTTATCCAAAAATTCATGGAGACATTGGTGATCCCCAATATTGAAAGCGAATACCGCCGGGAGCGGGCTGTGGATGAACTGCCCCAGTCCGCAGCGGGAAAAACCATTATGACCACCGAGCCGAAATTCATCCCTGAGGAAGCGGTCAAAATCGCCCTGGACGGCGGGGCGGACATGAACGTCCGGATGATCGACTGCGTGGGCTACATTGTCCCCAGCTCCCTGGGATATTTCGAGAACGAGGCTCCCCGGATGGTGATGACCCCTTGGTTTGACGAGGAGATCCCTTTTAACATGGCCGCCGAGGTCGGCACCCGGAAGGTGATCTCAGAACACTCCACCATCGGCGTGGTGATCACCACCGACGGAAGCATCACCGATATCCCCCGGGAGGAATATGAGGAGGCAGAGCGGCGGGTGATCTCCGAGCTGAAAGAGATCGAAAAGCCCTTTGTGGTGCTGCTCAACTGCGTGCGGCCAAAGAGCGAGGCGGCCCGTTCCCTGGCGGGGGAGCTGACGGAGCGCTACGGGGTTCCGGTGCTGCCTCTGAACTGTCTGGAGCTGGACAGCGGGGATATCAAGGACATTATGAAGCAGGTGCTGTATGAATTCCCCATCCGGGAGATCTGCATTGACATGCCCCGGTGGATCAACTCTCTGGCCAAGGATCACTGGCTGAAGGCCAACGTATTCAGCGCGATTAAGGAGAGCGCGGCCAACGTCCGGCATATTGCGGATGTGGCGGGCGTTACGGACAGAGTCTGCGCCTGTGAGTATGTAAGCCGGTGCGCGGTGGAAGGGGTCAGCCTGGGGATGGGGAGCGCCAGGATCTCCGTCACGCTGAACGGGGATTTGTTTTACCGGATACTTGGCGAGGTCACCGGCATTGAGATTGAGGGGGAGGCCGGCCTGATGCCCTGCATGATCGAGCTGGCGGAGATCAAGCGGAAGTACGCCAAAATCCAGGGCGCTCTGGAGGAGGTAGAGGCTACCGGCTACGGCATTGTCATGCCCACGCTGGATGAGCTTTCTCTGGAGGAGCCGGAAATCCTGAAGCAGGGCGGGAAGTACGGGGTCAAGCTGAAGGCCAGCGCGCCCAGCATTCATATGATGAAGGCGACCATCAACACGGAGGTTTCTCCAGTGGTGGGAAGCGAAAAGCAGTCGGAAGAACTGGTGATGTACCTGCTGAAGGAGTTCGAGGAAAGCCCCAAGAAGATCTGGGAGTCCAATATCTTTGGGAAATCCCTTCACGCCCTGGTTAATGAGGGGCTGCACAACAAGCTGTACCGTATGCCCAGCGAAGCCCGCCAGCGTCTCCAGGAAACCATCGAACGCATCATCAACGAAGGCTGCAACGGGCTGATCTGCATTATACTCTAGGCGCCCCGCTCAGACTCTCTGGGTGCTCGGAAGGGCAAGGCCGCGAGACGCTGTCTCGCGTCTCTGCGGTGCGTCGTGAAACGACGCACCGCGGTGCTCGAGGGCAGAGCTCTCGAGGTCTTCCCTTCCGGCCGCCCAGGGATCCTACAAATCCTCGGGGGCGGCAATGTCCACGTCGGTGACTCCGGCGCGGAGGAAGGTGTCTGCCAGGCCTTCCGGCAGAACGCCCAGATAGATGCTGTCCGGCTCACAGAAGGTATCGAAGCCCAGCAGGCGGAAGCCCTGGTTCCGGAGCTGCCGGTCCACCTCCTGAAGGAGGCTCCATACCAGGCTCCCGTCCTCCGCCTCCAGGCCTTCCTCCTCCGCCCAGGGGTAGAACTCCTCGGTATCCACTGTGAAATCCGCTCCCAGGGACTCCAGACGGTAGTTGACATAAGAGGCCAGCAGGTTTTCTTCCTCTTCACCGTCCCAGTCCACCACCATCAGCAGGCCCCGCTCCGCCAGATACCAGATCAGGACGGTTCCCAGAGTCACCACCCGGTCCCGGATTTCCTCCGCAAAGGTCTGGGCGCTGTCATAGCCGTTCACCAGCTCCGGATAGCGGTCAAAGAAGCTCTCCGGCTCCTCTTCCTCGAAATCCCCTATCAGCTCCTCCAGACTGCTCCGTTCCTCCTCCGGGGTCAGCAGGCAGATCAGCTCCCGCAGCTCCATGAATGCTCCTTTCCGAACGGGCTACCGGCCCGCTTCCTTCAGCATGGCGATGTATTCCTCCAGACAGAGATTGTGGCTGGTGATATACTCTGCGTGCTCCACTCCCACATAGCGGTAGTGCCAGGGCTCAAAGCTGATGCGGGTCAGAACGGACTTGTCCTCGGGATAGCGCAGGATGAAGCCGTAGCGGGCGCAGTTGTCCCGCAGCCACTGGTAGGCGGCGCTGTAGGGCTCCTCTGTGGCGAAGCGCTCATCCAAATCATAGACGAACTGGTGGTACTCCGGGGTGATGATGTCAAAGGCCAGCCCGGAATGGTGCTCACTGTGGCCGGGCACTGTATAGTAGAGATTGGTGCGCCGGATGGCCTCGTTCTCCGTTGCCCCCGCCTCCATCTCCCGCTGGACGCTCTTCTGATAGTTGGCCTCCTGGGTGGCGATGGAGCGGTAGCCCGACCGAAGATAAAGGGTGAAGCCCGCTTCTGCGGCGCCGTCGCACATTGCCTGATAGGCGTCCGCCGCCCGGCTGTCTACCCACTGGTCATCGAACTGAACCCTTTCCATCTCCAGCTCCGTTGACAGGGCGTTTCCCTCTTCCGGATTCAGCAGAATCAGGTTCCAATCGGACAGGCTTCCGGCGGGAAGCGCCTCCGGCTCCGGCAGGGAAACGACGGGTTCGGAGAGCAGCGTCCCAGCCGCCATCAGCGGGGCGTTGCCCGCCTCTGAGGAGACTGGGTCGGATTCCGTCTGGGAAGCCGGCGTTTCGCCGGGAGCCTTTGCTTTGCGGCAGCCCCCTGCCGCCAGAGCGATCAGGACTACCAGGAGCAGCAGCAGAACCAGGAAGGGAAACAGGTTGATTTTATAGCGTTTGCCTTTGTAACGAAAGCGCATAGTAACTTGGTATCTCCTTTAGGACTGACTGAAATGAAGCGCGGACGCAGCCCGCGCCTGTGACTATACCAGTATAATCTTGTGAAGGGGATATTTCAACCCCAGAGCAGGAAAATCCGTTCCGGAGCCGAAGCCGCCGCTCGGGGAGACGCTAAGGCCGCGAGACGCTGTCTCGCGCTCTGCCAAGGGGAGCTGGCTCCCCTTGGATTCCCGTCTTTTTTGGGGTGTATGGGGGCAGGATTTCGGTTCCTGCCTCGCGCTGGTACTTATTGCAAGGACGATCGCCCGCCTACCCATTTTTTCGTAAAGAAAAAAGCGTACTGCAGGAATCAGACTCTTTGCGTGGCAGAAAGCCGGAAGTCTGTACAGACTCAGCCCCACCCCTTTTGCCCTTAAAAAGCCCTTCTAATGGGAATCCAAGGGGAAGGTCTTCCCCCTGTGACATCAGCTTCTTATTCACAAAAGAAAAAAAGTGTGGTAAAATACAGGCATAGCGGGAAGGCGCTGGGATTTTGGGGAAAGGATGGATGTTTTTATGAATCGGTCAATCAGGCTGTCCGGCATTGTGGACGAGTCCATTGTAGATGGGCCCGGATTCCGTATGGCAGTGTTTGTTCAGGGGTGCCCTCACCATTGTCCCGGCTGTCATAACCCGCAGACACATGATTTTTCCGGCGGCTACGACGAAGCGCCGGAAAATATCTTCCGGCGCTACACTGCCAATCCGCTTCTGAAGGGCGTCACTTTTTCCGGCGGGGAGCCGTTCGCCCAGGCGAAGGCCCTGATCCCCCTGGCATGTATGCTCCGGGAGGCTGGGGCCAGCTTGTGGATCTATTCCGGCTATACCCTGGAGCAGCTGCTGAGCCCGGAAGCGCCCGCCGGTTCCAGAGAGCTGCTGGCCCTTTGTGACGTTCTGGTAGACGGGCCTTTTCTCCTGGAGCACCGCAATCTGGAGCTCCCCTACCGGGGGAGCGATAATCAGCGGGTACTGGATCTTCCCCTCTCTCTACAGGAGGGCCGGGCCGTTTCCTGTCTCCTGGACAGCGAACAATGAATGGGAGAGAATCAAATATGGAAGAAATTACTATACGCCCCGCAGATCCCGCGCGGACAGACCGCTGGATTCAGGCCTACACCCTTTCGGTGGGGCTGGTGGACACCTACTGGCTCTATCAAATTACTACGGGCGCTCTTTGGGAGATCCTTCTTGACGGGAAAGCGGCAGGCTTCTGCTCCATGCAGGCAGACGAGCAGGCCCTGACCGGCCTGTATCTTCCCGATCCCTTCCGAAGGCAGGCGATTTTCCGAAAGCTCAGGCAGGAGCTGCGGCCTGCCCTGGCCTATGTGGTCACCAACGACGAGCCCCTGCTTGCTCTGGCCCTGGACGACGCTGCCCGGGTGGAAACCCACGGCTACTTCTTCCGGGACAGCGGCGTTCCCTCCGCTCCGCCCGCCTATCCCCTGGAGCAGATCCGTCCGGCAGAGGAGACGGATCTCCCGGATTTGATCCGCACCGGTTTTTATCATCCGGCCATCGTTGGAGATCCGGAGAATCCCATTTATGTGCTTCGGGATGCCGCCGGAGCCTTCCTGGGCACAGGGCATATTGCCCTCTGGATGCGCAAGGCGGGCCGGGACTGGGGCGCGGTGGGGATGTACACCGCTCCGGCGCATCGCGGCAAGGGCGCTGGCCGCAGCATCATCGCCGCCATGAAGGAACTGACCTATCGAATGGGCCTGGCCCCTATCGCCGGCTGCTTCCATACCAATCTCGCCAGCAAAGCTACTTTGGAAAGCTGCAGCTTTCTTCCGGAAGCACGCTATCTGAAGATTTACTTCTGAGGCTCTGCCCTCAAGACATCCCTTTGGAATATGATTACTGAGGGCAAAAAAGGGGCGCAACCGTGCAGAAAGCTGGTGCAATGCACCAGCTTTCTGCGGTTTGGCTTCCAAGGCTGCGGAAAACGCTTGTCCGCTCTTAGAGCCTATTCAAGATCTCTGGGCAGAGCGCCTGAAAGGCGCTTTTTCCGCACAGGCAGCGTCAAAAATGCTCGGAATCCACAAAGGATTCCTCCGCTTTTTTCCTTGCTGTGCAAAAAAATCCCCTTCCATTCGCCCCACCCAGAGAT
>JAAVZY010000133.1 GCA_022791945.1 Oscillospiraceae bacterium | reverse complement strand
GGTAGTTGAGCGTACTCTCTCCTGGCTCAATCATTCCAGACGTCTCAGCAAAGATTATGAGATTTCCCTCTCATCTGCTGTTCCTATGGTCAAAATCTCTCATATCCACACTTTGCTTAAACGCTTATGAATACGGGTTCTAAGTCTCCTTTTTCAGGCGACAGCCGCCTGAGCGCTATTCCCAAAAGCAAAAGCCGGGTCATGCCCCTTGAGGGCATGACCCGGCTTTCTATGCACAGAGCCCGTTCAGAATCTGCTGGAACCAAGGCCGCGAGAGCCCTGCGCGCCTCTCGCCAAGGGGATGCGTCCCCTTGGATTCCCATCTTTTGGGGGTTAGGGGTGTGGGATTTCAGTCTCTGCCTCGCAGATGCCCTCTTCGTGGACGATCGCCCGCCTCCCCATTTTTTCTTTACGAAAAAAGCGTATTGCGGGAATCAGACTATCTGCGTGGCAGAAAGCCGGAAGTCTGTACAGACTGACCCCACCCCTTTTCCGCCCCTAAAAAAGCCCTTAAAAAGATGGGATTCCAAAGGGACGTGCCCACGATGCGCCGCTAGCGGCGCATCTCAGAATTCGGCGAAGCCGAATTCCTAGGTGCGTCGTTTCACGACGCACCGCAGAGCGCGAGACAGCGTCTCGCACCCCTTGCCCTTCGACCGCGTCCTAAGACCGGCTCTAGGCAGCGGAATGCCTGGAGCGGCGCGGGGGCTCGGGAGCGTAGCCGTTTTTCTGTATCTGGCGGCGAAGCCATCCGCCCTGGAGATAGTATACTGTAAAGAGGATGGAAGTAATCACCCAGGTGATGGGGTAGCTGAGAAGCACGGTGTTCAGCGTTCGGTACATGGGCAGAACGGTAAACAGCCAGATCACCCGCAGGGCACAGATACCGCCGGAAACCATCAGGGTCGGTATCAGAGAATCTCCCGTTCCGCGGACCGCTCCGGAAAGAACCTCGATCAGCACATAAGCGGAGTAACAGGGGGCCAGCAGCCGGGTAATCCGCACTCCCTCATCCAGAACAACCGCGTCGCTGGTAAAGAGCTGGAGCAGGGGAGAGGCAAAGAAATAAAACAGCACACTGATCAAAACCGTGGATGCAAAGGAAAGCAGCAGACACTGCCGGACGCTTTTGCGCATCCGCTCATACTGCTGAGCGCCGAAGTTCTGACCCACAAAGGTAGTAATTGCCAGACCATACGCGCCAATGATCATCCAGAATAAGCCGTCAATTTTGCCGTAGGCTGTCCAAGCGGCAATGGTATTGGTGCCGAAGGAGTTGACGCTGGACTGAATCAGGATGTTGGAAATGGAGTAAAGATCCGACTGGATGCCGGCGGGAATCCCCACGGACATAATCTGCCTGAGAATCTTCCGGTCAAACCGGATATCCCGCAGGTAGACCTTGTACACCCGCGAGGTACGCAGAAGAACCACGCCGACCAGAGCCGCGCTGGCTATCTGAGACAGGACCGTGGCAATGCCCACACCTGCAACGCCCCAGTCAAAGGCCACCACAAACAGCAGATCCAGAACGATATTCACCATGCAGGCCACAATCAGGAAGTAAAGAGGACGTTTGGTATCGCCCACGGCGCGAAGGATGCCGGAGCCCATATTATAGATGCAGGAGGCAATGGTGCCGCTGAAATAGATGCAGATATAGGTGAGCGCATACTCTATAATATCGTCCGGAGTGCCCATGGCCCGGAGAGCATAGGGGGAGGCGGCCAGTCCGATCACAGTAATCGCCGCGCCGGAGACAATCGCCAGAGCGATGGAGGTGTGAACAGCCGCGTGTACCTCGCGGATTTTCTGTCCGCCGTGGTACTGAGCGATTACAACGGTTGCGCCGGAGGAAATGCCGATAAAGAGGTTCAGCAGAAAGTTGATCAGCACGCTGGTGGTGCCTCCCACAGCCGCCAGGGCCTCTTTGCCCACAAAGTTGCCGACGATGATTGCGTCTACTGTATTGTACAGCTGCTGAAAGAAAGTTCCAAGCAGGATTGGAAAAAAGAACGAGAGCAGCTGCTTCCAGATAGAGCCGGTGATGATTCCGTTGGTTGACGCTTCCTGATTTGACATTGACATGTACACAGCCTCCTTACCATGGGGGAAGACGCCGGTACACACTGCCGGGTCTTAAGCCACCACTCTTCCCATTATAGATTCATAGAGCCAAAAGGTCAAGTCCCTGTCCTGACAGGAATGGGGAGAATCCCCCAAAAAGGCATTAAAACAGCGTCTTTCCTGCGGAAAGACGCTGTTTTAATGCTTGGTTCTATTCTCCTCCATAGGGATCCGTGTCCATGTATATGAACGCCTGCAGGCGATCCTTCATGGCAGTCAGATCCACATTCAGGCACTGCTCTCCATGGACATATATGGAACCGTTTCCAATCAAATCCTGATTCGTGGGGAACCTTGCCTCCACAAATTCCACGTCCCGCAGCATAATTCCACCCAGGTCAAAGAGATCGTTCATGTCCAGGGAAGTCTCCACAAGGGGAAGAAACTTTCGGGCCAGCTCCGGATACTGGAGCACGTTCATATTCTCTACCTTGTCGAACATCTTGGCCATGACCTCCCGCTGACGATCCGTGCGCCCGAAGTCATCCCCCTGGCCCTCGCTGGTCTGGACGCGGCGTATCCGGGCGTAGGCGACTGCCTGAGTGCCGTTGAGATTCTGGAGGCCGGCAGTCTTGATGTAGTCCTCCGACAGACCGGCCATGCGGGACTGCTCCTTAATATTGATGTTGGCCTGGAGGCGCTCGCTTTCCGTCACATCAATTTCCACGCCGCCGACAGCGTCAATCATCTGAGCCATCTGATTGAAATTGGCGGTGGCGTATTCAGTGATATTCAGGTCAAACACCTGATTGAGGGTTTTGACTGCCAGCTGAGGCCCGCCGTAGAAATAAGCGGAGTTGATCTTCCGCTGATCGTGGCCTTCAATGGGTACCAATGTATCCCGCATGATGGAGCAGAGCTTGATCTTGTTGTGGCGCTTGTCAACGGAAACGATCATGATGGTATCGGAACGGGCAGTGGAATCGCCCTCCCGCTGATCCACTCCGAAGAGGGCGATATTGGTAATGGAGGTGTCAGTAACATCGTCCGTCAGAGGGTCGTTGACGGGATCGGTCAGGCCCAGATCTGTGTGATCCAGCTCGTTGTAGTTGAGGCCGTCGGTGATTCTGGTGATATAAGCCACTGCGGCAACGACTGCCAGGCAGATGACGATGACAATAATGAAAAAAATTTTGAGTCCAAGCTGTCTGCCGCTCCCAGTGGTTTTGGAGGGCTCCTTTGCCGCATAGGGCATATCCGCTTATCATCCTTTCCGAAAATAATAGGGGTCCCGGAGCTTACATAAGCTTTGAAAACACAGCGAATGTAAAACGCACTGCCTTTGCACAGACTGTATCAAAAACAGAAAATCTGGTTCCCACAGAGGTGAGAAGGGAGGGCAGACCAGAACCCCGAAAATGCTGTGCAGGAGATCATTTCCCAAGGGGAATTTCACTAATAAGGATTAAATTCCTCCGAGAAGCTGGAATGTATCTTCCCGTGGCAAAATACTTTATATTTTCATGCGCATGGTTTTACGGCATTCAACAAACTCCATACGTTCATACAGTTGAATGGCGTTCTCATTTTGGGTTAACACGCCAAGCTCAATATATTCCAATTCTCTCGCTTGTGCCCAGCTCCTGACCGCATGAATCAATTGCATTCCAATGCCTCTGCCTCTCTGTTCAGGATCCACAACAATGTCCATAAGATATGCGTATTTATGCGGAACGAAGCAGTTAAATGGAGGCGTATTTTGCTGCTGAACAAGAGCAAAGCCCCACACCTGATGGTTTTCTTTGGCAATCAATATATCATCCTTATCGCTTTCAATGATTGCTTTTATAAAACCATCCTCTTGACTTGCTGCTCTGCAATATTCGGGCTGCAGCCTGGACATATCCAGAAAAAGGATCTCATAGAGCCTTTTTATATCATTCAGGTCGTTTATACTTGCTGCTTCTATCTTCATTTCGAATCCTCCTGGTATAGGCTCTTTCCCTTTCGCTTACAGACTGTCCAATCCGAGCTGGAGATCAGCCAGAATATCCTCGATGTTCTCAAGGCCCACGGAGAGGCGGATAAGACCGGGAGAGATGCCGGCGGCGATGAGCTGCTCGTCGGTGAGCTGGCGGTGGGTGGCGGAGGCGGGGTGGAGCACGCAGGTACGGATGTCCGCCACGTGCACTTCATTGGATGCCAGCTTGAGGCTGTCCATGAAGCGAACCGCCGCAGCCCGTCCGCCCTTGACGCCGAAGGCAATCACGCCGGAACAGCCGCCCGGCAGATATTTCTCCGCCAGAGCGTGGCCGGGATCCCCCTCCAGGGCGGGGTAGTTCACGAAATCAACCTGCTCCTGCTTCGACAGGAAACGGGCCGCAGCTTCGGCGTTTTGGCAGTAGCGCTCCATCCGCAGGGGCAGCGTCTCCAGCCCCAGATTCAGATAGAAGGCGGCAGTGGCGGAGGGGTAGCAGCCCAAGTCCCGCATCAGCTGCACCCTGGCCTTGGTGATGTAAGCGGCCTTGCCGAAGTCCTGGGTGTAGCGGACGCCGTGATAGGATTCGTCCGGCTCGGTCAGCTCGGGGAACTTCCCGTTGTCCCAGTTGAAGCGCCCGCTGTCCACAATCACGCCGCCCACCTGAACAGCGTGTCCGTCCATATATTTTGTGGTGGAATGGGTGACAATATCCGCGCCGAATTCCATGGGGCGGCAGAGCACCGGCGTGGCAAAGGTGTTGTCCACCACCAGCGGGATATCCTTTTTGTGAGCCGCTCGGGCGAATTTTTCAATGTCGAAGATGCAGACCGCCGGGTTGGCGATGGTTTCCCCGAAAATCAGCCGGGTATTGGGCTGGACAGCGGCCAGAATTTCTTCCTCGCTGGCGTCGGGAGGGACGAAAATGCATTCGATCCCGAAGCGTTTCAGGGTAACGGCGAACAGGTTGATGGTCCCGCCGTAGATGGTGGGAACAGCCAGGAAGCTGTCACCGGCGGAGCAGATATTGAGCACCGCGATGAGATTCGCGGCCTGTCCGGAGGTGGTGCAGAGTGCGCCGACGCCCCCCTCCAGAGCGGCAATTTTTTCTTCTACGGCGGCAACGGTGGGATTGGAGATCCGGGAATACATATGCCCCGGCACCGACAGATCAAACAGCGCGCCTACATGATCTGTGGAGTCGTAGCGGTAGGTGGTGGACTGGCAAATCGGCAGAACTCTGGGTTCGCCGTTCTTCGGCGAGTATCCTGCGTGCAGGCACTGCGTTTCGATTTTCATTGGCTTTCTTCCTTTCGTAAAGGTCAGGGCCCCGAGGGCGCTGCCCCTGGGCTTCCCTGACTGCGGTTACAGAGCGCTGCGGAGCTTTTCGAAGGTTTTGGCGTTTTCCACGTTGAAGGGCTGAACGTCCTCCAGGGTTTTGCGTACCAGACCGGTCAGCACCTTCCCCGGGCCGCACTCCACATAGCGGACGCATCCGGCAGACTGGATGGCCCGCAGCTCCTCCACAAACCGCACCGGCGAAACCAGATGCCGCGCCAGGTAGCCGGGCATATCTGCGCAATCTGTCAGGAGCGCTCCGGTTACGTTGGAATAGAATGGGATTTCCGGCTGACGGAAGGAAACCTTGGCGGCCGCCTCCCGCAGCTCCGCCGCCGCAGGCTCCATGAGCTTCGTATGGAAGGCCGCGCTCACCGCCAGCCGCACGCACCGCTTTCCAAGTCCGGCGAAGGTTTCCATCAGAGCCTCCACTGCGGTACGCTCTCCGGCCACTACGGTCTGAGCCGGGGAATTATAGTTGACCGGGGTAACAAAGCCTTCTGTCTCTGCGCAGACCTTTTCGATTTCTTCTGCGTCCGCCATCACCGCACACATGGCCCCGTCCTGGGTCCGGGCGCAGAGGCCCATGGCGTGGGCGCGCGCTTTGATCAGTCGGAAAGCGTCCTCCAGAGAGATCATCCCCGCCGCGGTCATGGCGGCGTATTCCCCCAGGGAATGGCCTGCGCAGGCGGCGGGCTCCAGCTCCAGGGTGCGCAACGCCTCCCAGGAGATCAGGGAAACCGCCAGGATTGCGGGCTGAGAGACTTCTGTTTGGGAGAGGGCTTCCGCGTCGTACTCAAAGCAGGCTTTTTTCAAATCAAAGCCCAGAATATCGCTTCCGGCTTTCAGAATCTGTTCTGTCCGGGGAAACAGCTCCAGCAGCTCCCGTCCCATGCCGGGATACTGGGAACCCTGCCCCGCGAATAAAAAGCAGGTATCTTTCATTATAAATCGCAGCTCCTTTATCAATGTCAGAGGCTCCGCCCTTTTGCGGAAGGGGGTGCATTACAGCGAACCTTCGGCAGCGCTGATAACCATTCTATTATACCTGCTGGAAAATCTCTTTTCAATGCCAGGATTGAAAAAATTTCCTTAGAGCCTGTTTAAGATCTCCGGGTGGGGCGAAGGGAAGGGGATTTTTTGCACAGCAAGGAAAAAAGCGGAGGAATCCTTTGTGGATTCCGAGCATTTTTGACGCCGTCTGTGCGGAAAAAGCGCCTTTCAGGCGCTGCGCCCGGAGATTTTGAACAGGCTCTTAGCGCCTGTTTGGAGTCTCTGCGTGTTCGGAAGGGCAAGACCTCGAGGCTCTGCCTCGAGCTCCGCCAAGGGGAAGGGATTCCCCTTGGATTCCCATTATTTTTGAGGGCCTTTTTTAGGGGCGGAAAAGGGGTGGGGTCAAGTCTGTGCAGACTTCCGAATCACTGCCGCGCAGAGAGTCTGATTCCCGCAGTACGCTTTTTTCGTAAAGAAAAAAGCTCCCTCCTGCGTGCGGAGGACTTCCCTGCGCC
>JAAVZY010000140.1 GCA_022791945.1 Oscillospiraceae bacterium | reverse complement strand
TTGGGATGATCACATTAAGATTGCATTCAATTATTCCGGCAAGGGTTCCGCTGTTGATATGGATGTAATAATGGAGACTGAGGTTGAGTCTTTTGTGGGGTCGGGGCGTTCTTATGCTGTCTCTGAAACTCCACCAAAGGAACACAAGAGGCCGTTTCCGAAAGGAAACGGCCTCTTGTCCTGTCCATGCCAAAGATTCTTATACCATACATTCCAGCGCCGCCTGTTCCAGAACCGGTTCCAGCGCAAAGGGTTGGAGATTCACATTCAGTTCCACCTTCAGCCGGTAGCCCCGACAGACTTCAATCCGGCGAAACAGGCTGCTTACAATCATTTTCTTCGCCTCCATGCTGGCGGTATCGTACAGCTCCGACCAGGAAATCACTTCCTCATATTGATCGCTCAGATGCTTCCGTATAGCCTGACCCTGCTCATAGGCCTCCTTCGCATTGTCCAGCCGGGTTTGCAGCTCCCGGCATTTCTCCTCTCCGGAAGCAATCAGAGCGTTCAGCAGCACAGGAGAGAAAGCGCTTGTTCCCTGCAGGGATTTGATCACTTCTCCCCGCAGGGTTTCCAGCTCTGCCGCGGCTTTCGCATAATCGCTTTGCAGAGCCTGAAACAGCGATTTTCGTTCAGCCATTTTCTCCTGATACCGGCAGTTGAGCAATTCGCTTTTGGGGATCGCTTTCATGTGGGCAAAAATCCGGTGCACCATTTTTTCAATGATCCCATCCAGGATATAGGCGGTATAGCCGGTCTGACCATCACAATCCGTCTGTTTCCGGGTCTTTCCATAGCAGATGTACCGGACTCGCTTGACCATTCGGTTCGGATCCTCCTTACAGGGATAAAACTTCCCATTGGTCGTCAGCGAAAGCCGCGCCCCGCAGTGGCCGCAGAACACATTTCCGGAAAGGAGCGCCGATCCCCTGGTATTGAGCGGGACTGTGCGGGTCTGCCCGGCAGAATTGGCGCGAGCGGTGCGGATACGCTGGGCGGCCTCGAACTGCTCCGGGGAAATGATTTGCAGATGGGGCAGCACCTGGGAGCGGCTCTCCCCGCTCCGCAGGACACCGGTATAGGTCAGGTTGCAGATCATACCGCGGATGGAGGCATGATGCCACATCTTCCCGGTGCGGGGCCGGTAGCCCAGCCCGTTCAGATAAGTGGCAATCCGCTGGGCTCCATAGCCCTCTCCGACATATTTCTCGAAGATGATTCGGACAACCGCCGCTTCACGCTCATTGACTGCCAGTTCAAAGACCTCATGCCTGCGCTTGTTCACACGCCCGCTTTTCACCAGATCATATCCATAAGGAGCAAGCCCGCCCTTGAATCCGCCCCCCTCGACCAGCTGTCCGAGGGCGGTTCTGGTGCGGATCGAGGTTTTCTCACTTTCCCCGTCTGCCTGCCAGAAGCGGATATAGTTGGTGAGTTTGTCAGTGTGGTTGTCGAAGCGCTATTCTCCCTCCTGAGTGCTCCAGACCCGGACGCCGTTTTTCACGAACCATTCCACCACAAAGGGCATTTCGTCCGCGATACGGCCAATCCGGTCGAACATAAACACCAGCAGGATATCAAACCTGCCCTGCCTGGCGTGGCCCTTGATGATCTGAAGCTTGTCGCGGTTCTCCGCCCGGACTTTATGGCCGGACACGCCATCCTCCTGCTCCTCATGGATGATGGTCCAGCCTTTTTCCTCCGCAAAGCGGTGGCAGGCTTTTCGCTGCATGGGGATGTCAGCCTGACTTTTGTCGTTATAATCCACCTGCTTATCGGTGGATACACGGTACAGACAGTATACACGGTTTTCCATAATACAAAGGCTCCTTTTTTGGCGGGCGTCAGACGCCCTTTTTCAGGCGGTACCGCCTTTATGGGTATTATGGTGGAAAAGCTCCGGTTGGGCAAGGATGCCGTTTCGGCTGGCCGCAAAGGAGGAAATGAGCAGGCGGCGGATATGGTTCAGGGTATCGGAGGTATCCTGACAGGGGAAAATGGCTGTAACAGGATGCCCGTCTATGGTAAAACGGACTTCCTTTTGAGCGGAAGAAATGGCAGTCATGAGATTACTCCTTTTCTCAGAATTTTATAGGCAAGGCAGTCTTTGCGCTGGAACCGTTGTAGATGCGGTAGACTTGATAGAGGTACCGCTTGTATCCGGGCAGATTGGTCATAGCCCGGCCCTCCCGGAAGATCACGATTGGGTCAACCTGGCGCAGCCGCGTCACCAGCCGTCTGCGGCTGTACTCCCCGTGGTAAAGGTATACGAATTCCACCACCCCCTGTACCGTCTCCGCCCGGAGGGAATCAGGCGCTCCCTTCCAGGCATCCGTCAGGACGCCCATGGCCTCCCGATAGAGCTCGTCCCCTACCCGCTGATACAGCCGGAAGGCCGTGCTGATGCAGGCCAGCCGTCTGGTACCCCTGGTCTGCTGATAGTCCACGCAGAGGCCTGCATCCTCCGTTGCGTTCAGGAAGGCCAGCGCATCCTCATCCCCGCCGCAGACCAGCGCCCGGAACCTTGTCCCGGCGGTCAGCGGAGCGGACGCCCCCGTCTGCTGGGCGAACAGAAGGGCTTCCTCCCCCTGGGTCAGGCCGTAGAAAACCTTGCAGCGGATCGGTAGATCCCTTCCCCCATTAAGCAGCTTCCGGGCGGATACAGTATGCTGTCCGTCAAAGACATAGTAGCGCCCATCCCGGTAGCTGACTTTCGGCTCATTGGCGATGCGCTCGTCGAACTCAGCAGCGATCCTGTGAACCCGCTTTTCGTTCAGCTCACGCTGATATGTGGTACGGGGAATCAGCATCTGAATCAGCTTTTGATGGTGAGATTTCTCCGACAAAAGTGCGGGAAACTGAGCAAATGTATGGTCAAAGAGTTCGATGAAGGAATCGATTTCATCCGCCAGAGAACGGAGAATGTCGGCCTCCGTCACGGGCGCTTTCTCCCGCTCCATCTCCGCAGAAATGGCCCGGATCTGCCGTATCACCTCCCGCTTGGATTGAGAGGGCGGCAGGTGATACGCGGGCATTTCCTGGCCGCTTTCCTTCGGCTTTTTCAGAGCGACGGCAAGCCTGGGACGTTCCGATGGCCCCGCCCTAGCGATAGCAGAAACCGCTGTTTCCGTGGGCTTGATTGCTCCCGTAAGGATTTTCTGCTTGATGCCGGGAAGGGCTTCTTCGGCGGCATCCACGCCCTTGGCAAATTGATCTGCCCGCTTCACATAGCTTTCTGATGTCTGCGTTTCTTTTGCAATCCGTGAACGTGTGCCATGCTGTTTTTGGGGTGGGTCAATTTGACCCACCCCACTTTTGCACATTAAAGTATATTGATTGCCTTGATAAAAATCAGCTTTTTTCTCAGCCTCATAGCGTTGCCCGATCAGGTATTTCTTCTGCTGGGGCGTCAGATTCCGTCTGCCAAGCTGGTTCTTGCAGATCCAGGAGAGAGCCTCATAGCGGTTGTCGAAAACCACCTTGCGGATCGTATAGGCGAGCTCCGGATGCTTCCGGATAATTTCATAGCGGTTGTGTCCGTCCAGAATCGTGCCGTTCCAGACAATCAGGGGCGAAACGACCGCCCCGTCCAAGAGAATGTTTTCCTCCAGCAAAGAGAACTTGTCCTCCGTGAGCGGCGGGATTTTGTCCCGGAACTCCGGGTCAACTGTGAGCTCCTGCATGATGTTCGCCTCCCATAGGGCAAGGGGCCGGTTTCCCGGCCCCTTTATCTGTTTACAGCCCCGTTTGGGGCAGCTTTTCTCTGGGCTTGTCCCAGGTGACAGTGGTCCAGCAGTCCTTCTCGATGGTCCACTGACCGTCCCGCTCGCCGCCTGCGTCCGCGCAGTTGGTGAACCGGTATCCGCTGGGCAGCCCCGCTTTGACGGTGCAGTAGAGTGCAATCCCATCCAGGTCGCGGAACCCCGGCTGGACCGTACCGAAGCGGAAACGGATCTGGGTAATAACCTCGTCCGCACGAAGTCCCAGAGCCTCCCGTCCGCAATCGAGGGTGTGGGATACCTGGGTGGAAAGTCCGCTCTTCAGCGTCCGCCAGTCCTTGTAATTGGTCTTGTACTCCACCCGGTAAGTAAGCCGTTCGCTCCAGCGTCCGGTGACCATCTTCTCCAGCCGGAGGGCATCGGTGGGAATCATGTCCCGGACATAGAAATCCTCCAGCTCCACGTTGGAGGCGTTGGAGATATTCGTCAGGTCGTACCGGATGATATCCCCGGGCATGGCCTCCACATTGCCAATCTTCTGGAGGGTGACGTTGGTTTCCTCGTTTTGTTCCGATAGGTAAGCCCCTGATACAATCTCAGGCTTTTCCCCCGGCTAACACGGAGCGTGCCCCTATACCCGATTTGCCGGACAGAAACATATTCAGTATAATGGAAAGGAAAGGGGCAATCACAATGACAGGAAAAACACAAAAACACACAGCGCCACCGCGGTATGACGAT
>JAAVZY010000132.1 GCA_022791945.1 Oscillospiraceae bacterium | reverse complement strand
GGTAGTTGAGCGTACTCTCTCCTGGCTCAATCATTCCAGACGTCTCAGCAAAGATTATGAGATTTCCCTCTCATCTGCTGTTCCTATGGTCAAAATCTCTCATATCCACACTTTGCTTAAACGCTTATGAATACGGGTTCTTAGTGATTTCCCTGAAATGCAGAGGCGGGGGCTTGTGCTTCTTCCGGAAATTCGGTATAATCAAACAAAAAGCAGAGCATACCAACGAAAGGACATCAGCTATGCAGGAAACACAAGAAACTGCCCTCGCCCAGGTCACCATCTACACCGACGGAGCGTGCAGCGGCAATCCCGGCCCCGGCGGATGGGGCGCGATTCTGGTCAGCGGCACACGGGAAAAGGAGCTCTCCGGCGGGGAGGCCCGCACCACCAACAACCGCATGGAGCTCACTGCCGTCATCCAGGGGCTTTCCGCCCTCAAACGCCCCTGCCGGGTGCTTCTGGTTACCGACTCCAAATATGTAGTGGACGCCATCCAAAAGGGCTGGGCCGCCAAATGGAAAAAGCAGGGCTGGATGCGCAATTCCAGGGAAAAGGCCCTCAACCCGGATCTCTGGCAGAAGCTGCTGGAGCTGCTGGAGATTCACCAGGTCACCTTCCAATGGGTCCGCGGCCATGCGGGACATCCTTACAATGAGCGCTGTGATCGTCTGGCGGTGAGCTATTATCAAAAGCTCAAGGGCTGACCTCTTTCCAAAAAAATTCCGGGAATCCCACGGAATCGGTTGATTTCTACACTAATTTAGTATATAATATCCTTGTCCGGTGGCGGAATCCGGTTCGGAGGAAGACGGCTGCTCCTCCCGCCCTTGCAGGCTGCACCCGGGCTTCAGAGTTTGCTTTCAATCTCTGTGCGGACAAAGGATCAGGACCTTGGGAGCGCTGTTCCCAAAGCTTTGGGTTCTGACGTTACTATACGAAAAGCTCCTGAACAGGCTCTTAGCAGCAAAATGAAAGGAAGGATCCCGCTTGAAACGATTCGTTTATGCGGATAATGCGGCCACCACCCAGATCAGCGATCCCGTGCTGGGCGCAATGCTCCCCTATCTGAAGGAGCACTATGGCAACCCCTCCAGCATCTATTCTCTGGGCCGCGACGCCCGCCGGGCCATTGAAACCGCCCGGCAGAAAACCGCCGCCGCCCTGAACGCTTCCCCCGCTGAGATCTACTTTACCGGCAGCGGCACCGAAGCTGACAACTGGGCGCTGAAAAGCACCCTGGAGGTTCTTCTCCCCAAGGGGAAAAACCACATCATTACTACAAATTTCGAGCATCACGCCATTCTCCATACCTGCAAGCATCTGGAGCGCCAGGGCTGCAAGGTTACCTATCTCCCTGTGAATCAGGAGGGCTATGTCACGCCGGAGCAGGTGAAGGCGGCGATTACCCCGGAGACTGCCCTGGTTACCATTATGTACGCCAATAACGAGATCGGCACCATTCAGCCCATTCCGGAGATCGGAAAAGTCTGCCGGGAGGCGGGGGTGCTCTTCCACACCGACGCGGTTCAGGCTGTAGGGAACGTGCCCATTGACGTGGAGGCCCAGTGCATCGATATGCTCTCCCTCTCCGGTCACAAGATTCACGCGCCCAAGGGCGTAGGCGCGCTGTACGTTCGGAAGGGCATCCGGATGGTGAACCTGCTGGACGGAGGCGCTCAGGAGCGGAACCATCGGGGCGGAACGGAGAATCTCACCTCCCTGGTGGGGCTGGGAACCGCCATGGAAAACGCCTGCGCGGGTATTCCGGAGCGTGCCGCCAGGGTTGCCCGGCTGCGGGATCGGCTTATTGACGGAATTCTGTCAGAGATTCCCTGCTCCCGGCTCAACGGCGGGCGGGAGCAGCGGCTGCCCGGCAATGTGAACATCTCCTTCGAGGCTGTAGAGGGGGAGGCCCTCCTGCTCCGGCTGGATATGAACGGCATCTGCGGAAGCAGCGGATCGGCCTGCACCTCCGGCTCTTTGGATCCCTCCCATGTGCTGATGGCTATCGGCCTGCCTCACGAGATTGCCCACGGCAGTCTCCGGCTAAGCCTGAACGAATACAACACCGACGAGGACGTGGACTACATTCTCCAGACGCTCCCGGGCGTTATCCAGTACCTGCGCGCCATGTCCCCCCTCTGGAAGCCCCGGGAGGCTTGACAAGCATCCGTGCAGAAAGCTGGCGTGTGGATGAGCGCTGTCTTGGCAACCCTGTGTGAGGGATGATGTGGCGCGCTCGGGTTTTCTATCCGCGTATCAACCGATTTTCCGTGACTATGAAAGGAGCACAGAGATGATTTACAGTGAAAAGGTGATGGATCACTTTGCCAATCCCAGAAACGTGGGGGAGATCCCTGACGCGGACGGGGTCGGCGAGGTGGGAAACGCCAAGTGCGGCGATATTATGAAGATGTTCATCAAAGTAAAAGACGGGCGGATCGATGATGTAAAGTTCAAGACCTTTGGCTGCGGGGCGGCCATTGCCACCAGCTCCATTGCCACCGAGATGATCAAGGGCCAGAGCATTGAAGAGGCGCTGAAGCTCACCAACAAGGCGGTGGTGGAAGCCCTGGACGGTCTTCCCCCCGCCAAGCTCCACTGCTCTGTTCTGGCGGAGGAAGCCATCAAGTCCGCTCTTTCCGATTACTACACCCGGAAAGGGATTGACCCCCGCCCCCTGGTGGGGGAGATCGGGGTGGACTGTGACGCCTGCGGCTGCGATCACAGCCATGGATAATCCGGAGAACCGCATAACGCGGACAGGCCACGGGACGGACACGTCCCGTGGCGCCGTTTTGGTAGCCCTGTCGGGCGGGGTGGATTCCTGCGTCTGCGTCCATCTGCTCCGGGAGCAGGGCTATCAGGTGCGGGCGGTCGTCATGCGGATGTCGGAGCTGCATCAGGCAGTGGTGGATGCTGCCGAAGCGGCGGCGGCTTCCTTGGAGATCCCCCTGACGGTGCTGGATCTCCGGCAGGCGTTCCGGGAGCAGGTGATCGGCTATTTCCTGGAGGAATACAGCCATGGCCGGACGCCCAACCCCTGTGTGTTCTGCAATCCCTGGATCAAGTTCCGGGCTCTGGTGGAGGAAGCGGATCGGCAGGGGTGCCGGTGGATTGCCACCGGGCACTACGCCCGGGTCCGCCAAGCCGGGGAGGAATACCAGCTCTGGCAGGCGGCCTCTCTGGAGCGGGATCAGACCTACATGCTCTACCGGCTGGGCCAGCGGGAGCTTTCCAGGCTGCTGCTGCCTTTGGCAGAGCTGGAAAAGCCCCAGGTGCGGACGCTGGCAGCCTCTCTGGGGCTGGCGGCAGCCGACCTGCCGGACAGCCAGGAAAACTGTTTTATTTCCGGAAAAGATTACGCTGCGTATATCGAGGAGCAGCTGGGAACCTTTCCGGCGGGGGCGTTCATCTCTCCGGAGGGGCAGGTCTGCGGGGAGCATCAGGGGATCATACGGTATACGGTCGGCCAGCGGAAGGGACTGGGCATTGCTCTGGGGAGGCCGGTGTTCGTCCGCCGGATCGATCCGGCGGAAAACCGGATTTATCTGGGGGAGGATGATCGGGAGCCGGAGGCCCGGATTGCCCAGGTTACCACTCTTTCCGGGCGCGGGCTGGAGGAGGGCGCGGTACAGGTGAAGATACGCTCCGCCGCCCCGCCGGTTCCGGCGTGGCTGGTGCCGGAATCAGACGGTGCGCTGGTGCGGTTTGCTCTTCCCCAGCGGGCAGTGGCTCCAGGGCAGTCTCTGGTGATTTACCAAAACGGACAGCTTCTGGGCGGCGGTGTGATTCAATGAAAGCGGGCGCTGCCCGGCCCGCAGGCAGAAAGGATTTGTGACTGTATTATGAAAGACGTTGCAATTGGTGCATCTCTCAGGAAGGAAATCGTTGTTGCGGACGAGCATCTTGCCTGTCAGGTTGGGAGCGGAAATGTATCTGTATACGCAACTCCCATGATGCTTGCGCTGATGGAAGGAGCAGCGGCTGAGCTGCTGGCTTCGTTTCTGGAGGGAGACGAGACAAGCGTCGGCTCCCGCATTGAATCCACCCATCTTGCGCCTACCCCGGCAGGAATGAAGGTGACCGCCTCCGCGGAGATCCTCTCCGTTCAGGGCAGGCAGGTGCGTTTCCGCATTTCCGCCTCTGACGAATCCGGCCTCATCGGCGAGGGCAGCCATGACCGTGTGGTCGTCCTCAAATCCCGCTTTGAGGAAAAAGCCCAGGCCAAAGCGGCTGAGAAGCTGTGTACATAGCGGGAAGGCCGCGAGACTCTGTCTCGCGCTCTGCCAAGGGGATTAAATCCCCTTGGAACCCGTAAATTTTGGCGGGGTCGAAGTCTGTACAAACTTCTAATCCGTGCCACAGTCCAAGTCTGCACAGACTTACCCGCAGGACGCTTTTTTCGTAAAGAAAAAGCTCCCTCCTGCGTGTGGGATACTTCCTGCGCCGCAGAGGGGATGAGCGCGGCAGAACACGCTCGAAACTTTCTGCGTCGTAGTCCCTGCGCCGCCTATGGGAATGAATTTTTTCTTTACGAAAAAATGGGTAGGCGGGCGATCGTCCCCGCGGGGAGTATCAGTGAGGCAGGAAGTAACAAGTCTGTACAGACTTGAACCCCCACCCCTTCGCCCTTAAAAAGATGGGAATCCAAGGGGACGAGTCCCCTTGGCGGGAGGCTCGGAGGGCGGAGCCCTTCGAGGTCTTAAGCCGGGTGTCATCGGGGACGAGGGAAGCATAGAATGGGCCGGAGGTGTTTGGTATGATGACTGGACATATGATCGGCGACGCGGCTGGCCTGTTCTTCCTGATTTTCACCAGCCTGGTAGGCGTGTTTACCCTCCTTCGCCTTCTGGCGGGAGGGCTGCTGGGCGCCCCTCCGGAGGAAAGCGTCATCTCCATTCTGCCCATGCGGGGCCGGGAGGAACGGGCGGAATACCTGCTCCGGAGTCTGGCGCGACAGGGAAGCCGGATCCTGGTGGCTGACTTTGGTATGGACGAGGAAACACGGGCTGTGGTTACCCGCCTCCAGGCGGAGCAGACAAATCTGCGCCTTCTGGATGAGGAGGAGCTGGAGGCCTGCCTTCTGGCCCTGGGACGGGAGGACTGACTTGGAAAGGAGACGCCCATGGGGGAACAGGAATACACCACCCTCACCGGCACGGTGGAGGAGGTTGCTTTCGTCAACGAGGACACAGGCTTTACCGTGCTGGAGCTGGACGCCGGCGGAGAGCTGATCAACGTGGTGGGCCAGCTGATGGGCGCGGAGGTGGGCGAGGAGCTGCGTCTGACCGGCTATTACCAGACCCACGCCTCCTACGGCCTCCAATTCAAGGCACAGCTTTTTGAACGGAGCCTCCCGGCCACCGAAGGCGCGATTCAGAAATATCTCTCTTCCGGAGTGGTCAAGGGCATCGGCCCCAAGATTGCCAAGCGGATCGTCCAGCAGTTCCACGAGGACACCCTGCGGGTCATTGAGGAGGAGCCGGAACGGCTGATTCAGGTTGACGGTATCAACGCCACCAAGGCAGAGAAGCTCTCCCAGGAGTTCCGCCAGGCCTTCGGCGTGCGGGCCCTGATGCTCTTTTTGCAGGAGAACAACATCAATCCCATGCAGAGCGTGCGGGTGTTCAAGCGGTGGGGGCCCTCCGCCCTGGATCGGATCCGGGAGAACCCCTACCTGCTGTCTACCGGGGACTTCGGCATCCCCTTTGAAACAGCGGATCGGATCGCCAGAGCCGCGGACTTTCCTTTGGAGCATCCGGAACGGATTTATGCCGCCCTTTTCTATGTGCTCAGCTTCAATCTCAGCAATGGCTATACCTGTATCCCCCGGTATAAGCTGCTCCCCATGGCGGGCCGGCTGCTGGGGCTGGAAACCGAACCTGTCAGCGACTACCTGGACGAGGCGCTCAAGGAGGGGAGGCTACGCTCCTACGAGGCCTCCCGGGAGCTGATCTACCTGCCCGTTTATTATGAGGCCCAGCGGTATATCGTGGGCCGGCTTCAGGTGATGCTCCAGGTCTACTCCACCAAGGTGGAGGGGGTGGAGGAAACCATCCGCCTTATTGAGGAGGAAAAGGGGATCCGCTATGAGGAGCTTCAGCGCCGGGCCATTCGGGAGGCTGCGGAAAACGACGTGTTCATCCTGACCGGAGGGCCGGGTACAGGCAAAACCACTGCCCTCAACGGCATCATTGAGGTCCTGGAGCAGGCGGGCCGCCGGGTAGCTCTGGCAGCCCCCACCGGCCGGGCCGCCAAGCGAATGGCGGAGGTTACCGGCCGGGAGGCCAAGACCATTCACCGCCTGCTGGAGGTAGCGGCGGAGGCTGCCAGCGCCGGACGTCTGGAGTTCCTCCGCAACGAGCAGAACCCTTTGGAAGCGGACGCGATCATTGTGGATGAGATGTCCATGGTGGATACGCTGCTTTTTGACGCGCTTCTCCGGGGGATGAAGCCCACCGCCAAGCTAGTGCTGGTGGGGGACTTTCATCAGCTGCCCTCCGTGGGGGCGGGAAACGTCCTGCGGGATCTGATTCAAAGCGATACCATTCCCACCGTGGAGCTGACGCGGATCTTCCGGCAGGCGGCCCAGAGCCTGATTGTCACCAACGCGCACGCCATTGTCAGCGGGCAGATGCCGGACCTGACCCGGAAGGACAACGACTTTTTCTTCCTGGGGGACAATCAGCCGGCGCACGCGGCTCAGACCATTCTGGATCTCTGCTCCCGGCGGCTTCCCGCCAGCTACGGATTCTCTCCCCTGGAGGATATACAGGTGCTCTGCCCCTCGCGCAAGGGAGAGCTGGGCACAGTGGAGCTGAACGCCCGGCTTCAGAGCCGGCTGAATCCTCCTGCGCCGGACAAGACTGAGTTCAAGAGCGGCATCTTCCTGTTTCGGGTGGGCGACAAGGTGATGCAGATCCGAAACAACTATGATCTCCAATGGACCCGCGGGGAGGAGAAGGGCTCCGGCGTATTCAATGGGGACATTGGGATTATCCGAATGATCGACCGGGGCTCCCGAACCATGGGAGTAGACTTTGACGGGCGGATGGCCTACTATGCCTTTGACCTGTCCAGCGAGCTGGAGCTGGCCTATGCCGTGACTGTCCACAAGAGCCAGGGAAGCGAATTTGAGGCGATCATCCTGCCGGTGATGGGGGGCTTTGACAAGCTCTATTACCGGAACCTGCTGTATACGGCAGTCACCCGTGCCAAGCGGATACTGATTCTGATCGGTCAGAAATCCCGGGTAGAGTTCATGGTGCGCAACGAGCAAAAAACCATGCGCTACACGGGGATGAAAGCAATGCTTCAGGATTCCGTACTCCGCTGACCCAAGACACCCGCCCTGACACGCACAATCCCCTCCCCGCCGAAGGCAGGGAGGGGATTGTGCGTGTCAGGGAAGGCCGCGAGAGCTCTGCTCTCGCGCTCTCGCCAAGGGGACGCGTCCCCTTGGATTCCCATTATTTTAAGGGCGTGGAGGGGTGGGGGCAAGTCTGTACAGACTTTTTACTCCCTGCCTCGCTGGTACTCGCTACAGGGACGATCGCCCGC
>JAAVZY010000131.1 GCA_022791945.1 Oscillospiraceae bacterium | reverse complement strand
CCTTCTTTGTAGGTGAGCGGAAAGTCACGCAATTCCAACATTTTGAGGTTCTCCTTCTACCAAATTTCCGATTTGACAGCCTATTACGAGCAAAGTATAGCACCAATAGAGGCAACATTCAACCTTTGTTTTTGAACACTGGCAGTTGTAGCAAGCAATGGCTCGGTATATACCGGCCCGTTTGCTTGTTGGTGGCTGACCGCCCCCCAAGCCCCTATGAAATCGGAAACCGCTGCTTCCGATTTTTAAGCCGCCTCCGGCGTCTGCTGTACTGCTCTGACCGGCAAGGATCGAAGCTGTTCCACATAGTTGATCGGCGCATGGCCTGGTATAGCCGCCCCCTGCCGATGGGCGCTTAGAGGCCCGCATTTTGCAAGGGATACAAGCGCCTAATTGTCCACGTAGTATCAACGGCCTTAAAAGAAAAAGGGAGCGCCCCAGGTATCTGGAACGCTCCGGCCTGTCCGTCAGCTTTTGCTCTTATCAGGCCCATAGGCAAGACAGGTATATACCTTCGACACTTTCCCCGCCTTCCCGCAACCGCCATTCTGCCACTTACGAGCCGCTGCCTCTTGTATTTGGGCGGTGGTTAAATTCACCCTTTACAACATACATCTGAAGAGGACGAACCTATGAAAGACGCTGTCAAACAGTATACCGGACAGGAAATCAGGGACAAGTGCAGACTGGGCGGAGGGTATACCTTTGAAGCCTGGCTGATCACATTGTCAAACAATCAAAAGGTCATCTTTCGCAGCCAAAGGGACTTTGTAACTGGCGTAGGCCGGAAAATAGTGATTGTCGATGTCCTTGAGCGAGAGCGGTTCTTCTATGACACCGTCAATTGAAGGATCGGCCACATATGCCCGGAGGTGTACGTCGTTGACGGGACTTTCAAATACTTTGACGCTTCATTTTGCGTCATGGAGTATATACAGGGCACACCGCTGAATGTGTTTTACGATCAGGCGGATGAGCGTGAACGGAACCGGATTCTTTATCGGATTGGCGATATGGCGGCTCAGATCAATCAGCTTGTAATTGAGGATAACCGCCCCTATGTAGCCAACCGGAATGCATGGCCGATTATATCGCGGACAGGATCTCTGAACGTCTATCGCCGCTTGAAGAGGCCGGCTTTATGGGGGAAGGGGAGCGCTTTGCAATCACCGAAAATTTGCGGCGCATAAGGACCTGGAAAGCAAATGCCTTTTTGCATCTTGATATGCGAAGAGTGAACATGATCTATCATAACCGCAGCCTTTTTTTCTTAGAGCCTATTCAAAATCTCCATTCGCCCCACCCGGAGATCTTGAACAGGCTCTGAGCGCCTTTTCCACAGACGTTTACTCCACCGAAACCGTCCGCCCCAGCTCCAGAGACTGGAGGATGGCGGAAATCACCGACACGGGTTTGATCAGCGTCTCATAGCTGAAAGGCATGCGCCGGGTGCGGAGCATCTCCAGGAAGTGATCCACCTCATGCCGGTAGATCAGGGAGATATCCAGCTCCCGGACCAGATTCCGCTCCGGGCCGTAGAGCACAGCGGTAGATACCGCGCTGTTTTTCGTATAATGCAGGGAAGCGTCAAAGCCCTCATACCGGGCAATGACCGTCACCCCTCCGGCAGCCTCAAACGCCTGCACCGACTGAATCCCTTCGCCAAAGATTCCCAGGGCAATCTCGGTCAGATGGGGGGCGTAGAAGTAGAAGCCGTCATAGACGCTGTCCCGATCCGCAGAGAAATTCACTGCGGCGGAGAGGAGCTTGCCTTCCCTTCTCCAGGCGTCTGCCGTATTCTTCAGCAGAAGCACGTCATAGGCGTATTTGCAGCCGCTCCCGCCGGTGAGCAGGGAGCCGCTGGATTGGGCTTCCCGCACCAGCTCTTTGGCCTGCTCCCAGTCGGAAGTAATGGGCTTGTCGATAAACAGGGGCATTCCTTCCCGAATAAAGGGCAGAGCATATCCATAGTGCAGAGAGCCCTTCCGGCTGGTGATCATCATGGCGTCTACCTTCCCATGAAATTCCTCCGGGCTCCGGGCGATGAAATCAACCCCGGTTTCCTCCTGGATCTGACGGGCAGTGTCCGGATCCGGGCCGTAGACGCCTACCACCCGGGCTTCCCGACCCTGATCCTCTTTGTTCAGCAGCCGGGCAAAGGCCAGGGCGTGGCTGTTCTCTGTTCCAATGATGCCAATGCGATACATAGCGATCTTCCTTTCTGTAGGTGCAAGGGGGCGGAACCGCTGCTCAGTCCTGGGGAGGGAAGGGCGGAAGCGGGTTCTGGAGGTGGCACTGGTTCATGACGTGGATCTGCTGTTTTACCTGCTTCATGGTTACAGGCAGGGGCGTCCCTTGGGTCAGATGGGCGTACACGGTATCATACAGCCGGTGGGACGCATAGGAGAAGGTGCGCGGATCCGGGCAGCTCCAGCTTTCCTCCGTCCAGGTGAGGGATTCAGAGCAGTAGCAGGGGATGCCATTTGCGTCAGAAAGCGGCGTGCGGATCAATTCCCGCCTGGGAGCATCCAGATCGCTGTAATATTTCCAGTGAATCTCCGTCATGGAGCCGCTGAGCCCGCCCCTGGTGCCTTGGATCTTATAGGTGTAGGAGGGGTATGCGTCGCAGGAGGAGATCTCCAGGTCAATCAGGGGGCGGTCCGGGGCGGTGAGAATCAGCTTCACATAGTCCTCCGCATCCCCGAAGGTGTTGGCGCGATCCATTTTGCAGAACACCGTAGGCTCCCCCTCGTAGTAGTCCAGCAGATTCAAAGCCTGATCCACCGGATGGGGGCCGGTGTTGTAGAGGCTTCCGGCGTTGAAATCCTGGCAGGTCTGCCAGTCCCACCGGCGGGCATAGCCGTTAAAGGCAATGCTGATCTGCACCGGCCTGCCCAGCACGCCGGAGGCCAGCACCTCTTTGACCTTTTCAAAGTAAGGGGCAAACCGGGACTGCTGGAAAATCGCCAGCATCCTGCCGTTTTTCTCAGCGGCGTCGATCATCTCCTGCACCTGCCCGGGCGTTTTGGCGGCGGGCTTCTCGCAGAGGACGTTGAAGCCGTGATTCAGCAAATCTACAGTCACCGGAGCGTGAAGGTGGCTGAAGGTGGAGTTCACAACAAAATCCAGATCCGTCCGTCCGAACAGCTCCCGATAGTCAGCATAAACATCACAGCCGTATTCCTTGGCGGCACGTTCCCGGCGCTCCGGCAGCGCGTCCACCACCGCCGCAATCCGAAAGCGGTCGTCCGTGAGCAGGTACTGACCATGAATGTTCCGCCCGCTCCTTCCCTGGCCAATGATTGCCAGATTCAGCTTTTTCATAAACAATCTCTCCTTTTTCAGTCGTGTATGTGATGGGAAGGGCAAGGCCGCGAGACGCTGTCTCGCGCTCTGCCAAGGGGACTCGTCCCCTTGGATTCCCATCTTTTTGGGGTTATGAGGGTGTAGAATTTCGGTTCCTGCCTCGCTGATACTTCCCGCAGAGACGATCGCCCGCCTACCCATTTTTTCGTAAAGAAAAAATTCAGCCCCACGTGCGGCGCAGAAGGTACGACGCAGAATATCCCGAGCGTGTTCTGTTACGCTCATACTTTCTGCAAGGAGGGAGCTGGTGCTACGCTCGGAATCCCCCCGCCATCCGCTTCGCTCCTGGCCCTCCCCCGCCGCTTCGCCAGAAGCGGAATACAAGGGGGGTAAGAGGTTTCTGCGTCTAGCAAAGTCTGCGCAGAAATCTCTGTGCGGCGCAGGGAGTCCCCCGCACGCAGAAGGGAGCTTTTTTCTTTACGAAAAAAGCGTACTGCGGGAATCAGACTGCCTGCGTGGCAGAAAGCCGGAAGTCTGTGCAGACTTAACCCTCCCTTTTTTTCCGCCCTTCAAAAGCCCTTGAAAAATTACGGGTTCCAAGGGGATTTAATCCCCTTGGCGGGAGGCTCGGAGGGCAGAGCCCTTCGAGGTCTTGCCCTTCCGGGCACGCAGAGAAGGCGCTTAGGAGTCAACCGTCCGAAGGAGCTCCCGCAGCGCCTTGAGGCAGCGGCGGGTGGGCTCGCGTCCTCCGGCGGAGAAGGACGCTCCGCCGGGACGCTTCAGCTCCTCCTCACTCAAAACGGCGGCAAGGCGGTAGTGGGTTTCCATCACCAGCCAGCCCTGATACCCGTCACGCTTCAAGGCACGCAGCTGGCCCTCCCAGTCCATCTCCCCCTCTCCGAAGCAGCAGCCCTCCGCTTGGCCGTTCAGCAGCCGGGCATCCTTTAGATGCACATGGGCGATCCATCCCCTGATGGCTTCGTATCCCTCCGGGTAGGGGCGCTCCGGCAGCGGGGCGTACAGGTCGTTCCCCGGATCCCACAGGGCCCGCACCGCCGGAGAGCCAATCGCGTCCACCAGCCGCGCCAGCTGTCTGCCGTTCACCCCATGGACGCTGGGATCCGATTCCAGCGCCAGGGTGATTCCGTGCCGGGCCGCCAGCTTCGCCGGCTCCTGATACGCCTCCGCAATCCGGGGCAGAGCCTGATCGAACGTCCCCTCCCCCCAGAAGGAAAACCCCCGGATAATCGGCGCCTCCCAGAGCTCCGCCAGACGGATGCACCGCTCCAGCCCGGCCAGATGGGCCCGCCGTTCCTCTTCGCTGTCCAGAGCGCACTTGAAAAAGGGCGCGGAAATCCCGCAGACAGACAGTCCCCGCTCCCGGGTCAGAGCACGGATCCGCTCCCCGTCCTCCCCTGTCAGCTCAAAGGGGCTGCGATCCCAGACAGAACGGATTTCCACCCCATCCAGCGCGAATTCCTCCGCCACGTCCAGAGCCTCGGAAAGCTCCTGAGAAATCTCATCGGTGATCACGCCCAGCCGAAAGCCGCTCATGACAGATCCCTCCCGCTGTCCTGATCGCAGTAGAGCGCCGCGCAGGCACAGGTGCGGAGAATGGACGCGGGGCATCCCTCGTCCAGAGGGCCGCAGACCGTCCGGCGCACCGCTTCTGCCTTGGAGGCGGCAGGCACCATGCAGAAGTGCCTGCCAGCGGCTGTGAGCGCGGGAATCGTCAGAGTCAGCGCGTGGGTCGGCACCTGCTCAAGAGCGGAAAAGCATCCGTCATGCACCTGCTGAGCCCGGCAGACGGGATCCAGCTCCACCAGCTTTACCGGCTCCGGATCGTCGAACCGGGCCGCATGGGGATCGTTGAAGGCAATGTGGCCGTTCTCACCAATGCCCAGGCAGACAATATCCGCCGGGAACTCCCGGAGCAGCTCCCCGTAGCGGCGGCATTCCGCCTGGGGCTCCGGAGCGTTCCCGTCCAGATAGTGAACCGCCCGGAAGGGGGCGTGGCTGAACAGATGCTCCCGCAGGAAGGCGCCGAAGCCCTGGGGCGCGTCCGAGGGAAGGCCCAGGTATTCATCCATGTGGAAGGCGTTGATCCGGCTGAAATCCACAGCGGGATCCTGCCGGAAGCATCGCAGGAATTCCAGCTGGGAGGGAGCTGCGGCAAAGATCATATTGATGGATTCACGCTCCCGGAGCAGCTCCCGGACAGCGGCGGCAGCGTCCCTGGCGGCAGCCTCACCCAGGGCTTCACGGCTGGGGAACCGGAGCACCCGGAAGCAGGAAGCAAAACCGTTTTGCAGACAGTTCATGGGTACATCATCCTTTCGTCCGTTCCGTACTGATTTCACTATAGCTAAGGAGCCCCTTACCGTCAAGTGCTGATCGTCCAATCTTCTTGACCTTTTTTCCAAAGGTGCTGTTTCAGCAGCAGGAACGGATTGCACAAAAAGGACCTGAACAGACAAGCCTGTTCAGGTCCTTTTCCGCTTGCGGCCTATTCCTCCGAGGAGGTTTCCTCCTCAACGGGTGGAGGCGGCGGGTCAAAATCCACGCTGGGATAGAGCTTTTTCGCCGTATCCCGCAGAGATTCCGCAATGTCACGGGTCTGGATTCGGAGGGCGGCTCCGTCCACCTCCAGCAGACGATCCTCCAGGACGGCGGCCTTCTCCTGGAAAAGGGGGCTGGCAGCCAGCTCCTCCCGGGTCAGGGGCGCGGAATAGAGGATCACATCCGGTTCCAGCCCCGCCAGAGCCTCCCCGTCCAGGGTGTAGTCCTGCCCGTCCTGGGCCAGGTTTTCCCCGATCAGGGAGAGCAGAGCCCCCTCGTAGGTGTCCCCGGTGACCACCAGGGGATCCAGGGTGGAAACGTAGAGGAAGCTCTTCTTCTCCGCCGGGACCTGCCCGCGGATATAGTCCAGGCTGCTTTGGATGGCGTCGGTCAGGGGAAGCCCCACCTCGTCCGCCTCAAGCTGGCCCTCCATGATGCGGATGACGGAGAGCTGCCGCTCCTTGACCTCCTCCAGGGTGGAGGGAGGCGGCATGACCACCAGACGAATCCCCACCTGCTCCAGCTTGTCATGCTCCGCCTGAGGCAGAGGGAGGGCGGTGAAGATGAATTCCGGCTTCAGCCGGCCGATCTGTTCATAGTCGGGATCCCGTGCCGTGCCAATCCGGCCCACCTGCTCGGGGGCGGGATCGCCCACCGGTTCCGGCTCCGGCGCCTCTGCCCAGAATTTCCACCAGGGGGGCTCCTCAACGACCACGGGCTCCGGCTCCGGAAGGGGCGGGGGAATCTCCTCCTGGCTGGAATAGCCCACAATGCGGTTCTGATATCCCAGATCCAGCAGGATTTGGGTGAGCTCGGGAGAGAGAGAGGCAACCGCCTTGGGGCGTACTTCAACGGTGATGCCCTCCACGGTGACAGGATAAGGCGGAATGGTTTCCTCCTCTTCTGGAGGCTCGCTGCAGCCGGAGAGACAGGACAGAGCCGCAGCAAAGGCAATCAGGAGAGCAACAGGGGCTTTTTTCATGAAAGGATTCCTTTCTTTTCCAGAGATATAAGAAGCTGTATTCACAGGAGGGGAAGACCTCGATGGCTCTGCCCTCGAGCACCCGCCAAGGGGAGCTGGCTCCCCTTGGATTCCCATCTTTTGGGGGTTATGGGGGGCAAAATTTCAGTTTCCGCCTCGCTGATACGTCCCGCAGGGACGATCGCCCGCCTACCCATTTTTTCGTAAAGAAAAAATGGGTAGGCGGCGCAGAATCTACGACGCAGAAGGTTTCAAGCGGGCTCTGCGCAGAAATCCCTGTGCGGCGCAGGAAGTGCCCGCCCCCGGAAGGGAGCTTTTTTCTTTACGAAAAAAGCGTACTGCGGGAATCAGACTGTCTGCGTGGCAGAAGGCCGGAAGTCTGTACAGACTTAACCCCCAACCCTTTCGCCCTTAATAAGCCCTTAAAATAACGGGAATCCAAGGGGAATCCCTTCCCCGCTGCGCCGCTAGCGGCGCAGCGCAGAGACGCGAGACAGAGTCTCGCAGCCTTGTCCTTCGTTAAGGATACCATCTTACGGGAAGAAAATCAACCGGGCCGGCTGGGATTTCACATAGTTACCCGCGGACAGAGACGGTCAGGGCGCCCTCCGAAGCGTCCACAACCAAGACGCTGCCCGGCAGGGGATCGCCGCCGAGGATCTGGCGGGCGATGAGCGTCTCCACGTTCCGCTGGATATACCGCCGGAGAGGTCTGGCACCAAAGGCCGGATCGTATCCCTCCTCCACAATGAGTGCCTTCGCCTCCGGGGTCAGCTCGCACCGGAGCTGCTTTTCCGCCAGCCGGCCGTTCAGCTCCGCCGCCATCAGATCCACAATCCGGGTGATGTCCTGGCGGGTCAGAGGCTTGTAGAACACAATCTCGTCCAGCCGGTTCAGGAATTCCGGACGGAAGGAGCGCTTCAGCAGCTCTTCGGTCTGGGCCCGGGCCTCCCCGGTGATCTCACCGGAGGAATCGATCCCTTCCAGCAGGAACTGGGAGCCCAGGTTGGAGGTCAGAATGATAATCGTATTCTTGAAATCCACCGTCCGGCCCTGGCTGTCGGTGATCCGCCCGTCGTCCAGCACCTGGAGCAGAACATTGAACACATCCGGATGCGCCTTCTCCACCTCGTCGAACAGCACCACGGAATAGGGCTTCCGCCGGACCGCCTCGGTGAGCTGGCCGCCCTCCTCATAGCCCACATATCCGGGAGGCGCTCCAATCAGCCGGGATACGGCGTATTTTTCCATATACTCGGTCATGTCGATCCGCACCATGTTCCGCTCATCGTCAAAGAGCGCCTCCGCCAGGGCCTTGGCCAGCTCGGTTTTGCCTACGCCGGTGGGGCCCAGGAACAGGAAGGAGCCTACCGGCCGGTTGGGATCCTGAATTCCCGCGCGGGAGCGGAGGATGGCCTCTGTCACCTTGGTCACAGCCTCATCCTGGCCAATGACCCGCTGATGGAGGATACCGTCCAGATGGAGCACCTTGTCCCGCTCCCCTTCCATAAGCTTTGCCACGGGGATGCCGGTCCAGCGCTCAATGATCCGGGCAATCTCCTCGTCGGTCACCTTGTCCCGGAGCAGAGAGCCCTCCCCGTTCTTGGCGGCCTCCGCAAGCTTCTCCTCCTCGGCCAGCTCCTTCTGCAGGGCGGGGAGCCTGCCGTATTTCAGCTCCGCAGCCTTGTTCAGATCATAAGCCTGCTCGGCCTTTTCAATGTCCGCGTTCAGCTCCTCCAGCTGCCTGCGGAGATCCTGTACCTTTCCGATGGCGGATTTTTCGTTCTCCCACTTGGCCTGCATGGCGTTGAACTGCTCCCGGAGATCCGCCAGCTCCCGGCGGATTTCCTCCAGATGCTCCTGGGAGAGGGCGTCCTTCTCCTTCTTCAGCGCCGCCTCCTCGATCTCATGCTGGATGATCCGCCGCTGGATCACGTCCAGCTCGGTGGGCATGGAATCAATCTCCGTGCGGATCATGGCGCAGGCTTCATCCACCAGGTCAATGGCCTTATCCGGCAGGAACCGATCGGAGATGTACCGGTTGGACAGGGTAGCCGCCGCGATGATGGCATTGTCGGTGATTTTCACCCCGTGGTAGACCTCGTACCGCTCCTTCAGGCCACGGAGGATGGCGATGGTATCCTCCGTGGTGGGCTCATTGACCATGACCGGCTGGAACCGGCGCTCCAGGGCGGGATCCTTTTCGATATAAAGCCGGTACTCGTCCAGGGTGGTGGCGCCAATGCAGTGGAGCTCGCCCCGGGCCAGCATGGGCTTGAGCAGATTCCCCGCGTCCATGCTCCCCTCGGTTTTGCCAGCGCCTACAATGGTGTGAAGCTCATCGATGAACAGCAGAATCCGTCCGTCGGACTTTTTAATCTCCCCCAGGACCGCCTTCAGCCGCTCCTCAAACTCCCCCCGGAACTTGGCGCCGGCAATCAGCGCCCCCATATCCAAGGCAAAGATGGTTTTGTCCTTCAGCGCGTTGGGCACGTCCCCACGGACAATCCGCTGAGCCAGGCCCTCGGCAATGGCCGTCTTGCCCACGCCGGGCTCGCCGATGAGCACCGGGTTGTTTTTGGTCTTGCGGGAGAGGATCCGAATCACGTTGCGGATCTCATCGTCCCGGCCGATGACCGGATCCAGCTGCTTGCTCCGGGCCCGCTCCACCAGATCGGCGCCGTACTTTTTCAAGGCGTCGTAGGTAGTTTCCGGGGTGTCGCTGGTGACCCGCTGGCTGCCCCGGACCGCCATCAGGGTTTTCAGGAACCCGTCCCGGCTGATGCCGTACTGCCGGAACAGCTTGTTCAGGCTGTCGTCCGGATGATCCAGCAGGGCCAGGAACAGGTGCTCCACGGAGACGAAGTCGTCCTTCATTTTGGAGGCGGTTTCCTCCGCGGCGTTCAGAGCCTGATCCACCGAGCCGGAGACGTAAATCTTCCCCGCCTCCCGACCGGGGCCGGACACCCCGGGAAGACTGTCCGCCAGCCGCTCCGCCTCCCGGGTGAAGGCTGGTACATCAACAGGGAGCCTGGCCAGAAGCTGGGGGATCAGCCCCTGCTCCTGGGTGAGCAGGGCCAGCAGCAGATGGCACTGTTCGATCCGCATCCCGCTGCGGGAAAGGGCAATATCCTGGGCCGACTGAACGGCTTCCATGGATTTTTGAGTGAATTTTTGTGCGTTCATCATCGTTACCGCGCTCCCGATGCCGGGAGCTTCCTTTCCGGGGGAAGCCCGCTTCCCCGCTTGCTGCATTCAGTATAGCCCCGGATTGTGTTATGGCAATTTCGTTTTTATGTCCAGAATGTGAATTTTAGCACTCTTCTTGATCGAGTGCTAATCCAGCAATGAAAAGCCTCTGCCAGGCGTTCACAGGGAGCCGTCCCCTTTCGCCGGGCTTCCTTTTCAGATTGGTGCTGCTGAAAGCGGTTTCACCAAGCCATTTGCTAAAATATCCAAAACGGGCAGTCATCCACCGGTGGATGACTGCCAAATAAATCGGAATTTCGGGGAGGATACATATACATGGATGAACAAAAAAGAGAAACTGTCGAAAAAACAGTAAAGACAGGTATCACATTTGGCAGCGCTTTGGCAATGGTAATTAGTTATTCTACTTGGCACTCTGTTGGGTGGGCCATTT
>JAAVZY010000130.1 GCA_022791945.1 Oscillospiraceae bacterium | reverse complement strand
CTCGTAGGGCTTTGGGATATACTTGGGATTTGGCAATTTCACCGCCATTTGGCCGCTCTTTCGCAGAAAACGATACAGACCGGAAATGGAACGGGTGTAACCCCGCCGCCTCAGTTTGACCCAGAATACCACCAGCCCTGTATCAGGATTCTCGCGGCGCATATTCTCTATTAGCTGGATCTCGTCCTCCCAATGCTGGTTCGGCCGGTGCGGTAGCGGATGGCTGCATTTGTCACGCCATGTTTGTATGCATACTCGACCAGGGCTTGCCGGAACCGGGCTGTTTGTATTATCTTGTTCATGGCGAATAGGCAGCGCCTGCCTTTCGGTTTTGTCTCAACTCGGCGTGTTCTTTGTTGCTCTTAACTATTTTTATTTAAGTTTTATGCAAATACACACCCATTTTTACATCAATTACATCATTTATTATGGCTTGCTGATTTTCTGTTGCCAAAATGTTGCCACGCATTTATTATAGCAAATCTCGACACTTTAGCAACCCATTTTTGAAATGTTACGCTATAAAAACTATTTTTGAAAATAAAGATATAAAATACTCTCCATGTTATACTCATATTTTAAATGCCTTGTAAAATAAGGTATTCCCAAAAGCTAATGCGTAAAAAATCCGACACATATTTTCTCCTTAATGTTCTTACTACATGGTGCTAGCACCATGTTTTTCTATCATCAAAGAAGAAATTAGTCTCTAAAATTCTTCCAAGCGCAAAATATCCTTTTTATTTGGGATTATAAATTTCTCAATGCCTAAAAACAAAGGCCCCCTTACACAAACCTGTTGTCCGAGCAAGAGGGCTATCTGATTCTACTACAAATCCTTCACCCATATAGAGCTCCTTTCCGGGGGCTTGCCCCCATACAAATATAACTGCCGAACGAGTTCCTACTGCCCATTTACATTATGGAACTTACCTCCGCAATAAATTGCAAAAAACCTCTTGACATAACGGGATTGTCCTGCTATAATAAGTATCGTTGCCGCTAGGGACGGAGAAAAGGCACTCCCTTCCAATCTGGCCCGCTAGCTCAGTTGGTTAGAGCGCTAGCCTGTCACGCTAGAGGTCGTCGGTTCGAGCCCGATGCGGGTCGCCATTCATGCTGATGTGGCTCAGTAGGCAGAGCACGTCCTTGGTAAGGACGAGGTCACCAGTTCGAATCTGGTCATCAGCTCCAAAGAAGAAATGCACTGCATTTTATGCAGTGCATTTCTTCTTTTTTCACCCCTTGCCTCCCCTTGAAAACTCTGCTAGAATGGAACGATGGACAGGAGGTTTTAGACATGACAGGCAGTTTCATAAAGATAAAGGGAATCCTCATTCCCCTCATCACCTTGGTTATTGACACAAAAACGAGGGCGATTTTTGAATAATACAGATAATAAATGCTTGAAAAATGAGGAAAAAACAGTCAGTTCAAGCTATCCGCCGAGGAGTTCGTATAGAAGTACAACCAGCAAGGCCAGTCAGAGCATCTGACTGGCCTTGCTTTATGCACGCCTGTCAGCTCCTTCAACGCCCGCCTCCTTGCACACTTCGCACACTTTGGCAAATGGAAGCCGGCAGAAAATTTTGCAGTCTGATATATAAAATTTGGAGAAATACCTTGACAGACGATGCAATGCGTGGTAATATAAATCCATAACAGAGGCCGGCCTGGGAGCGGCCCTGGAAAAGGAGGTACAGACGTGCCCATATCAGCGGATACCCTGCGGGGCTACACGGATACGATCATACTGGCCCAGCTGCTCCGGGAGGACAGCTATGGCTATGAGATCAACAAGAACATCCGCCAGCGCACCAACGGGGATTATGAGTTCAAGGAGGCCACGCTTTACACCGCTTTCAAGCGGCTGGAGCAGAACGGCCTGATCACCTCTTACTGGGGTGACGAGGAATCCAGCGCCCGGCGGCGCTATTACGCAATCACAGAAGCGGGAAGGGAACGGTGGGAGGAGCGCGCCAGGGAGTGGAAGGAAACCCGCGCTCTTCTGGACGCCCTGCTTAGTTTGGAGGTTGGACATGAGTCGGATTGAAACCAAAATCATCATCGCGGTGACGGAGCGCCTGTCCTCCGCCGAAAACAGCGAGGCAAAGACCGAGCTGATCGAGGAGCTCAGCGAGAATCTTTACCAGCGGTATCAGGAGCTTGCCGCCGAAGGGCTCCCCGAGGAAGAAGCCCTGGAGCAGGCGATGAACTATCTGGGAGACGTAGACGAGCTCCTGGCCTGGCTGGAGCAGCCCCATGAGGCGCCCGGCCAGGACGCGGCCCCCAGCTTTGACTGGGACGGTTTTAGCGAGAGCATCAGCAGGGCCGTCAACAAGGCGATCAGCACGGCTACGGATCTGGGAAGCCAGGGAATCGCCGCCGCAAAGGAATTCTCCGGGCAGATCCGGGAGCGTTACCCGGAAGGCTTCATCCGGTTTACCGGCGGGCGCTCCCAGCAGGTGGACTGCACCTCTGTGGAGCCGGAGCAGGTCCGGGCGCTGGAAATCCGCCTCCAGAACGGGGACGTGAACCTTCATTTCACCGACGATCCGGAGGCGCAGATTGTAATCAGCGGAGACACGGAGGAAATCCAGACGGCCCTGCGGGAGGACGGGGTGCTTTCCCTGTGGCAGGGAAGCACGGCGAGCTCCTTCTTCCTGTTCAACCGGGGGATTCGGGCTTCCGATGTGGACATCCGCCTGCCGCGGAAAAAGTGGGATTCCATCGGCATTTCCACCACCAACGGGGACATCTGCCTGGCGGAAGGGCTGGAGTGCGATCTGCTGACGGTGGAAACCACCAGCGGGGATCTGAATTGCAGCGCTCCCCGGTGCGGAAGGATGGTATTCCGTCTGACCAGCGGTGATCTCACCTGCCGGGATGCTGCCGGAGATTTGTGTGCCAGCAGCAAGAGCGGTGACCTGGACGTGTCCGGCAGGCTGAATCAGTGCGCGCTCAGCTCCACCAACGGCGACGTGCGCTTTCAGGGAGCCGCCCGGGAGCTGAAGTGCGCTTCCACCAGCGGAGATGTGGATGTCCAGCTGCTGGCTCTGCCCCAGAAGGGCGAGCTGCAATCCAGCTCCGGGGACTGCGTCCTCTCTCTGCCTGCCGGAGAAGGGTTCCAGGTGAGCTATCATACCGTGAGCGGCGCGTTCAGCTCCAGCCTGCCTCTCAACGGCTGTCAGACCAGCAAGTCCGGCCAGGGCTCCTACCTGGACGGCGGGAGCTGCACCTTTGCCCTGTCCTCCATCAGCGGGGACCTGCGCATTCAGGGATAAGAGCGTGAGCGCATCTGCCAAGGGGGACTGTCCCCCTTGGCTTTTTCTATGTGCGTCGAAGGAAAAGACCTCGAGGCTCTGCCTCGAGTCTCCGCGGTGCGTCGTTTCACGACGCACCTAGGAATTCGGCTTCGCCGAATTCTGAGCTGCGCCGCTGGCGGCGCATCGTGGACGCGTCCCTTTGGAATCCCATTTTTTTAAGGGCTTTTTTAAGGGCGGGAAAAGGGGTGGGGTCAAGTCTGTACAGACTTCCGAACGTCTGCCACGCAGATAGTCTGATTCCCGCAGTACGCTTTTTTCGTAAAGAAAAAAGCTCCCTCCTGCGTGTGGGGTACTTCCTGTGCCGCAGAAAGTATGAGCGTAACAGAACACGCCCGAACCTTTCTGCGTCGCAGCCCCTGCCCCGCTTGTAGAGCTGAATTTTTTCTTTACGAAAAAATGGGTAGGCGGGCGATCGTCCCTGCGGGAAGTGCCAGCGAGGCAGGCCTCCCACCCCAAAAAAATTTATGGGTTCCAAGGGGATTTAATGCCCTTGGCGAGAGCGCGAGAGCAGAGCTCTCGCGGCCTTGGTCTGAACGGGGCGGCTTCCGCATAAACTGTAGCAACCGGCCTCAGCAGCGCCGGGATGACTCCTGGATGGAGGCCGCTTATGTTTACGATCATCACCTCTGAGCCTGCCGGCAGGCGTCTGCCGTTCTTCCTGTGTCCGGGCGGGAGGCTGTCCTGCCGGCGGGCGGAGGGGGTTTCCTTTGCGGTTCTGCGCATATCCAATCCCCGGCGGATAAACTGGCGGCGGATTGTCCGCAGGCTGGGCAGCAGCAGCCAAAGAGTCCTCCTGGGCGCGGGGATTCAGCCTCCGCCGGGGGGCTCCGTTCAGACGGTGGATGTCCGGCGGTACTCCCATATGCTCGCCCGGAACGGCCTGCGGAGGCTTCTGGAGCAGAACCGCCACCGGCTTCAGGCCGGAACGGCGGTGCTGATTGACCTCCAGGGGAAGCACTGGGATTTTTCCGATCTGCTGCTCCCCTTCTTTCGGACCGTGCGGATCGTCACCGGACGGGAGGAGCAGTACTGCCGGTACGCGGCGGCACGGATGGAGGACTGCGGGGCCGCCGTGCTGGTGGGGAGCCGGCTCTCCGGCCCGGCGGATTTGTACGTTTCTCCTGACGGCGTGTTCTTCCCGGCGATGGAAACCGGGCGGGTTCCGGTGATTGTCACCGCCGAGCCGGAAACGGAGCTTCAAGCCCCGGTATACAGCGCCTTTCAGGCCGATACGCCGGCGGATCTGCGGCTCGCCCCGGCAGATGTGGATCCCCATGCCTTCCAGGCGGCCCTGCTGGAGCACTGCGGCCTGGGACGCCTTGCCGGGCTTCTTCCCAGCCGGGTGAAGCGCGGCGGGCAGACGCTCTCCCTGGAGGAAGCGGCGGAATCCCTGTGGGGGCAGAGCGACGCTTCCCGGGACGAAAAATAGCCTGACAGACACTGTAAGGTCTGTCAGGCTATTATGATCAGGTATGTATCTCTGGATGCGCTCCGGGGTATTCTGAGGGCAATTACAGCTTTTCCTTCATTTCGGCCAGACAGCTCTGGCAGATATTTTTGCCCCGGAAGTTGACCACATCCTTTGCGTCATTGCAGAAAATGCAGGCGGGCTGGTACTTTTTGAGCATGATGTAGTTGTCGTCCACAAAAATCTCAACCGGGTCCTCCTTCTCAATGTCAAAGAGCCTTCTCAGCTCAATGGGCAGCACCACGCGGCCAAGATTGTCGATCCGTCTGACGATACCAGTAGATTTCATCACAGATACTCGCTTCCTTTTTACAGAAATTTACATTTTGTCTCAATCTTATGTCTCAGCAGGTCTTTTCTTTCTCTGCTTATCTATATACTACATGGATTTACAGTAAATGTCAATCTTTTTTGGGATTATTCTCATTTTACTGGAAATATTCATCAGTATTACCACATACATATAAAGATAGACAGGTTTTTTGTGGTCAACGACAAAAATTTCCTGACCTGGAAGGCGGGAAACCCGGAGAGGACGGCGGCGACTGATGATGAAATGGATATTCACCGCACTGATTATGCTGTCGGTGGCATTCGGCCTGCTGAACGGCCGGGGGGAAGCCCTGGGCGCGGCAGCTCTTTCCTCCTGCCAGCAGGCGGTGGAGCTGGCGATCTCCCTCTGCGGAGCGCTCTGCCTGTGGAGCGGACTGATGCGGGCAGCGCAGGAAAGCGGCCTGACCAGCCGGCTGGCACGGATTCTGTCGCCGGTGATCGGAAGGCTCTTCCGGGGGGCGGGCCCCAAAGCCATGGAGCTGATTGCCATGAACATCACTGCCAATCTGCTGGGGCTGGGCAACGCCGCCACTCCCTTGGGGCTGGCGGCAATTCAGGAGCTGGAGCAGTCCCTTCCACCGGAGCACAAGGGCGCCGCCAGCGATCCGATGATACTTCTGGTGGTGCTGAACACCGCCTCCATTCAGCTGATCCCCACAACCGTGGCGGTTCTTCGGCTGAAATACGGATCGGAGAATCCGATGGATATTATACCTGCAGTGCTGATTTCTTCTCTGGTATCTGTCACTGTGGGACTGTTCCTGGCGAAGGTGCTGAACCGGCTGTTCCCCTTCAAGGCGGAAAGGCAGGCGGCGAAATGAGGCTGACCAGCTTTCTGGTTCCCCTGGTGATTGCGGGAGTGCTCTGCTTCGGACTGGCAAAGGGAAAGGATGTATTCGACCAATTCCTGGCGGGTGCAAAGGAGGGCCTTGCTACTGCGGCGGGCATCCTGCCCGCTCTGGTTGCGCTGATGACCTGTGTAGGGATGTTTAAGGCCTCGGGGGGATTGGATGTATTGGTCAATGCCTTGACACCTGCGGCGAGAGCGGTTGGAGCGCCTGGGGAGCTGCTGCCGCTGGTGCTGCTGCGCCCCATCTCCGGGAGCGGGGCGCTGGTCCTGTTTGAGGATCTGCTGAAATCCTGCGGACCGGACAGCATGCCCGGCCGTGCGGCAAGCATTCTGATGGGGTCTACGGAAACCACCTTTTACACGATTGCCGTCTACTTCGGTGCCGTTCGCATCCGCCGCACCCGCCACACCTTAGCCTGCTCGCTGGCAGCGGATCTGACCGGCTTTGCAATGAGCGTGCTCCTCGCGCGGGCGCTGTTTTGACACAGGTCAGAATCTCTGGGCGATTGGGAAGGGCAAGACCTTGAGGCTCTGCCTCGAGTCTCCGCAGTGCGTTGTTTCACAACGCACTTAGGAATTCGGCTTCGCCGAATTCTGAGATGCGCCGCTGGCGGCGCATCGGGAAGGGATTCCCCTTGGATTCCCGTTATTTTTAAGGGCTTTTTT
>JAAVZY010000129.1 GCA_022791945.1 Oscillospiraceae bacterium | reverse complement strand
CGGGGTCTGGACGGAGCTTTTCCAGTCCGATCCGCGTCAAAAATGCTCGGAATCCACAAAGGATTCCTCCGCTTTTTTCCTTGACGGACTGGAAAATCCCTCGCCCATCCCCCATTTCCAGCTATGAATACAGGTTCTTAGAATCCCATCTTTATTAAGGGAGGCAAATCTGTACAGGCTTGCCTTTCCCCGCCACGCAGACAGTCTGATTCCCGCAGGGAAAATTTGAAAAAGGGATGGACAAACATGTATTCGTGTAGTAGAATAGAAAAACAAGGCTTTCCGGCTGCTTGGCGAAGCGGTTGAAGGGCGGAGGCTTCCTGCGGAGCGCTGCGGGCAGGGCCCCCGCTCCTTTTTCATTCCAAAGCTTCCCCAAAAGCCCGCAGCCTCTTTCAAAATCCTATGGAAGGACGGAGCATTTTTCATGCATGAACAGAACGAACAGATGGCTTCGCCGGAAGTCGTTTCCAAGCCTGCCCGCCGCTCGCTGAAAAGCTTTTTCGGCGCCCAGGACATGACCGAAAACTCGCCTATCTCCTGTCTGGTGAAGTTTTCCATGCCCCTGCTTATCGGCAATGTGGCACAGCAGCTCTACAATACGGTTGACTCCATTGTAGTAGGCCAGTACGTGGGGGACGCCGCACTGGCGGCAGTGGGCGCCAGCGGACCGATCCTCAACCTGCTGCTGGTGCTGTTTATCGGCATCGCGACTGGCGGAAGCATCATGGTTTCCCAGTATTTTGGAGCCAAGCAGAAGGAAGCCCTCTCCCATACGGTGGGAATGGTTATTACCCTCAACCTGATCTGCTCCCTGATGATCATGATTGTCGGCCCCTTGATCACACGCCCGCTGATGTCTCTGATGAACACGCCCCCGGACGTGTACGAGATGGCCTGCACTTATCTGGTGATAGTCTTTGTGGGCATTGCCGGACTGGCTTATTACAATATTCTTTCCGGCGTGCTGAGAGGACTGGGAGATTCTGTTTCCCCGCTGATTTTCCTCCTGGTGGCCTGCGGTCTGAATATTGTGCTGGACATCCTCTTTGTAGCGGTGTTCCGCTGGAATGTTGCGGGCGTAGCCTGGGCGACGGTTATTTCCCAGACAATCTCCGGGATTCTCTGCTTCCTGCGGCTGCTCTCCATGCGGGAGGTTGTGACCATCAACCTTCAGATGCTCAAGCTGAAAAAGGATATGGTGAAGCAGATCCTGAAGCTTGGCCTGCCCTCCGGCCTGAGCCAGGCTATTTTCTCCCTGGCTTCCCTGGTGGTGCAGTCTCTGACCAACAGCTTTGGCACCCTGGTAATCGCCTGCGCAACGGTTCTGATGCGGGTGGACGGCTTCGCCATGATGCCGAACTTCACCTTCGGCACGGCAATGACCACCTTCTCCGGTCAGAATATCGGGGCCGGAAAGCTGGAGCGGGTACACAAGGGCGTACGCTCCGGACTGATACTGGCGGTATCGGTGGCGGTGGTGCTGACCTCCAGCATTCTGATTTTCGGCCGTCCCCTGATGGGCATGTTTACAAAGACCCAGGAGGTAGTGGATCTGGGAATGCAGATGATGGGGATTCTGGCGCTGGGATATGTCTGCATGGGCATCACACAGGTATTCTGCGGCACCATGCAGGGAGCCGGAGACACCATCACCCCCATGCTGATTTCGTTCACTACAACGGTGGTTATCCGGGTGCCGCTGGCCTACGGCCTGGCGTGGATGACCCGTTCCCCGGAGCTCCCCACAGGTTCTCCGATTTCCCTGTACATATCCCTTTTGGTTTCCTGGGTGCTGGGCGCTGTACTGGCTTTCTTTTTCTACAAGCGGGGCAAATGGCGCCGCAAGGCGATTACTGTCAGCGCTTCCCAGGACTGAGAGCCTGCGTTCGCAAGGGGAAGACCTCGAGGGCGCTGCCCTCAAGGTCTTCCACCTCCATTATGTGGCCAATCATGGAAGCAGCTTTTTCGTTTCCGGCAAGGAGCCGATCTTCCACCGAAAAAGGGACAAAAAGTTCTCCCCTTGCGCAATATCTTTCTGCGGATGGGGGGATTTTTTGCTTTCTGTCAGCCGATTTTGTCTGCGGAGTTGACATTTCCTTCCTGAGACGGTAGACTGTGAGACAGAATCGGGCTTCTGCCGGAACGGGGACTGGCCCCGTACGGACGGCCCCCTGACGGAAAGGAAGGATCCAATATGGCAGAGGAAACAAGCCGCAGAACGTTTTTCACATTTCTGCGGGACAAGGACATCGTATTTTCCGCCAAACGCTACGGCATCGACGCCCTGGGCGCAATGGCGCAGGGACTGTTCGCCTCCCTGCTCATCGGCACCATCATTGGCACCCTGGGGGAACAGCTGGGCGTGCAGCTGCTGATTGACATCGGCGGATACGCCAAAGCCGCCACCGGCCCGGCAATGGCTGTCTCCATCGGATTCGCGCTCCACTGCCCGGCGCTGGTGCTCTTTTCCCTGGTGGCCGTGGGGGGCGCCGCCAACTCGCTGGGCGGCGCCGGAGGCCCTCTGGCAGTTCTAATCGTCTCCATCATCGCCGCCGAATGCGGCAAGCTGGTTTCCAAAGAAACTAAAATTGATATCATCGTTACCCCTTGCGTTACCATCGGCGTCGGCGCCCTCCTTTCCATGTGGTGCGCGCCCGCGATCGGCGCTGCCGCCAGCTCCGTGGGCGGAGCCATTATGTGGGCCACGGAACTTCAGCCCTTCTTTATGGGCATCCTGGTGGCGGTCATTGTGGGGCTCGCCCTGACGCTGCCCATCAGCAGCGCGGCCATCTGTGCGGCTCTGGGCCTGACCGGCCTTGCCGGCGGCGCGGCTGTGGCAGGCTGCTGTGCCCAGATGGTGGGCTTTGCGGTCATGAGCTTCCGGGAAAACCGGTGGGGCGGCCTCTTTGCCCAGGGGATCGGCACCTCCATGCTCCAGATGGGGAACATTATGAAAAACCCCAGAATTTGGATCCCTCCCACGCTGGCCTCTGTGATCACCGGCCCTCTGGCTACCTGCCTGTTCCGGATGGAAATGAACGGCGCGGCCGTGGCCTCCGGCATGGGCACCTGCGGCCTGGTGGGGCAGATCGGCGTCTATACTGGCTGGGTCAGCGACGTTTCCCAGGGCCTCAAGCCGGGAATCACGCCCATGGACTGGGTTGGGATGCTGCTGATCTGCTTTGTGCTCCCCGCTGTCTTGACCCTGCTGATTGCCTGGCCGATGCGCCGGATTGGCTGGATCAAGGAAGGGGATCTGAAGCTGGAGCTTTGATCCCGGCGGTTGAATTTACATTTTGTTCATCATTTTTTACAGATTCCTTTCTGGTACTGGGGAATACGTATGCTATAATTATATATAGAGAAAATATAGGACGTTGTCATCTGCCTCAGAACCTGTTTGGAACCTATCTGGCGTCTCTGAGCACAGCGGCAGGATCGCGGAAAGGCGGCCTGCCGCTGTGTCTGCCGGATAATCCGGCCCCGCTGGGGGCAACGTAATCAGGAACCTGTTTCAGAATCTGTTCAGGATCTCCGCGTGGATGGGAAGGGCAAGGCCTTGGGGATCTAAATCCCCTTGAAACCCGTAATTTTTGGTGAACAGGGTTGGGGGTAAAGACTTCCCTGTGCAGAATCCAGGTCTGTACGCCCTTACGGGAGCTGACGGGGCAGCGCCCTGACGAGGCCCTATTAAGGAAGGTGAGCCAGGTTGAAAAAGCGGCCCTATTTCCGTTCGGCATGGCGGGCGGCTGCGGCCATGGCGGCCTGTATGATATTCTGCGCAGGCTGTCTCCCTTCCTCGGCAACAGGCTTGTCCGAGGAGGATATTCACTTTTATCAGCTGGATCCGGTGGAAACCGGAGCCGAGGTCGCGGTCATTGAGACTACCGCAGGCGCAATCCGGATTGTGCTGTTCCCGGATCAGGCCCCCAATACCGTGGCCTATTTCCGCCAGCTTGTGGAGGAAGGCTTTTACGAGGACAACAGCCTGATCATCAATCCCACCAACAAAACCATGACCGCGGGCGCGGTGGACGAGCTGGGCGCCCAGGGAGAGGGCGAGGGCATTCCCAGCGAGATCACCCCCAATCTGTGGCATTTCAGCGGGGCGGTTTCGGCGCTGGGCTATGAGCGGAGCAGGCTCTTCCCGGAGACGCTGTCAGACAGCCGGTTCTTTATCATCGGCCAGGTGGAGGCCACCACGGAAATGGTCCGTCAGATGGAGGAATACCGGTATCCCCAGAAGGTGATCGACGCCTACAAGGAATACGGCGGCCTCCCGCAGTATACCGGCTCCTATACGGTATTCGGGCAGGTGGTCAGCGGGATGGACGTGGTGGAGCAGCTGGTAGCAGAGGAGCCGGCGGATAAACCGCAGATTCAGCGGATCTATTTCTCCGTCTATCAGGAGGAGGAGCCGGAGATCGAGTCAACGGCTTTCAGACAGGGCGCGTAGCCGGGCGGTACCGGCAGTATCAATCATAACGAAAAGGACGGATTCAGGATGATTCTCATGAGAAAAAAGCAGCGGCTGTTTACTCTGACCATGGCCTTTCTGCTGATTGCCGCCTTGTTTGCGGGGTGCAGCGGGAAGGGTCTGGCCCAGTTCTCCGAGCCGAAAAAGGGCCAGCTGATCGCTACCTTCCAGGTGCGGGACTTTGGCGAAATCAAGGTAATGCTCTTCCCTGACCAGGCCCCCAAGGGGGTGGAGAACTTCACTACCCTGGCTAAGCAGGGGTATTATGACGGCGTGACCTTCCACAGGGTGATTGACGACTTCATGATCCAGGGCGGCGATCCCGAAGGCACCGGCGCGGGAGGCGAAAGCATCTGGGGCGAGGGCTTCGGCGTGGAATACGACGGCTCCCTCCGGAACTTTACCGGCGCCATCGCCTACGCCAACGCCGGCCCCAACAGCAACGGGAGCCAGTTCTTCATTGTAAACGCCCCTGCCGTGAGCGACGAGGAGCTGGAGCTGATCCCCAGCTATATCAAGCAGCAGTATGGGATCGACGTGGATTTCCCCGACGAGGTGAAGGCCAAGTATAAGGAAGTGGGGGGCTATCCCTTCCTGGACGGTTCCTACACGGTGTTCGGCCAGGTGATTGAAGGGCTGGACGTGGTAAAGGCGATCATGCAGACAGAGGTACAGCTGAACGACTGGGGCACCGAGGAAAGCTCCCCGGTGGAGCCGGTGATCATCGACAGCATTGTTATTTCCGAATATGAGGGATGACCGGCGATCCGAACAGGATCATTCAGGAGGGAGGGGGCTGTGCCTCCTCCCTCCCGCTGGATATCCCGGTTTATCCGGAAGGAAACCAACAGTCGGTTGCGGAATACAGGCTCCGGAGGTAGGATAGGGCCATGGGATCATCTCCCAAATACAAATGCCAATCGACGGAGGTCTGACTATGGAAACCATGGAAACAGAGACAATGGGCCGGTTTATCGCCGCCCTTCGGAAGGAGCGGGGCCTGACCCAGCGGGCGCTTGCGGAGGGGCTGCACATTACGGACAAGGCAGTCTCCAAGTGGGAGCGGGGGTTAAGCTGCCCGGACATCTCCCTGCTGCAGCCTCTGGCGGAGCAGCTGGGGGTGACCGTGGGGGAGCTGCTGGCAGGCAGGCGGAGCGCTCCCGTCCCTGAAAGCGAGCCTGCGGAGGCGCTGGTGAGCCGCGCCCTGGAGTATGCGGCGGAGTCCGCCCGGGACTGGCGGCGCGCCCTTCGGAGGTGGTGTCTGTGGGGCTGTTCGCTGGCGCTGCTGCTGGGTGTGATCGTCTGTGGCATCTGCGATCTGGCGATCTCCGGCGGGATCACCTGGGCGCGGTATCCGATTGCTGCCTGCGTGTTCGCCTGGCTGGTGAGCTTTCCCGGTCTGCGGAACGGTGTAAAGGGAATTCCTTTATCCCTTCTGGGTCTGACCGCCCTTCTGCTCCCCTTCCTGTGGCTGCTGGAGAATTTTTCCGGAGCGCCGATCATGCCCATTGCGTGGCCGGTAAGCGCTGTCTTTCTCGGATACTTGTGGGCCGGGTACGGTCTGTTCCGGTTTCTGCCCGGCCGGAAGGGGACAGCTGTCGGCGTGCTTCTTCTGCTGGGAATCCCGGTCTGTCTGCTGATCAATCTGAGCGTTTCCAAGGTTCTGGACGCCCCCTTCCTAGATATGTGGGACTGGCTGACCATGAGCCTGCTGGCGCTTCTGGCGCTTCCCTGCTTCTTTGGCAGAAGCCCTCGGCTTCGCTTCGGAGAGGGCGGCAGGCTGTAGGGGGGCGCGCTGCGTGGAAACAGACCTCGAGGGCTCTGCCCTCGAGTCTCCGCGGTGGGTCGTGAAACGACGCATCGGGAAGGGATTCCCATTGGCGAGAGGCGCGCAGGGTCAAGGCCTACGGCCTTGACCCTTGGGCAGAGCTCTCGCAGCCTTCCCGCTGGGTCTGCAGCGTTCCAGGCGGGTCTTGTATAAACGGGATGAAAATATACAAAAAGGAGTGTAAACAATGAAGCTTTCTTTTCGTATGCTGCCTGCTCTGATTCTGCCTGTCCTTCTGCTGGGCGGCTGTAAGGAGGCCCCCGTGCTGTCGGAGAACCGGCAGACAGCGGAGTTCCCGGCCTATCAGGAGGGACGGGAGGAGTACAACCAGGCGATCTATGACACGCCGGCCTTTACCGTTTCCATGAATCTGCCGGAGGGCTGGGAGCTGCTGGCCCCTCCCGTGGACGAACGGAACGCCGACGGCCCCTTCTTCACGCCGCTGGATATCTATCGTGGGGAGCGGTATATGGGGAGCATCGGCTTCGGCACCTATGAGGAACAGGCGGATGTGCCCAGGAAGGAGTATTACAAGGCAGTCTATTCCCAAATCCGCCTGGGAAGCCTGTATTACTGGGACGATTACAAGCCGGTAACCACCACGGATACAGGCGAGACTGCTTCCGCCACGGTCTACTATAAGGCCCCGGAGGACGAAAACGCAGCGGATGTGCCTTATACGGAGGTGCCGGGAGTGCTGGTTTACAATCGGGAGCTGCGCGTTTACGCAGGAATCCAGTTCGCCCCCGATACCGTCACCCCGGAAATCGCCCGGGCCGTTGCGGCGACGCTGACCCTGGAGGCCGGTGGGAAGTAAACTGCTAAAAATCATAATATTTTTTCTTGTAATCCGGGATCAGGATTTGTAGAATAACAGTTAAGCGCGGCAAAGGATGGGAATCCAAGGGGGGCGCCCCTCCTCGGAGGCTCACCTTTGACCTGGACGCTGTCAACCGCTCCTGCGCCGCCTCGGACAAATTCATGATGGCGGCTGCTGCCCCAATCCCTTCGAGCGGCTCCAGTATATCCGGGGAACCGAAAATCTCTACATGGATCTCATGTTCCCCACCAAGGGGATGCTGGCGTTCTTCCGCAGGCTTCACGACTTCTACTGCCGCCTGCTGGAGCAGTGGTGCAGAACCGACGTGGACGCCGTGAACTTCATGGACGACTGGGGCTCCCAGAAAAATCTCCTGGTCAGCCCCCAGCTCTGGAACGAGCTGTTCAAGCCCATGTACCGGGACTTTGTTGAAATCGCCCACAGCCACGGAAAGAAGATTTTCATGCACTCGGACGGAAACGTGCTCCAGCTCTACCCCTATCTGATTGAAATCGGGGTGGACGCCTTTAACTCCCAGCTGTTCTGCATGGGGGTGGAAAACCTGGCTTCCTTCAAGGGGAAGATCACCTTCTGGGGGGAAATCGACCGGCAGTATATCCTGCCCTGGGGAACTCCGGAGGACACCCGGAAGGCCGTGGAGCTGGTACACAGCACCCTCTGGGAGCAGGGGGGATGTATCGCTCAGTGCGAGTTTGGCCCCGGCGCGAAGCCGGAAAACGTCTATACAGTCTTTGAAACCTGGGACCGCCTCACCGGCGGGCCGAAGAAAGAGGGATAATGCAATGCCAACCTGGGACATGACCAAGCAGCCCACCGTCGTCCATCGGGTACGGACGGTCCCTGCCTCCATCCAGCAGTATCTGGGCCAGCTGAAGGAACGAATCTATACGCCCATCGCCTCCCTGAAGGCCGAAGCCGCCGTCACCAGGGAGCCTGTCCCCTTCCAGGATCGGAAGCTGGGGCATTTCCGGGAGTACGCCGTGGGCGACGCCTGGGGGGAGCTCTTTGACTGCGCCTGGTTCCATCTGACCGGCCAGGTGCCGGAATCCGCCAGGGGTCAAAAGGTGGTGCTCCGGATCGACATCGGCGGCGAGGGCTGCATCTTTGACGAAGCCGGGTGCCCTGTCCGGGGAATCACCAATGTGGCCTCGGACTTCGACCTCTCCCTGGGGATGCCGGGGAAGCGGATCGTTCCCTTCCTGGACTGCGCCCAGGGAGGCGAGGAGGTGGATCTCTGGCTGGACGGGGCCTGCAACGACCTGTTCGGCAAGCTCCGGGACGGGGGCCGGATCGCCACCCTGGATATTGCCCTCTGCCGAGATAAAGTACGGGATCTCTACTACGATATGTCCGTGCTCAGCGATCTGCTCTCCTGCATGGACGGGCAGGAGCCCCAGTATTTCGCCATCCTCTACTCCCTCCAGAAGGCCATTGCCTGCCTGAGGGATTTCACGGACGAGGAGCTGGACGCCGCACGGGTCTATACCCGGCGGGAGCTCTCCCGGAAGGGCGGGGACACCTGCCTGGCCTTCGACGCGGTGGGCCATGCCCACATTGACCTTGCCTGGCTCTGGCCCCTGCGGGAAACCCGTCGGAAGGGCGCCCGGACCTTCTCCACCCAGCTGGAAATGCTGGATCGCTACCCCGGCTATGTGTTCGGCGCCAGCCAGGCCCAGCTCTACGACTGGATCAGGACCGATTATCCCCTCCTGTACGAGAAGGTGAAGGAGGCAGTCCGGGCTGGCCGCTGGGAGGTCCAGGGCGGCGCCTGGGTAGAATCCGATACCAACGTCCCCTCCGGCGAATCCCTCACCCGGCAGTTCCTCTATGGAAAGCGGTTCTTTCGGCAGGAGTTCGGGCTGGATATGAAGATGCTGTGGCTTCCTGACGTGTTCGGCTACTCCGCAGCCCTGCCCCAGATCATCAAAAAGTCCGGCTGCGATTATTTCAGCACCATCAAGCTCAGCTGGAGCCTGATCAATAAATTCCCCTACCACACCTTCCGCTGGGCCGGCCTGGACGGTTCCCAGGTGCTGGTACACATGCCGCCGGAGGGAAGCTACAACAGCGCGGCCCTGCCCAGCTCTGTGGCCAAGGCTGCGGACAGCTATCAGGAGAAGGGGCTCTGCGATCGGGCGCTGATTCCCTTCGGCATTGGGGACGGAGGCGGCGGCCCTGGCGCGGAGCACCTGGAGCGGCTCATCCGGGAGGAAAACCTGGCCGGGAGCCACCCCGTCCGGATGGGGAAGGCCATTGACTTTTTCGAGGCCATTGCCCCGGCCCAGGAATCCTATCCCAGCTGGAAGGGCGAGCTCTATGTGGAGCGCCATCAGGGCACCCTCACCACCCAGGCCCGGAACAAGCTGTACAACCGCAGGCTGGAAAAAGCCCTCCATGACGCGGAGCTGATCTGCACCCTGGCCTGGCTGAAATCCGGAGCGGCGTATCCCAGGGCAGAGCTGGAGCGGATCTGGAAGGAAGTGCTCCTGTACCAGTTCCACGACATTCTGCCTGGCTCCTCCATCAAGCGGGTCTACGATGAATCCGTGCCCCGGTATCAGGCACTGGAGCGGGAAGCCCTGGCCCTGCGGGACGCTGCCCTCGCCTCCCTGGGCGATGGGGAGGCGGGCCTGTTCAACACCCTGCCCTGGAAGCGCACCCTGCTGACAGAGCGGGAGGGGCGGCTGATGCAGGTGGAGGCGGAGCCGTTCTCCTTCGCGCCCCTGTCCCAGGCGGTCCCCCTGGCGGACGAAGCTGCCGGGGACGACACCTTCCTGGAGAACGACCGGGTGCGGCTCGTTTTTGGGGAAGACGGGGCGATTGCCTCCTTCCTGGATAAGGCCTCCGGGCGGGAGCTGGTCAAGCCCGGCCAGGCCCTGAACCGGCTCCGGGTGTTCACCGATGTGGGCGACGCCTGGGACTTCTCCTATGACTACCGCCAGCGGAAATCGGACGTCTTTCGGCTGGAGCGGACGGAAACCCTCCAAAGCCCCGGACTGGTTGTCCGCCGGAGCGTCTACCGCCATGGCGCGTCTGTGCTGACCCAGGAGATCGCTCTCCGGGCCGGGAGCGCCCTGGCGGACTTCCGGACCACCGTAGAATGGCAGGAGCGGGATCGGATGCTTCGGGCGGAATTCCCTCTGGATCTGGACACGGATTTTGCCGACTGCGACATTCAGTTTGGGCATATCCGCCGGAGCACCCAGGAAAACTCCAGCCAGGAGTACGCGCAGATTGAGTTTGCGGCCCACAAGTGGCTGGATCTCTCCGAGGCGGATTGGGGCGTGGCTCTGCTCAACGACTGCAAGTACGGCCATTATGTGAAAGACGGCCTGCTCAGCCTGAACCTGCTCCGTTCCCAGAACAATCCGGGCGTCGGCGCGGATCTGGGGCGTCATGAATTCCGGTACGCCCTGTATCCCCACGGGGGGAACCTGGCCGCCAGCGATGTGCAGAAGACCGCCTATGAATATAACTATCCGGCTGTGCCGGGCAGCTGCGGAACCGTGCCCGGCCTGGCTTCTGTGGAGGAGGGCTCCATCCTGCTGGAGACGGTCAAGGCCGCCGAGGACGGGGACGGGGTGATCCTCCGGTTCTACGAGTATAAGGGAAGCCGGTGCACCGGCCGGATCCGGCTGGATTCCCGGTTTGCCAGATGCGTGCTGACCAATCTGATCGAGGATGAGGAGCAGGAGCTGCCGGTTGGGGCAGACGGAGTGGCGGTCCTTTCCTTCCGGCCCTTTGAGGTGCACACCCTGAAGCTGGCTGAAAAGCAGTAAACTGCAAAAAATCATAATATTTTGCCTTGTAATCACAGCCTTGGATTTGTAGAATAAGAGCAAGGGCAGTGTGCCCGGCTATGAAATTCACAATCGGAATGAGAGGAAACAGCTATGAGCATTTTGAATGATATCAGCAGCTTTTTGCAGCAGGGACGCGCGCCCAAGGTAAAGGAGCTGGTCGCACAGGCTCTGGAGGAGGGGATTCCCGCTCAGGAGATTCTGGAGCAGGGCCTGCTGGACGGCATGTCCATTGTAGGCGAGAAGTTCAAGAACAACGAGGTGTTTGTTCCCGAGGTGCTGATTGCCGCCCGGGCGATGAACATGGGCACCCAGATTCTCCGGCCTCATCTGGTGGAAGCCGGCGTTGAGGAGAAGGGGACTGTGGTCATCGGCACTGTAAAGGGCGATCTCCATGATATCGGCAAGAATCTGGTGAAGATGATGATGGAGGGCAAGGGCCTGAAGGTGGTTGACCTGGGCGTTGACGTTTCCGCCGAGCAGTACGTTGCCGCCGCCAAGGAGAACAACGCCAACGTAATCGCCTGCTCCGCCCTGCTGACCACCACCATGAATGAGATGAAAGCGGTTGTGGATCTGGCCTCTCAGGAGGGCATCCGGGATCAGATTAAAATTATGGTGGGCGGCGCGCCCATTACCCAGCATTTCTGCGACTCCATCGGCGCGGACGCCTACACCCCCGACGCCGCCTCCGCCGCCGACGAGGCCCTGGCCTTCTGCCAGGCTGTGTAATGTAAGAACCTGTATTCATAGCTGGAAATGGGGGATGGGCGAGGGATTTTCCAGTCCGTCAAGGAAAAAAGCGGAGGAATCCTTTGTGGATTCCGAGCATTTTTGACGCGGATCGGACTGGAAAAGCTCCGTCCAGACCCCGT
>JAAVZY010000128.1 GCA_022791945.1 Oscillospiraceae bacterium | reverse complement strand
GGTAGTTGAGCGTACTCTCTCCTGGCTCAATCATTCCAGACGTCTCAGCAAAGATTATGAGATTTCCCTCTCATCTGCTGTTGCTATGGTCAAAATCTCTCATATCCACACTTTGCTTAAACGCTTATGAATACGGGTTCTAAGGTCCCGAGGGCGCTGCCCTCGGGCTCCCGCCAAAGGGACGCGTCCCTTTGGAATCCCATTCTTTTCTTCATTGAAAAAACGGAACTTACGAAACGCACCCTGCCTCTCCCGCAAAGGGGAGGCAGGGTGTGTTTGCAGATGCGGTATTCTCTATTTCTTTTCTGATTTGCCCGTCTGCCAAGCGGGGACTTATTTTTCTTTTATTGGGAAATAATAGTCCATCTGCTCGTATCCCATTACTTTTTTCGCACGGGGCGACGTAATGATATTTCCCAACTCCGAACGGGATGTGTCACGGGCAAATCCGTTTCCGCTCAGGAATGTATCGATTTCTGCGTTCATGAGCTCTTTATCGGTGTTCTGGTCTATGTCGGCTGCCACCGCATAAAGCCCCCCCTGGAAATCAATGACTTCCAGTTCCTTCGGGACATCCATTCCGTCTTCATACAGATACAGCCAGACAAAGCCATCTCCCGCCCAATACAGGAAATCCTTTGGAAACAGGCCTGGCTTCTGCGCAGAGAACCATTCTTCAAATAGATGGAAGGTTCCCTCTCCGAACATACCTATTCCGGAAGAAACCATTTTACAGGCTGGCATCTCATAAATCCGTACGCTTTGCATGACGATTCCTCCAATGCAAATCAAGTTTCCTGTAGGGGGTTATAGGGATTGTGATATACTGACGCAGGGAAAAGGCCGGCGGCGCAGAAAGTACCCCGCACGCAAGAGGGAGCTTTTTTCTTTACGAAAAAAGCTCCCTCCTGCGTGAATCAGACTCTCTGCGTGGCAGAAAGCCGGAAGTCTCTACAGACTTAACCCACCCCTTTTCCGCCCTTAAAAAGCCCTTCCAATAATGGGAATCCAAGGGGGGCCAGGCCCCCTTGGCAGAGCGCGAGACAGCGTCTCGCGGCCTTGCTTTTACAGCAGCGCCTCGGAAGAAGGCTCTGAGCCTGAAATGAAAAGGGCCCAGTATTCATCGTAGGTCAGGCCGCTGTCCCAAACCTTGGCGGCAGTTTCCATGCCTACGTAGCGGTAATGCCACTCCTCTGTCTGATAACCGGTGACGTTCTGCTTATCAGGCAGATAGTGGAGCACAAATCCATATTTGTAGCTGTTGTCCTTCATCCACTGGTATTCCAGCGCCTTGCCGAAGCTGGTGTAGGGCAGAGAAGCATTGCGTATGTCAATGGCCAGGCCAGTCTGATGCTCTGAGTGGCCCGGACGGGCGCTGTAGGTATCCGCCTGTGTCTGACCGTCTCTGGCGCTGTAATTGTTGTACAGCGTCTTCTGATACCCATAGCTCCGGTAGCCGGACTGGCCCAGGATGGTATAGCCTGCCGCCTTCGCTCCGGCGCAGAGCTCCCCGAAGGCGGCGGCCGCCTCCTCACGCAGGTAGATGGTCCGGCCGGATACGGTGTTCTCCGGGGCCAGAGCCTTCAGATCCGCAGGCTCATAATCCGCAGGCAGGGCCCGATACTTGTTGCAGAGCACCAGGAGATCATCCGGATTGGCAATCGTCTCGATCTCTGTGTAAAAGGGACGGTTCAGCCCCAGATTGACCTGCGCCACCACCTCCTGGGGGGAAAGCCGCGGGTTCGCCTGCTGATAGGCATCGTAGGATTCCCGCAGGGCCGGCTGGTAATTGCCGCAGGCGGCCAGGACGTCTGCCACCTCGGGCTCGGCCTCCGGTGCGGGCTCGGAAACCGGCTGGGGAGCGGACGCAGGCCCGGACGCCGGCTGCGGGTCGGGAGCCGCAGCGTTAGAGGGCAGGGCGCTTCCGTCCTTTTTCGGCGCGGAATCCGGGCGCACTGGGGTGCGCTCGATCATACGGCACCCTGCCACCAGCAGGCCGAAAAGAATCAAAAGCACGATTGCGGTTTTTTTCATGCAGTATTCATCCTTCCTCATCAAGCAGGAGCGCTGTTCCTCCTGCCAGTCTCAGCCCAGCGGATGCCCGCCGAACAGCCTGGGCGGGCTTTCCTCCGGCGGAAACTGGCGGGAAACCGCCGCTAGGATTTCATCCCGCCGGCGGAGCTGCTCTTCTCCCGGCAGGTCGGTGACAATGTCCTCCACCACAGGAGGCCCGAACTTGAACCGCCCGATGACCGCGCCCCGCAGCTCCCCGTCGATCAGCAGATACTGGAGTACCTCCCAGGGCGGCGCTGGGGAGAAGCGTTCCCCCAGCCAGTGGGCGTTGGATTTCGCCAGGAAATCGTTCCGCTGGAGCAGGAGCACCCCCGGTTCCGGAGCGGACAGCGCGGCGGAGGACAGCAGCGCCCGATCCTCCGGCAGGAGAAAGCCCCCGTCCTCCGGTTCCAGACCGCTGATCTCCAGAGCGGCGCGGATTTCCTTCAAAGGGAGCTGATAGAAGGAACGGATCATATCCGGCGAAACCCGCACGTTCCGGTAGGCAAACCGTGGAAGCAGCCTGGCCAGGGCCTCCATCCTGCTCCAGCGGCGGGGATTCACATCCGGGAATTCCGCCTGGAACAGGAACCAGCCCCGATCGCCCTCTCCATCCGTCTGATCCTCGAAAATCAGGCAGTCGGCCTGGAGCTTGTGGAGCGCCGGCGTGATTTCCTTTACAAGCAGGCCCGTGAACTCCTTCATGAGCGCGATATTCATGGGGCCCTCCTGCCGGAGAAGCTCCAGCAGGCGTTCCTCCAAAGGGCTCAGCCGGCGATCCCGCCGGGCGAGGCAGGCGAACAGCTCCAGGTCCTCCCGGGGCACATATCCGATCCGCTTGTCTCCCGTAAAGCGGCCCTTCAGAATCTCCCGGGCCTGCCGCCTGCGAAAATTGCAGGCATGATCGTCAAATGCCGCATGAACGGTCAGCGTCGGCGGGCTTCCCGGCTCGCACCATCCCTCTGGGGGAACCGGCGCGCAGTCCCGGAACAGCGCGTCATATTCTGCCTCGTCGGCCCCCTTGATCAGATACTGCCTTTCCATCCGCAGAGCGCGGATCCGCTCGCTGCGTTCCATAAAACCTTCCTCCTCACACGTCGGAGATCTTCCTGCTGTACAGCGGACCGGCCGCCTGTTTGTCAGTCAGCCCGCAAAGGAATGCGTCTGCGGCGCGCCGCTAGGGGCGCATATCCTTGATGGGAATTCCCTCCCGCCGGGCAATCCCGCGGAGATGGGCCACTGCGTCCCGGAATTCCTCATGCTCGCTCATATGCTCCACAAACAGCGGCGTATCCTCCCCAAGCTCCTGGGTCAGGCGGAGCACATTGGCAAAATCAATGCTGCCGGTTCCGGGATTGCACTCCCGCAGACGGCAGGGCAGTCCGTCCAGCGCCACATCCTTTGCGTGGACACTTTTGATATACGGCCCCAGCTTCCGGAAGCATTCCTCCACGAAGGCTGTGGAATGGATATACTTCTGTATCCCGTTGATCAGGTTCGCGTAATCCAGGTGAACCGCAAACCGTTCCCGATCCACGTCCCGGATCAGCTGAAGATACCCGTCCGGGGAATCCGGGTGCATCCAAGGCATGGGCTCCAGGGTATAAAAGGTGCGCTCCGGCTTCACACTGTCCAAAATGTCCCGCACCATATCCACCAGCAGGGCGTAGACATCCGGGGCGTAGTTCTCCTTGTAGCAGCCATCCCAGCTATCCCCGCGGGCTCCGGAGATGTTCACGCAGCAACAGGCTCCCAGCTCCTCCGCCAGGGCCAGCTGCTCCTTGGCATAGGCCACAGCCACCCGCCGCTCCGCCTCGTCCAGAGAGAGTGTGTTTTTCCAAACGCCCACCTCGCCAATGGTCAGATCGTGCTGCCGGATGCATTCCAGATAGGCCCGCTTCTCCGCCTGGGAGGCATCGGCTCCTATCGGGTTGGAAACCGTGCTGTAGGCCAGCTCCCGCACCTGAGCGAGCCATTCCTCCGGGGTATGATAGGGCTCTGTCACCGCGCCGCCAATCCGCATGGTCAGCCGCTCCTTTCCATAATGGAAGTACAATGCCGCAAAGGATTCTTCGGGAAGCCCTGTGGCAGCTATAAGAATACTCCCCTGCACGGAGCTCCGCGCAGGGGAGCAGTTTTCAGTCGGCGTAGTTCTCCAAAAGCTCCAGGGTCAGCTTTAAGGTGTCCCTGGCGTCCACGTAGGCATAGCAGCCGGAGTTGTTGGCGTAATCGCCTTTCTGCCGCAGGGCAATCCCCATGGCGTCCAGCTTTTTCAGCTTGCCGTCCATGTCCTTCACAATGAAAGCGATGTGGTGAAGCCCCTCGCCCTTGGATTCCAGGTCGTTGCGCCAGACGCTGGGCTTTTCATCCGGCTGGATCAGCTCGATCTGAATATTTCCCAGCTCGAAAAACATCATCCGACAGCCAGCGTCGCTGGGCTCGCCGTTAAAGACAGCCTTCACCCGCTCCGGATCTCCCGACTCGCTTACCGGGGGGCATTCCATGCCGAAAAACTCCGCGTAGGCCTTTCCGGTCTTTTCCAGGTCATGACAGACAATTCCGATCTGGCAGACCACGTCTGTCCCCAAAATCCCTTTCTTTTCAGCTTCCATAATAGAGGGCACATCCTTTCCTATTCGCTTTCGCTGTCAGGATCATCATACGGCTTTTACTTTGACTTGTCAAGATATTCGCCCATTTCCGCTCTGAAAAGTGAATCTTGTCTGCCGCCAGCTAAGATCTGACAGGACATCCACAAATGATTCGGCTTTTTAAAAGCAGGCTGTCCATATTGCTTTCCCGCTGATTTTGGAGACTGATGCCTCCACACATATATGGCTTCATTCTCAGATCCTACCCATTTACTTTCATATAAGTTCAAGGAATTCAGGAAGGACAAAATATTTATTTCGTCCATATCTGTAAGCAGCTAACAAATTAAGTTCAATCTTTCCAATTGCCGTGTATGCTCCACACCAGTGGAGATCAAATAGATTCGTGTAGTTTCAATGCTGGAGTGCCCCAGCAAATCCGCAAGCCTCGCAACAGCACGGCAGACCTTGTAGAAAGTACGCGCAAACAAATGCCGCAGATTATGCGGGAAAACCTTAAACAGGCTCTGAGACTCAGCCACGCCCGCACTTTTGCAGATAGCCTTCATCTCTGACCAAATCTGTCTCCGGGATAAGCCGTTACCGCGCCTCTGGTGAGAAAATCTCCCCGGAGGCGATTTTGTTTTTCTTATAGCAATCCTCAAAAATAGCTTCCTCTGCAAGCCGCAGAAAGCTTTGATATATGGGTTTCTGTGGCGTATTGAAATGTTGCTATTTTTGAAGATTGCTATAGCATACTTGAGCAGTTTCCGGCAGAGCTTCCCAGGCAGGAGGATGGTGTGGAATGAGATCTCCGTTCGTCCCGCCCAGGCGGCTTCTACTGTGAGATACCGCACCTCCGAGACGCGAATCCCAGTGGCGCAGATTGCTTCCATGAGCAACGCCAACCGCTCCTTCCAGGAGGGTACATCTGTCGGATGTTCCTCACCCATCCAAGCCAGGAACCGTGCTGCATCCCGGAGATATTTCTCGATCGTTCCTTCCTCCCGCTCCTCTTGAAGAAGATATTGCTGGAGGAACTGGGGCGCTGTTGTCATCGTCGAAGTTGTCATGGAATCGTCCCCCGTTTCTGCTTTCATTGTAGCAGGACCAGGAACCAGCTTTAGCGCATAATTGACTAATTTCAGCATTTTGAGAGATTTTGTCGAAATAGTAGACGCCATCCCACCAGCAGCGCTCCTATGTCTCTTTGGAGTCCCCCTATCACCGTCTCTTTCGAGAATGACTGTATCCGGGGATTGGGCTGGTAAAGCCGCTAGGAGCTGCTCTTGCCAAAAAGTATAAGGGAATACGCATGGGTGATGGAGTATAGCAAATAATGTTGCAGGCCCTGTCAATTCATGGTATAATAAGCGCAAAGCGCTTATTATACGCTGATGGCCAAGGCGATGCGCTCGCGGAATGCTCGCTCCCGCCTCTATGGCCAATTATACCACCGCGCCCTGCGGGCTTGTGGTATAATAAGCGCAAAGCGCTTATTATACGCTGATGGCCAAGGCGATGCGCTCGCGGAATGCTCGCTCCCGCCTCTATGGCCAATTATACCACTGCGCCCTGCGGGCTTGTGGTATAATAAGC
>JAAVZY010000127.1 GCA_022791945.1 Oscillospiraceae bacterium | reverse complement strand
CTCGCGCTCTGCGGTGCGTCGTGAAACGACGCACCTAGGAATTCGGCTTCGCCGAATTCTGAGATGCGCCGCTGGCGGCGCATCGGGAAGGGATTCCCCTTGGATTCCCATTATTTGAAGGGCTTTTTTAGGGGCGGAAAAGGGGTGGGGTCAAGTCTGTACAGACTCCCTTGCTTCTGCCACGCAGAGAGTCTGATTCCCGCAGTACGCTTTTTTCGTAAAGAAAAAAGCTTCTTCCTGCGTGCGGGATACTTCCTACGCCGCTCTTGGGGCTGAATGTTTTCTTTACGAAAAAATGGGTAGGCGGGCGATCGACCACGCCGGAAGTACCAGCGAGGCAAGAACTGAAATTCTGCCCCCATAACCCCAAAAAGGCGGGAATCTAAGGGGACGCGTCCCCTTGGCGGAGGCTCGGAGGCGGAGCCTTCGAGGTCTTAGCCCCTCCGAGGTCTAAGACAGGGGAGGGGGGACTATAATGGGAGTGTCCCCCTTTTCAGTATATGCGGGGGGACAGAATCGGGTGACTTGCTTTTGAAGAACACGAAACCCTCCCAGAGCTTCCTTTACGGCTCTTCGGTTCTCATGGCCTCCATGCTGGCCGTGAAGCTCATCGGCGCGCTGTTCAAAATTCCTCTGACCAATATTCTGGGCGAAACTGGTATGGGCTACTTCGGCTCCGCCTACAACCTTTATACCGCTGTGTATGCCCTGACGGTCACCGGCCTCTCTACGGCAGTCGCCCGCATGACTGCCGAACAGGCCGCCCAGGGCCGCTGGCAGGATGTTCGGAAGCTTTTCCGCATGGCTACGGGGCTTTTTCTGCTTCTCGGACTGGCCGGCTCCGCTATTGTGCTTGCCGCCGCCCGCAGCTTTGCCGCTCTCATCGACAGCCCCCATTCCTTCTGGGCGGTGGTGATGATTGCGCCCGCTATCTTTTTCTGCTGTCTGATGGCTTCCTTCCGCGGGTACTACGAAGGGCTTTCCAATATGACTCCCACTGCCGTGACCCAGGTTGTGGAGGTGGTGGTAAAGCTGGCGGCGGGATTGGTATTCGCCAATCTGGCGATGGAAGCCGCCCGGCGGCAGTTCCGGCTGACTGGGCTGGTGTTCGGCGTGCCCTGTCAGTCCCTGGAAGCGGCGGACATGGTGGCCGTTCCTTTCGGAGCCGCCGGCGCCATGCTGGGCGTCAGCGCCAGCACTCTGGCGGGATTCCTCTATGTGCTTCTTCGGTATAAGCTCCGGGGAGACGCCATCACTCCGGAGCAGCTGGCCGCCGCCCCTCCCTCCGCAGGGGGAATGCTCCCGCGGCTGCTGCGGATGGCGGTTCCCATCACCCTGGGAGCGGTGGTGCTCCAGCTCTCCGCCCTGATCGACACTGTGACCATCCAGAACCGGCTGATCGGCTGCTACGAAAAGGCTCCGGCGCTGCTGGAGGAGCTGTACGGCGGCTTCCTCAGAGAAGGGGAGGAGCTCCATACCTTTTTATACGGCTGCTTCACCACCTGCGTTACCCTGTTCAATCTGGTGCCGGCCTTTACCGGCATTTTTGGAAAGAGCGCTCTGCCCAACGTGACCTCCGCCTGGACCCGCAGCGATCGTCAGCGCCTCCGGGCCAATGTGGAATCCGTCATCCGCAGCACCAGCCTGGTGGCCGCTCCCTTGGCCTGCGGGCTGGCCTTTATGGCGGAGCCGATCCTCTCCCTGCTCTATGGCGGGCTTCCGGGGGTGATTCACGTGGGCGCGCCGCTTTTGTCCCTGCTGGCGACGGCCTCCCTGTTCCTGGCCCTGGTGGCGCCGGCCAACGCCATCTTCCAGGGGATCGGACGGATGGACCTTCCGGTGAAATACCTCTGCGCAGGCGCTCTGGCAAAGCTTCTGCTGAATCTGATTCTTGTGGGAATTCCCTCCGTCAACATCCTCGGAAGCGCTCTGAGCACCCTGGCCTGCTACGGCCTGATTGCCCTGCTGACCCTGAATAAGCTCCGAAACGTGCTGACCGTCCGGCTGGATTTTTCAGGAACGCTGCTGAAACCCCTGGTCTGCGGCCTGATCTGCGGAATTTCTTCACTTTTATGCTGGAATGCTTTGACAAAGTACGCCGGAAATAGTATAATAACCCTATTCAGCATGGCTGTGGGCGGTGTTTTCTATCTGATTTCCCTGGCGGTGTTCCGGGTGATTTCTCCCGAGGATGTTTTTATGCTGCCAAATGGAAAGAAAATCGCCAAAGTACTTGAAAAACTGCGTTTAATCAGGTAAAATAGGGAAGTATCCGGGAATGGCGGCTCCGCCTTCAGGTTTTACTTGAGAGGCGGGCTTTCATTTTGTGTGCCTGGATAAGGAGGCTTATATGTTTGAGGAAGCCATGATTGCGCCCTGCGGCCTGGACTGCAGTCTTTGCAGCATGGCCCACAAAAACAGGAGCCTTGTCCGGGCTGTATGGGGCCTGATGACTGCAAGCCGGAATTCTGCTCTGTCAGATGCACCATCATTCAATGCGAAAAGCGCAGGGCAAACCAATACCGGTTCTGCGATCAATGCCCGGACTTCCCCTGTGAATTTTCCCGGGAGCGTGAGAAACGGTATCAGTTTCAGTACGCCCTGCGGGAGTCGCCTCTGACCAACCTGCGGGAGATCCGTGAGCTTGGAAGGGAACGGTTTTTGGAGCAGCAGCGCAGCCGCTGGACCTGCGGGGAATGCGGCGGGGTGATTTTGGTACACGACGGGATTTGCAGCGGATGCGGCAAAGCTCATACGCTCCAGTAGGAAAAGAGGAAAACGGTGGAATTTCAAAAGAAGGATCGATACGGAATCGAGGATCTTCTCCATATTATGGAGCTGCTCCGGAGCGAGGGCGGCTGTCCCTGGGATCGGGAGCAGACCCACGAGTCAATCCGAAAAAATCTGATAGAGGAAACCTACGAGACTGTAGAAGCCATCGACCAGCAGGATGCCGGCATGCTCCGGGAGGAGCTGGGGGATGTGCTCCTTCAGGTGGTCTTTCACGCCCGGATGGAAGAGGAAAAGGGCGTCTTTTCTTTTGACGATGTAGCCAATGATATCTGTCGGAAGCTGATTATCCGGCATCCCCATATTTTTGGTGACGCAACGGTATCCGGCGTGGACGAGGTGCTGGACAACTGGAACGCCATCAAGCAGCAGACCAAGGGCCAGACTACTGCGGCTGAGACACTGACCGCAGTGCCCCGGCCCCTCCCGGCCCTGATGCGCGCCGAAAAGGTTCAGTCCCGGGCCGGAAAGGCCAATCCGATCTTTGGCTATCTCTCCCCGGAGGAGGCCATGAAGGATCTCCGCTCCGAGGAAAAGGAGCTGGAGGAAGCGGCTGCCGAAGGGCGCCTGCCGGAAATTGCGGATGAGATCGGCGATCTGATTTTTGCCGCGGTCAATGTGGCCCGCAAGTACGGTTTGGATCCGGAGGAGCTGCTGACCCGTTCCACGGATCGATTCATTGATCGCTTTACCCGCGTGGAGGCGCTGGCCGGAGAACAGGACGTTCCCATCGGAGAGGCAGACACGGCCTTGCTGGACAGGCTTTGGCGGGAAAGCAAGGAATATCTGGGCGGCGGGGAAGAACACTAGCAAGGGAGAAGGCCCTGCCCGAAACAGCATTCAAGAGGAAAACGCCCCCGGCGTGCCTCATGAATATATAAAAAACTTAGGAGGTCAAACTTCAATGACGAAAGTTGATTTGATTGCGGCTGTCGCTGAGAAAGCCGAGCTGTCCAAAAAGGATGCGGAAAAGGCTGTAAACGCCACGATTGACGCAATTTCTGAGGGCCTGAAGACCGAAGGCAAGGTTCAGCTGGTAGGCTTCGGCACTTTTGAAGTCCGGGAGCGCGCGGCCAGAGAAGGCAAGAATCCCGCCACGCACGAGCCCATTACCATCCCTGCCAGCAAGGTTCCTGCATTCAAGGCAGGCAAGAGCCTGAAGGATTACGTGAAATAAGAAAATTCTGTGCTGCGGCACACTTGGGACAAGACCTTGACGGCGTTGTCTTCAAGCCTCCGCCATAGAGGGATTCCAAAGGGGTGGATCCCTTGGACGGAGGCGCGGAGGCGGGGTCTTCGTGGTCTTGTCCCTTAATGATCGTTTCTCAAAGGAGAAAAACCATGCGCTTGGACAAATATTTGAAGGTATCCCGCCTGATCAAGCGGCGCACCATTGCCAACGAGGCCTGCGACGCCGGAAAAATTGTGATCAACGGGATCCCCGCCAAAGCCTCCTATAACGTCAAGCTGGACGATATCATTGAAATTAACTTGGGCGCCCGCACCACCAAGGTAAAGGTCACCAGCATCAATGAGTATGCCAACAAGGAAACCGCCGCCGACACCTACCAGGTGTTGGAGGACTAGCCGCTCGTCATTCTGGCGGTCTGCCTGGGATTCTAGTGCGCATACCCTGTATCCTTCCCGAATAAACTGGTAACAGACCGGCGATCAGCGCCGGACAGCCTGCGAAAGGGGAGGAACGGAAGGATGCAAGAAAAAGCGGTCAAGCTGCCGCATAATGTTATTCTGGAGGATCGGCGTCTGCTCTCTATCTCCGGCGTCAATGATATCGACAGCTTTGATGAGAATATGGTGGTGCTCTTCACTGATATGGGGGAGCTGACCGTCAGGGGAAGCAATCTCCATATCAGCAAGCTGAATGTGGACACCGGGGAACTGACCATGGACGGGGAAATCGCTGCGCTCTTTTATAATGAAGAGCCGAAGTCCGGCGGCGGCCTGTTCTCCAGGGTATTCAAATGATGGCAGGAGAGGTCGGGATCTTTTTGGAGGCCTGCCTCCTGGGGTTTCTCCTGGGAGCCTGCTACGATGTTTTCCGTATCCTTCGGATGGCCTTTCCAAACGGCAGAGTGCTGATCTTTCTGGAGGATGTGCTCTATTTTGCCTTGGCGGCAGTGGCCAGCTTTTCCTTTATCGTGCTGGCCAACGGCGGTCTGCTCCGGGCCTTTGTGCTGATCGGAGAGCTTCTGGGCGCCATTTTGTACTTCTTTACCCTGAGCCTGCTGATCATGGGCGCGGCCCGGCAGATCCTCAGGGTGGTTCACGCCATTCTGCGGTTTATTTACCGCCTGACCCTGCTGCCTTTGCTGCGTCTGGGGCAGTGGATCTTTAAAAAACTGCGGAGAGCGACAGGCTTTTTCAGAAATCGGGTAAAATTTTCCTTTTTCATTGCTAAAAAGCACTTGAAACCCCCGGATGATATAGTGTATAATGTACCTATATCCCCTCAGTCACTTGTATCCGTTCCGGAGTCCGAATGCGGCGATCATGCGAGTGCTTCCGAACGGAAAGGAAGGAAAAAGCCTTGGCAAAGAAGAAAACCAAAAAATCATTGATTTTCAAGCTGGCCCTGGCCGCCTTTTTTGTATATGTGGCGGTTTCCTTTACTTTTATGCAGGTGGATATCTCCAGGCGGAAGGAAACCCTGGAAGCCGTGCGGGAGGAATACCGCCAGCAGAGTTATATCAATCAGGAGGTTACCAACATCCTGAACTCCGGCGAGAACGCGGATTATATCATGAAGATCGCCCGGGAGAAGCTTGGTTTTGTCCTGCCAGATGAACAGGTGTTCATTGACTATAACCGGAAGGAATAAAATTCACAGGAGGACAAGGTTTTTTTATGCAGCATGAAGTGGGTAGCATTGTTGAGGGAAAGGTTACGGGAATCACCAAGTTCGGCGCCTTTGTGGAGCTGGAGGGCGGTTCTGTAGGGATGGTACATATTTCCGAGATTTCCCAGTCCTACGTCAACGACATCAACGACTATCTGAAGGAACAGCAAATTGTCAAGGTAAAAATCCTCAACATTGGTGACGACGGCAAGATCAGCCTGTCCATCAAGCGCACCCTCCCGCCGCCTCAGCATTCCCAGCAGGGCGGTTCGTCTCACCGTCGGGAAGGCGGCGGGCGTCCTCCTCAGGCCGGAGGCAGGCCTCCCCGTACAGGGGGCGGCAACGGCGGAAACCGCGGCTTTAGCAGCAGAGGGCCCGCACCCTCCAAGGACAACAGCTTTGAGGATATGCTCTCCAAATTTATGAAATCCAGCGACGAAAAGTTCTCGGATACCAAGCAGCCGGAACGCCGGAGAGGCAGCCGTCAGAAGCGGGGCAGCTACGATTACGATTAAGCTCAAGACCTCGCCCCACTTTCTGTTTTGGGTCTTTGCGTTGAAATAGCGGAGTGGTGGTTGGAAAAATCCCTTGTACAGACTTCCATGCGCGATGAGAACAGTCTCGGCTGAAGCTACGCAATCATCCAAGGAGCACAGCATCATCATTTGAAGATGCCATCCTGGTGTTCCTAAACACCTTCATGCGTCAAATAGAATAGTTGCGCGGAGAATTCAGTAACGATTCTTTTGCTTTTTACTCATATTTTCATGGGTTAGCGATGCAATGGAGGCGAAACATTTAATATGCGGTTCAAAAACGAGATAAAGGCAATAGGCTTTGATGTAGGGCATACACTTATTAAATATAAAAACCCGCTAAACTGGCAGGGACTGTATCGTTCAGGATTAGAGCACGCTGCCGCTGCGGCTGATATTACGTTGTCAGAGGATATGTTGATTGCAGCAACAGATGTGCTTCTGAAGTATAACACCCGAGTGAACTATCGGGAGTGGGAAACAACTTCTGATTGCATTTTTAATCAAATATTAAAAAGCTGGGGGATACAGACAGATTTATATACTTTAAAGTCCGGTTTTTATTCTTTTTTTAAAGCCGATGCCGAGCCTTATCCAGAAACAATCGACACAATGGAAAAACTAAAGCAGCATGGGATAAAAATAGGAATTTTAACGGATGTTGCCTATGGAATGGATAACGAAATTTCTTTAGAGGATATTTCTGTACTTTCCGATTATATCGATATTGCGATTACTTCTGTTGATGTTGGTTATAGAAAACCGAACTCTGCAGGATATGTGAAACTGCTAGAGTCTCTGGAGATTTTTCCTAATGGCATGATATTTATCGGAGATGAAGAAAAGGACATTATCGGAGCCCAAAAGCTTGGAATTGTTTCTGCTCTCATTAACAGAAGCAAAGAAATAAAGGACTTTGGACAGGATTATACGTTGGAATCTTTAAGTGACATTCTTTCTATCTTGGATTTGTAAGCATGATTTTAAAGGATCGAAAGATATATTTCCAGACGATATCGGGAAGGTAGCTGATTTTTAGACCGATTAATTCCGGTTTGATTGATTCCGTTATTTTTGCCCTTATGAGGGTTCATAACACAAGGTAAAAGGGAGTCATTCTGCGGGATCTTCGATTATGGAAAACTGCTGGAAGGGGGACGCTGACCTTTCCTATTTGTTGCTGAAGCATTATGACAGTGACTCCAGTGCCTATCGGGACTTTTTAAAGTTGATTGGGAAAATGTGTAAGAAAAGCGGGGACAGCAAATATTTCTGGAACACCTGTACAAGGAAAACCGGATGATTCTAAAGAACAAGTGTTCTGTCCAGAACGAAATGCGGAGCTCCAGGATCGGTTCTCCGCATTTTGTTCCTTTGTCCTGCATAACAGGAAGCAATTCCACAGCAAAATCTCCGGCAGATTTCTGCCGGAGATTTTGCTGTTTCTTTTACAGGCCCAGCTCCTCCAACAGGGCTTCCTTGGAACGGAACCCGACCAGCTGATGGGCAGCCTGTCCGCCCTCAAACAGGATCACTGTAGGGATGCTCATGACCCCATACCGTGCGGCGACTGCGTCCGCATCGTCTACATTGACCTTGACCACCTTCAGATCCGAACGCTCCTGGGCGATCTCCTCGATCACCGGGGCAAGCATCCGGCAGGGGCCGCACCAATCGGCATAAAAGTCAACCAGAACCGGCTGCGGGCTCTGCAGAACCTCACTGTCGAAGCTCTCATTTGAAGCATGAAGCAATTCCATTTTGATTTCTCCTTATCTATCGTTATTATTATATCTGCCACTCCTGAAGACGCCGGCGGATCTCCTGAATCTGACTGGGATCCACCGCGATGTCAGGGGATTGGTCCATATCTGAAAGGGCAATGTGGCCTGCCAGGGATACGCCCAGACATCCGTAAAACATCCGGATGATCTCCCGGACGCCGCCGCTGACACTGACGGCAGGGGAGGAGTAGGCCCCCTCCATGGCCCCGCCGCCGCTGTTGCTGATTCGATCCGGAGATCCGGCGGTTGTCAATAAGATACCCGGCCTGAGAGGAGAAGATACGGCCTCCCGCTGGACAAACCGCTTGACAAACAGCTGCTGGCTTCGATCCACAATGGCCTTCATGGGTGCGGGCAGCCCGTTGAAATAGATGGGAAGAGCGCAGATCAGCAGATCCGCCTGCTGGAATTTTTCCAGCAGCTCGCCCATTCCGTCATCATTTAAGGGGCACTCCCCATGATAGCAGCTCCGGCAGTCGCAGCAGGGACGGATGCGCAGATCGTAGGCGGAGATAATCTCCGGCTCTGCTGCCAGCGGAAGGCCGGGACAGACCTGCTCCACCAGCCTGCGGGTGTTGCCGGCCTTATGAGGGGATCCATAGAACAGAACAGGATGTGTATAGCGGCCCTCCGCCCTAGAGCAGGAGTGGGGCATCGCAGTATTCACAGTGGAACAGGCCTCCATCCATTACAAAAGCACTTTTCAGGTAGGGTTCGTTGTTGGTGACGCACCGGGGATTCTTACAGTGCTGCCCGTGGGAGATTCCCTTCAGAACCGGTTCGCTGACACCCGCGTTCAAAAGGGTCAGGATCAGCGCCATTCTGGCATAGACTCCATAGCGGGCCTGCCGGAAGTAGATGGCGCGGGGATCATTGTCTACTTCCATGGCGATTTCGTCCACCCTGGGCAGGGGATGGAGAATCTTCAGCTCCGGCTTGGCGCTTGTCAGCTTGTCCGGCGTGAGGATGTAGACGTTCTTTTGCTCATTATAAAGCTTTTCGCTTGCGAACCGTTCCTTCTGGATCCGGGTCATGTAAAGCACATCCAGGGAGGACATGGCATCCTCCAGGGAGCAGCATTCCTCATAGGTGTTGCTGGAGGCCCGAATGATCTCCTTGAACCGATCCGGCAGGGTCAGGGCGTCGGTAGAGATCAGGACAAAATGCATTCCTTTGTAGTGACTGAGTGCTTTGATGAGAGAATGAACCGTGCGCCCGTTTTTCAAATCCCCGCAAAGACCAATGGTCAGATGGTTGAGATCGCCGATCTCGCTGGCCAGTGTGACCAGGTCGGTGAGCGTCTGGGTGGGGTGGAGATGACCGCCGTCCCCAGCGTTGATCAGCGGGCAGCGGGAGTACTGGGCGCCTGCCAGAGCGGCCCCCTCCACAGGATGGCGCATGGCGATGATATCTGCGTATCCGCTGACAATGGTGATGGTGTCCACCAGATTTTCACCCTTGGAGACAGAGCTGTTCTGGGGATTGTCAAAGCCGATCACACTTCCGCCCAGGCGGAGCATGGCGGTCTGAAAAGACATCTGTGTCCGGGTGGAGGGTTCATAGAAGAGGGTAGCCAGGATCTTCCCCCTGCAGCTGTCTGCATACTTGTCCGGACTGTTTTTAATGCGGATTGCTAGCTCGGTAATCTGTTCCCATTGGGTTTTGGTCAGATCATTCAGGTCGATCAGATGATGTTTTCTCATTGTCTTGACTGTTCCTTTCAAAGAGGACGATGTCTGAATCAGGCTTCCAGCTCACCGATCAGCAGACCGGCAACCTGTTGATAAATGCCGGCAGGATCGGCGAGAAACCGTTCCCGTATCCGTTCCGCCTGGATTTGATCCGGCGCGTAAAGCTCCAGTTTCAGGATAACGAAGGAACCGTCGTGCGAGGTGCAGTGCACCATGAAGCCGTTCTGATGGGGGAGAATCCGGACTTCGTTTTCCCGCTCAACCTTCAGCTGGGCAATGAGATGCATAGCGGCTGTGACCACATTGTCCCGGAGGGACTTGGGGAGATTCCGCTCCAGACGTTTTGCGGTTTCTACGCCCAGGGGCTCCAGGATATAACGTCCGTCCGAATCCAAGCTAAGGTGTCCGGCATCAGTCAGCTCCTGCAGAGCGTCGCAGAAGCTGAAATAGTTGACGTACTGCCCCTCCTGAAACACGGCGCCCAGCTGCTCCTTGGAAAGAGGGGAGGGGACCGAGTGAAGCAGGTAGCAGATCAGAACTTTAATTTGATATTTATCAGACATGGCGCCCACGCCAATTCCCGGCACTACCACGTTTTCCAAATCCATTCCCTCCTTAGAGGCATCCCCCAGTCCGCAGGGGCTCTGCCCCCGCACCTCCGCCAAAGGGACTCGTCCCTTTGGAATCCCATCCTTTTTGCTTATTATACCGTGAAGCGCAGCGGAATTGGTATAATTGGCCATTCGGGCGGGAGTGAGCGAAGCGAACGCATCGCCCTGGCCATCGACGTATAATAAGTACTTGTACTTATTATACCACAAAGTGTCTATCCTTAAAAGGGATTTTATGTGAACGAAGAGGCCATTCCGAAAAATTGATAGGGTAGGGGAGGCAGAGCCCTCGAGATCTTGCCCGTGGAAAAGCAGCCATCCTCTTGAAAGGATGGCTGCTTTTGAAGGAAAGGGGGATTTATTTGCCGTAGTAGGCTTTCTTGTAGAGCTCAGCGATCTCAGAAACCAGCGGGTAACGGGGGGTCGCAGTGGTGCACTGGTCGTTGAAGGCATTGTCAGAGAGCTCCATCAGGCCGTCCATAAAGGTCTTTTCGTCAACGCCGCAGTCCTTGATGCACTGGGGCTCGTTGATGGCCTTGTTCAGATCCTTGATGGCATTGATCAGGCTCTTGACGCCCTCCTCAGTGGTGGAAGCGGGCAGGCCCAGGTGCCGGGCAATTTCCGCATACCGCTGATCCGCAATGAACTTCTCATATTTGGGGAAGGACGCAAACTTGGTAGGCTTCTGCGCGTTGTACTCAATTACGTAGGGGAGCAGGATGGTGTTGGCGCGTCCATGGGGGATGTGATATTCCGCACCCAGCTTGTGGGCCATGGAGTGATTCAGACCCAGGAAGGAGTTGGTGAACGCCATACCGGCAATGCAGGAGGCGTTGTGCATCTTCTCGCGGGCAGCCAGATCCCCATTGTAGGACTTCACCAGATAGTCAAAGACAATTTTGATGGCGTGCAGGCAGAGGCCGTCGGTGTAATCGGAGGCCATGGTTGCAACATAAGCCTCGATTGCATGAGTGAGCACGTCCATGCCGGTGTCCGCAGTGATGGATTTGGGCATGGTAGCTACAAACTGGGGATCGATGATTGCTACATCGGGGGTCAGCTCGTAGTCAGCCAGCGGGTACTTCATATTGTTGCCGTCGTCGGTGATAACGGAGAAGGAGGTTACCTCGGAGCCTGTACCGGAGGTGGTGGGGATGCAAACCAGCTGCGCCTTGTTGCCCAGCTCAGGGAAGTGGAAGGTACGCTTCCGGATATCCAGGAACTTCTGCTTCATGCCGGCAAAGGAGGTGTCAGGATGTTCATAGAAGAGCCACATGCCCTTCGCCGCATCCATGGAGGAGCCGCCGCCCAGAGCGATGATGACATCGGGCTTAAAGTTCCGCATGGCCTGTACGCCCCGCATGATGGTATCCACAGAGGGATCCGGCTCAACCTCAGCGAAGATCTCGGAATGGCAGTAGACCTCGCGCTTTCTCAAGTAGTAAAGAACCTTCTCCAGATAGCCCAGCTTCTCCATCATGGGGTCACAGACGATGAACGCACGGGAGATATTGGGCATTTTCTCCAGATACTGAACTGCGTTGTTCTCAAAGTAGATTTTCGGCGGAATCTTGAACCACTGCATATTCTTCCTCCTCTTGGCAACACGCTTGATGTTCAGCAGGTTCTGGGTGGATACGTTCTGAGTGGTGGAGTTTCTGCCGAAGGAGCCGCAGCCCAGAGTAAGGGAGGGGGTGTTCTCATTGTAAATATCGCCGATGCCGCCCTGAGAGGAGGGAGAGTTGATGATGACACGGCCAACCTTGACCGCGCTGGCATAGGCTTTGATGACCTCGTCGTTGGTGGAGTGGATAACCGCGGAGTGGCCCAGGCCGCCCAGCTCCAGCATCTTGCAGGCTTTCTCAATGCCCTCTTCGGTGTTCTTAACCACAAAGTAGGCCAGAACAGGGGAGAGCTTTTCACGGGAGAGGGGATACTCAGCGCCTACGTCGGGCAGACGGGCAATGAGGATCTTGGTGTTGTCAGGTACATTCACGCCGGCGTTCTTGGCAATCCAAGCGGCGGGCTTGCCGACAACAGCAGCGTTTACGCCGCCCTTTTCCCGGTTGATTACATAGTTGGTGACCTTCTCGGTTTCTTCGGCGTTCAGGAAGTGGCAGGAGTTGTCCTTCATATACTTCTCGAAACGGGCGGAGAGCTCCTCGTCCACAATGACAGCCTGCTCGGAAGCGCAGATCATGCCGTTGTCGAAGGTCTTGGAGAGCATCAGGTCGGTGCAGGCCCGCTCCAGATCAGCGGATTTCTCAATATAGCAGGGAACGTTGCCGGGGCCTACGCCCAGAGCAGGCTTGCCGGTGGAGTAAGCGGCCTTTACCATGCCGGAGCCGCCGGTTGCCAGCACCAAGGCTACGTCGGGATGGTTCATCAGAGCGTTGGTGGCATCGATGGAGGGAACCTCGATCCACTGGATGCAGTGCTCGGGGGCGCCTGCCTTAATGGCAGCGTCACGGAGGATGCGGGCAGACTCAACAGAGCATTTCTGCGCGGAGGGATGGAAGCCGAAAACGATGGGGTTTCTGGCCTTCAGAGCGATCAGGGACTTGAACATGGTGGTGGAGGTGGGGTTGGTAACCGGAGTAACGCCGGCAATTACGCCGACAGGCTCCGCGATTTCAATGATGCCCTCTGCCTCGTCGTCCTTGATGATACCAACGGTTTTCTCGTTCTTGATGTTGTGCCAGATATACTCGGTAGCAAAGAGGTTCTTGATGATCTTGTCCTCATAGATGCCGCGGCCGGTTTCCTCAACAGCCATCTTCGCCAGCTTCATGTGGTTGTCCAGGCCTGCCAGCGCCATCTCGTGAACGATGTTGTCAATGGTGGCCTGATCGAAGGACATGAATTCCTTCAGCGCCTGTTTGGCGTTTTGCAGCAGGCCGTCAATCGTTTTGTTGACATCGTTCTCCACAACCTTGACTTCCTTTTTTTCGGTAGCATTTGCAGCCATAAACAAATAACCTCCTACAGAAATATGGTGAATGGTTTGGAGCCAACTGAATAGGGGGGATGCTGGAATTAGAAAATTTTTGACTGCCCCTGAGGAATCACTGGATTGTTAATTTTCTAACAATCTCATTATATGAGATTTTGCCTGGTTCGTCAAGAACAATCCGGAAAAAAACGGAAAGAAGAGAGAAAACTTATTGAAAAATAAAGACGCCAATTTGTGCATCTTCTCTAATTCAGAGCGGATTTTCGTCCTCTGGAGCGGATTTTTTGGAGCTTCCGGAGGATTTTGGTTTTCTGGGCTTGGGCGCGGGGAGACGGGAGAGGGGCGTGCTCTGGGCGGCCTGCTCCAGCTGCTGACTGGAGAGATGCGTATAAATTTCGGTAGTCCCCAGATTAGCATGTCCCAAAATGGCCTGTAAAGCCTTGATGTCTACATTTCCATGCTGATACATCATGGTTGCGGCTGTATGGCGAAGCTTGTGGGTGGAGAAGCCATATTGATCCAACCCGGCTTTTTTCAGGTTTTCATCAATGATCTGCTCCACCCGGCGCGCTCCGATCCGGGTGCCCCGCTGGGTCAGGAAGAGCGCGTTCCGGTGAGCCGGATGGATGGGATGGGTGTTCCGATAGACCTGATATCCCTGCAGAGCGTCCAGGCAGGCGTCATTCAGATAGACGATGCGTTCCTTGTTTCCCTTGCCCAGAAGACGGACGGTATTTTCCTTTAAATCGCTTAGATTGATGCCCACCAGCTCGGAGAGACGCATCCCGCAGTTGAGGAAGAGGGTTACCATACAGTAATCCCGCTCCCGAAACTCGCCGTCCACGCTTTTCAGCAGCTCCAGGCATTGCTCCAGGGTCAGATATTTCGGCAGGGATTTCCGGACGCTGGGAACCTCCAGCTCGATAGTGGGATCATTTTCCAGCAGCTTGGTTTTACTGGTGCAGTAATGGAAAAAGGATTTGATGCTGGATACCTTGCGGGAACGGGTAACCGGCGAATTGGAGCGTTCGGAAGAGACATAGTGAAGATATTCGTACAGATCCGAAAGAGTGACGTCACGAAGGACGTCCAGCGTGATGCTGGAGATGGAAATGTCTTCAAAAGGCATATCAGCCGGAACCAAACCTTTGTACTGGCTGAGAAACCGGAAGAATGTCCGCAGGTCGATATAGTAACCCATAACCGTCCGTTCGGAGCGGCCTTTAATGGTCTGCATGTAGAATAGATAGTCCCGCAGGATCTGCGGACAGTCTCCATAGGGATCTTGTCTTGCGGCAGTGTTCATATTGTTAATCGGAGGAGAGGCAAAAACGAATATGATTATTTCGCTAAATGAAAATTTAGCGAAATCCAGAGCACCTTTTTTCCATCTCCTTACCATTCGTGCCTCCTTTGCATATTTTTTCCTTCTCTTCCCAGTATATCACTCCCGCTCTGCCTTTTCAAACCATTTTTACACAAACATCAATCCTCAATGGAATCACTGAGCTCCAGCGCACGGGAAATGACTCCATCCATGTTATAGTAGCGGTATTCTGCCAGCCTGCCGCAAAGATGAAGCCTCGGATATCCGTCCGCCAGGGTACGGTACTTCTGGTAAAGGGCCTCACTCTCTGCAGAAGCGATGGGATAATACGGAAGATTCTTCTCCGGCACATATGCCAAAGGATACTCTTTCATAATCGTTGTTCCTGGAAGAACCTGCCCGGTCAGATACTTGTGCTCGGTAATGCGGGTGAAGTCCTCCTCATTCGGGTAGTTCACCACAGCCGCAGGCTGGAACCATTCCCGATCGTACCGCTCGGTCACCAGCTCCAGGGAACGGTATGGCAGCGGGCCGTACTGCTGCCGGAACAGCTCATCCAGCGGTCCCGTGTAGATCACCGGACCGATCCATTCCCGTCCATCCAGACAGATTCGCCCTTCGGAAAGGGTCAGGCGCTCCAGCCCGTCGCAGTTCAGACAGACGCAGATGTTCGGACTATCCAGAAGCGCCTGGAATAAGGGCAGATACCCCTCCGCAGGCATGGCCTGCCAGGTATCCTGAAAATAACGATCGTCATAGCCCAGAACCACTGGCACCCGGTTGATAACAGAGCGATCCACCTGCTCAATGGGAAGCTGCCATTGCTTGGCCGTATAGTGGACAAATACCCGATCATAGATATATTCTCCCAATTCCTTCAGAGGGGGCTCCCGCCGGTTCAGCAGATCCAGAATGGAGATCCGCTTCTGACCCGGAAAGGCATTGGAAAGCATCTGTTCCAGGACCGGGGCCTGTTCAGGGCGCAGGGCCTCCAGGGAAGCATAATTGAAGGGAATGGGCACCAGCTGTCCGTCAATCCATCCCAGTACCCGGTGCTCATAGGGAAAAAAGTCTGTAAAGCGGTTCAGATACTCCCAGACTCTCTGAATGGAGGTGTGGAAGATATGGGGGCCGTACCAGTGTACCCGAATTCCCTGTGCATCCGCCTCATCGTACATATTCCCAGCGATGTGCCCGCGCTTCTCCAGAAGGGTAACCGTATACCCTTTATCCGCAAGCCGCCGGGCGCAGACTGCCCCGGCAAAGCCTGCGCCAATAATCAGTGCCTCCTGTGCCATCAATCCCCGCTCCTTTTCAAGCTATAATCAAAGAGTTCCCTTCTGCAGAGACAATATGAGCTCACACAACAGAACTCCGGGACGCCGCACCAGGTTTGCTCCCGTTACCTGATCCAAGTCAGCATAAATCTGCCAGCCAGGAGCACCAGCTTGCGACCGTGGAGGCTCTGCGCCGCAGAGTCACTTCGCTGTCCACATGGTACAGCCCGGCGGAACGCATGATACGCAGAATCTCCGTCCGATCCGGCAGTGCGTCCCGCTCCAGCCGGAGCCGGAATACCTCCCGGAATGGACGGTGCCGCAAAATAGCGCCGCCTGCTGTAAGCATCCGCTCCCGGTAGGACATGGCCATCATCGCTCTTCCACGTTCTGTCAGCCGGAAGAGAACCGCCCCGTTCTCCCGCCGTTTTTCCATCAGTCCCAGATAGCGCCCCGCGTCGGTGTAATAGTTGGTCTGTCGTACATCAAAAGCATATTCCTCCGTAATTTCCTCCCGGGTCAGCTCCCCCTGACTCAGAAGCTCCGCCAGATTCAGCAGACGCGGCAGACTATCCGCCTGGGGAAAGGGTATCTCCGGCTCCGGCTCGGGTCGGACGCTCTGAAGCAGCTCCCACAGATCCCGACGGGTGATGTCTGTTCGAATCACATAGCTTTTCTGTCTCACCAGCCGCAGAGCGTTGTAATCCTCCGGATCCGCAAAGGCATATTCGTACAGCTGAAACACGCCGTTTGCAAAGGTGAGAAACACCGGACGCACCTGCTTGGAAACCCGTCCCAGCCATACCCGGTAGGGATAGTACAGCTGCCGGATCAGAAAATCCTCCGCCAGATCCCGCTTGGCCTCAAACAGCGCCAGGGACTCCGGGCCTTCGCAGGCAGCGTCAATCTCAATTTGGGCGTTGTTCACCTCTACCCGGCTGCGCCCCTGGGCCGTCTGAATCCCAAAGGAAAAGGAGCCGGAGCCCATCCGGCCGCTGACCGTGGAGACAAGCCCTTCCTCTCCCAGAAAGTCCGACAGAATGCCGCTGGCCCCGGCACAGTTCAGGGCAATGGCCTCGCTGACCAGAAACTGAGGGAGCAGGCTTTGCAGCCGCAGAGGAATGCTCACCTGCTGACATTCCCCGGAGGGCGCTTCAAAGGTATGATACGCCTCAAAGGAGGAGATCAGATAATCCCCCCGGGATACCGGAAGAACCGCCAGCCCGTTCTCCCGGAACAGGGCTGGCAGGTTTACCCGATGGTCAAATTTGGTCATCAGCCGGGGCTCCCGGTACTCCTTGATCTGCTGGGCGGAGATGAGAAAACGACCCCTTTCCCGTACCTGCTCCAGAATCTGGTACTGTTGGAAAAGGGCCGCCCAGGCGTCGTCATTTCGTCCCATAATTTTTCACCAGAACCTCCTGAATCGCTCCCCGCCTGTCCCCTACCGAATTGATTGCCCGCCGGGCATCCACCAGGGTGATCTCATAGCTGCTGTACAGCTCCCGAATGAAGGGTGTGGCAGAGTTGGAGAGGAGAAACCGAATCCCCCGCCGGTTCAGACTGTCGCAGCATTCCTTCAGCCGGAGCTGCTCCTCCCGGCCGAAGCCGCCCTTGCTGTAGCCGGTGAAGCTGGCGGTCTGGGAAACCGGATCATACGGCGGATCCAGATAGACGAAAGCCCCCCTGGGCAGCTCCTCCAGCACCTGCTGGAAATCCCTGCTGAAAAAGGTGATCCTGGCGGCATTGAAATAAGCGCTTACCGCCCGGAGAACCGGCTCGTTGACAATATTCGGATTCTTGTAGGAGCCGAAGGGAGCGTTAAAGGCCCCGGAGGCATTCACACGGAAAAGCCCGTTATAGCAGGTTTTGTTCAGATAAAGGAAACGGGAGGCCTTTTCCACCGGAGAAAGCGCCTGATACCGTTCCGGATCCCGATCCAAATCCCGGATCTGATAGAAATAGTCCGGGGTGTTTTCATGCTTCCCCAGATCCGCCGCCAGCGCGTCCACCTGATCCCGGATGACCTCGTAAAGATTGATCAGATCCCTGTTGAGATCATTGACGACCGCCCGTGCGGGCTGACGGGCAAAGAGCACCGCGCCTCCCCCCAGGAAGGGCTCGCAGTAGAGGGACAGCCGCTTGGGAAGCAGAGGCTCGATCACGCTGAGAAGCTGTCGCTTTCCCCCGACCCACTTGACCACCGGAGCCGCCAGCTTTACCTTGTGCACAGGGCCCCCTCCTTTCCCGGCGGATCCTCCGCCGCAGGCTTCCCGGTTCAGTCGGAGGACGCCGCCTGATGATGCCGGTAGTTCAGGTAGCTTTCCAGAATGATGGTGGCAGCCACCTCGTCGATGATCTCCTTACGCTTTTTGCCCCGAACGTTGGTTTCATTCAGGTACTCGGCGGCCTGCATGGTGGTCTGCCGCTCGTCCCAGAGACGGACAGGGATCTCCTCCCCCACCAGCATCTGGAGGTCGTGGGCGAATTGAGCGCAGAGCTGAGCCTTCTCCCCGCAGGATCCGTCCATATTCAGCGGATAGCCCACCACAACCTCCTTTACCTCATATTCCTGCACCGCGTTGGCCACATGGGCCACCGCCCGCTTATACTCCCGCTCCTGGATGGTTCCAACCGGGGAAGCCAGGAATTCGGTCCGATCGCACACGGCAAGCCCGGTACGGGCCGCGCCATAGTCCACTGCCATGATTTTCATAGAGGATCCTTTCTGTCCGGCGGATCAGTAGGGCTCTACTGCCCCAATCAGATCGGCCAGCTGCGGAATGTGATGTTCGTCCAGATATTGGGAAAGTCCCTGAATAATCTCCAGGGGAGCCATGGGATTGGCAAAAAGGGCCGCGCCAATCTGCACGGTGGAGGCTCCTGCCAGAATCAGCTCCAGAGCGTCCTCCCACCGGGAAACGCCCCCCATGCCGCAGATGGGAATTTTCACCGCCTGGGCAGTCTGCCAGACCATCCGCACCGCAATGGGAAGAACGGCCGGACCGGAAAGCCCTCCCACATTCTGGTGCAGAATGGGCCGCCGGGTGCGGACGTCAATCCGCATTCCCAGGAGGGTATTGATTAAGGAAATCGCGTCCGCTCCCTCCGCCTCCACGGCCTTGGCAATCAGGGTGATGTCAGTAACATTGGGCGAAAGCTTGATCATCAGCGGCTTGGTGGTGACCCTGCGGACAGCGCGCGTCACCTCCGCCGCTGTTTCGGGGTTCACCCCGAAGGCGGCGCCCCCCTGCTTTACGTTGGGGCAGGAGATATTCAGCTCGATCATGTGAACCGGGGTTTCCTCCAGCCGCCGGACCGCCTCAGCGTACTCCTCCACGGTAGCCCCCGCAATGTTGGCGATGATCACGGTTCCCTGTTCCTTCAGCTTGGGGAGCTCTTGGGCGATCAGCTGGTCAACCCCAGGATTCTGCAGGCCCACGGAGTTCAGCATCCCGGCGGGGGTTTCCGCAATCCGTGGAGGCGGATTCCCTTGCCGGGCATGGAGGGTGGTTCCCTTCAGCGAGATGCCTCCCAGCCGGGAGAGGGGGTAGAGGCACTGATATTCCTGACCAAAGCCGAAGGCTCCGGACGCGGGAATGATGGGATTCCTGAACGTCACGCCCGCCATTGTGACAGAAAGATCCGCCATGGTGTTTCTACTTCCTTTCAAGTGAATGGGAACCTGCCTGGAAGCGGGTTCCCGCTATTTAATAGGCTGAGTACAGCGAAAAGGCCGCAAGACTCTGTCTCGCGCTCTGCCAAAGGGACGCGTCCCTTTGGAATCCCATCTTTTTTAAGGGCTTTTGAAGGGCGGAAAAGGGGTGGGGTCAAGTCTGTACAGACTTCCTTCCTCCTGCCACGCAGAGAGTCTGATTCCCGCAGTACGCTTTTTTCGTAAAGAAAAAAGCTCCCTCCTGCGTACGGGGTACTTTCTGCGCCGCACTGGGTTTCTGCGCAGAGCACGCTCGGAACTTTCTGCGTCGTACTGTCTGCCCCGCACGTAGGGCTGAACTTTTTCTTTACGAAAAAGTGGGTAGGCGGGCGATCGTCCCTGTGAGAAGTACCAGCGAGTCAGGGACTGAAATCCTGCCCCCCATAACCCCAAAAAGATGGGAATCCAAGGGGAGCCAGCTCCCCTTGGCGAGAGCGCGAGAGCAGAGCTCTCGTAGCCTGCTCCCCTATTCAAAAACGACGGCTTCGGCGTCGAATACGGGGCCGTCCTTGCAGACGTGGGAGAAAATCTCCTGTCCGTCCCGGACAGTCCGGCAGGCGCAGACCAGGCAGGCGCCCACTCCACAGCCCATCCGTTCCTCCAGGGAAACCTGGCAGGGGATCCCCCGTTCCTGCGCCAGGGCGGCGATCCCCTTCAGCATGGGCAGCGGCCCGCAGGCGCAGATCAGATCCACGCCTTCCAACTGGCTTTCCAGCGCGGAGGTGACAAAGCCCTTCTGACCGGCGGAGCCATCGTCGGTGCAAAGGATCACCTGCGCGCCGGTACGGGCAAAGTCCTCCTCAAGAATGACAGCGGCGGCGGTGCGGAACCCCAGGATGACAGAGGCATCCGCTCCATAGCGGCGGGCCAGCTCCAGCATGGGAGGCGCGCCGATTCCACCACCGATTAAAACCGCTTTTCTGCTGGGAGGGAGCAGCGTAAAGCCCTTTCCAAGAGGGCCGATCAGATCCAGGTTATCCCCTTCCCGCAGCGCTCCCAGGGCGCGGGTGCCCTCCCCCCGCACCTGGAACACCAGACGGATGAGATCCGGTTCGATTTCACACAGGGAGATGGGACGGCGGAGGGGAAAGCCCTCTACCCGGATATGCACAAACTGTCCCGGCTCCGCCCGTCCGGCCAGCTCCGGACAGCGGATCCACAGGCTGTAGACGTCTTTGGCCAGATTTTCCTTTTGGATGATGGGAAAACGTCCCTGAATGTAGTCCATCTTTCTCACCTTTCCCGGGGGAGATTCCCCGCGCTCAATTCTGCTTTTTCCGCAGGCTCCAGAAGGCGTATCCTCCCATAGCGGCCAGCAGAAGGATCAGCACCAGGGCAGGAGATCCGCCGATGCCCTTGGCTAAATTCAGCTTGTCCAGCTGCACAAAAAACAACAGCAGGGAAAGCAGAAAGTTCTCCCCTGCCCAAAGCTCTTCCCGTCCGCCTCTGCGGCTCAGATACCGCAGGAGAGTGCAGCAGCCCATGGAAAGCAGGGGCACTGCCAGCAGCCAGAAGCGGGAGGCGGAGGCCGCCGCTCCCCAAGGGAAAAGCCGCCAGGGAATTTCCGGTTCCAGCACCAAAACGGTTAGAATGGTATAAAAGAGCATGAATCCGGCAATGGTGAACGCCAGACCGATGAACAGCCTTGGACGGCTGCGGACTGTCCAGTATTGCTTATGGATGGAGATCCGCTCCTTTGCGATACCGGGGGCTCGCCCCCGGTATTGGACTGATATCAGTATAGCATATTTCCTGGAAAATAACAACGGCCTAACGGCGGATGAACTAAGAGCCTGTTCAAAATCTCCGGGCGCAACGTCTGAAAGGCGCTTTTTCCGCACAGGCAGCGTCAAAATGCTCAGAATCCCCAAAGGATTCCTCCGCTTTTTCCTTGCTGTGCAAAAAAAACCCTTCCATCCGCCCCACCCAGGGAGCTTGAACAGGCTCTAAGAAGTTGCATTCTATAGAGGGCAATGGGCAGGATCAAAAGAAAGCCCCTGCACTGCAAGGGCTTTCCGTTCACATCAGCTGATCCATGGTGACCTGATCCAGCATTCCCCGGACGGTTTGGGTAATCTGGCCGAAAACCCGGCGCACCTTGCAGCCGGAGCCGTCCGGATTGGAGCAGTCTCCGCCACCCAGGCAGCGGCTGAACACGTACTCCCCTTCCACGGCCTCCAGAAGCTCCCGCAGGGTGATTTCCGATGGGGAGCGGTTCAGCTCATAGCCTCCCTGAGTCCCCTTGAAGGAACGGGCGATCCCGCAGGATACCAGGTTTCTCAGGATCTTCAGCGCAAACCGAAGGGATACCCCCGTATGGGACGATATGGTATTGGCGTCTACCCGCTTCTGCTCCTGGGCAAGAAAGACTACAATCCGCACTGCGTAATCTGATTCCAACGTAATGTGCATGACTATCCTCACAGCCTTCGCCTGCGCCAAAGGCCCTCTTTCCTCTGATTCCAGCACAGGCTGCCTGCCAGCCCGCCTCCGGGAATTATTCTATACTATTTTAGTGTAACATCCGGACGCCCCGAAGTCAAGCCCGGAAATTTCTTCTTGTGAGAATCTGTTTTAACGGCTTAAGCGCTGGTCAGCTTCGCCGAATTTTGAGAAGCGCCGCGCTCCGGCGTCTCCCCTGTTTCACAAAATCGCTTGAATAAGGCCCTGACCTGTTTTAGAATCAGCCAGTAAATCGATACCCAGGCGACGCCTTTATGGAGCGTAAAACAATTCTGGCGGAAACGGAACGGCTGATTTTAAGAAGATACCGCAAAAGCGGGCTCCGGGACCTGTTTGAATACCTGGCCGATACAAGGGCTACAGAGTATGAGCCGATGTCCCACGGCAAAGTAAGGATAATCCCGAATGGCGCGTCGGCACGGGAATCCGATTTGGAGGATACATTTATGTATACAAAATTGCGCGGTGGACATTGGACAGTTATCAAAAAGCGCCGTATGCAGCTGCATGCGGCGCTTTTTGATAACTGAGATAAAGTGACAGCGTCTTGAAAAGAGCGCTCCCGGTTAGCCCTGATGGAGCATCTGGAGGATCTCTTCCTTAGATTTGCCGCTGCTCTTCATTGCGTCCAGCAGCTCGGCCTCGTCAGCCTGATCCTGCCGCTCACACAGCTCCTTATAACGTTTTTTCAGCTTGGTGAGCTCAGCCTGCTTTTCTTTAATGCGCTGTGCCAGATCGGCGATCTGCTCCGGAACGGTTCCTGCCTTTTTTCTTGGCATAGTTGATTCCAACCTTTCTCTTTTTTAATAAATATGATCTGTCCTCTCAATTATGGCTTGGGAGGCCAGATTTTGTCACTTTCAAGCTTAGCCCAGTCTACTGCCAGGCCCCGAATCGTGCGCTTCATGCCCATATGCAGATCCTTTTCCTCTATATAGCCCTTCGCCAGCAGGCGGGAAAGCGCGCTTTGAATCAGCTCCCGCTCCACAATGTTCCGCTGGGAAACAACGTCAACCGTTTTCCAGAAGGTTGGCTTGGCACCCTTCCCGTACCGCTCCAGATACTCCAGATTCTCCAAAACCATCCGCTCATATTTCAGATCCACATCCTCCTCTGCAGGAAGCTCTACCAGAGAAGTGCAGGCTTGCCGGAGCCCCTTGCTGATAGAACCGCGGATGCCATAAACGATCACGTTCTTATGGCATTTGTCCCGCAGACAGGAAACAATCGGACAGAAATGCCCATCCCCTGTAAATAGGATATAGGTATTGAAAATGTCGTTGAAAAGGATCGTCTGATATATGCCGTCCAGCAGGATAAAATCCGTAAAGTCCTTACGGTAATAGCTGCTGGTGTTGCGGGTGTAGATAATCTGATAGCTGACCTCCCGGATGCGGGGAATTTCCTTTTCCAGCGCCGGTTGGGAGAAGTCGCCGTAAAACCGTATATCTGTTACATTATAGAGCCTCTGAATCTCATCCCGCCAGCCCAGCAGATTGGGAGCCAGATGATATGATTTTTCCAGGGAAATTTTCCAGTATTCAAAGTCTACAAAAGCAATGGATTTTGGTGGCGCAGACTCCGGCACCTTTTGATCCGGCAGGGTTTTCCGAAGTCCGCGCAAAAGCGAAAAAGCGATATCAACCTCCCCTTTCAAAGTATGCACCCTGCTGAATGGTATTTATTCACGCAGGGGTCAAACTTGAATTTTCTATATTTTAACATATTTTTTTCTGTCTGCCAAGCCTTATTTGAAAATTTGTAGAAAAATTCAAAATTTATATTTCCTGTCAGCAGAATCGCCCCTAAGGGAACCATTTTTCCTCAGACGCCCTTAAGGCAAAAGCATATCCCGGTCCTGGGATCGGGATATGCTTTTGCCTTAAGGAGTGAATTATTGATCGAACATGTCCTTCAGCTTTTCCAAAAAGCCTTTTCGCTTTTCATACTGTTTTTCGCCGCCGAGCAGGCTGTCGAAATGCTTCAGGGCGTCCTTCTGAGCCTTATTCAGGCCCTTGGGAACCTCCACAGTCACCTCGACATACTGATCGCCCCTGCCCCGGTTATTCAGGGCCGGGACGCCCTTCCCTTTCAGGCGGAATACGGTCCCAGGCTGGGTTCCCTCGGGAATGGTGTACTTCACCTTTCCGTCAATGGTGGGAACAATCAGATCGTCCCCAAACACCGCCTGGGAATAGGTCAGGGGGATCTCGCACCAGATGTCATACCCATCCCGCTTGAAAAGGGTATCCGGGCGGACACTGATGGTTACATTCAGATCCCCGGAGGGTCCTCCGTTGATCCCATTGTCTCCCTGTCCACGTACGGCCAGGGTCTGGCCGTCGTCGATGCCTGCGGGTATGTTCACGGAAATGGTGTGGGTGTTCTTAATTCGGCCGCTTCCGCTGCATTTCCGGCAGGGATCGGTGACGATCCGTCCCTTGCCGCCGCAGCGGGAGCAGGTGCGCTGGGTGGAAATGGAGCCCAGCGGGGTCCGCTGGGTTACCCGTACCTGACCGCTGCCGCCGCAGTCCGGGCAGGTCTGAGGCTCCTTGCCTCCGGCCGCGCCGGAGCCATGGCAGTCCGGGCAGACCTCCTGCCGGGCGATGGTCACTTCCTTTTTGACGCCGCGGCAGGCCTCAAAAAAGCTGATTGTGCAGCTGGCATGGAGATCCCCGCCCCGGCGGGGCGCATTGGGATTGGCGCGCCGGGAGGAGCCGCCGAAGCCGCCTCCAAAGAAATCGGAGAAGATGTCGCCCAAATCCCCGAAATCGAAGCCGGCGCCGCTGAATCCGCCGTAGCCGGCACCGCCGCCATAGTTGGGATCCACGCCTGCATGGCCGAACTGATCGTAGCGGGCCCGCTTATCCTTGTCGGATAGCACCTCGTAGGCCTCGTTCACCTCTTTGAATTTGCGTTCCGCGTCTTTATCGCCAGGGTTCAGGTCGGGGTGATATTTTTTGGCCAGCTGGCGGTAGGCTTTTTTCAGTTCATCATCGCCGACGCCCTTTGCCACCCCAAGAACCTCATAATAATCCCGTTTTTCCTCAGCCAAGCTCATACCCCCTTTGTATTCTCCCCCAGTGGGAGAGGCTGAGCGGGTCTGTGCGGAAAGGTCAAGACCTTGGGGGCTTTGCCCCCAAACCTCCACCAAGGAGGCTAAGCCCCTTTGGTGGAAGCTCGAGGGCGAAGTTCTCGAGGTCTTAACCCTTTTCGTACAAACCAGCTCATTTCCCCCGCTGGCGGGGTGGGATTACTGATTGTCGTTGTCTACTTCGGTGTAGTCCGCGTCTACTACATTGTCGCTGCTATTGTTAGAGGCAGAGGCTCCGCCTTCGGCCTCCGGGCCAGCCTGCTGGGCGGCCTGCTCGTAGAGCTTGGTGGACACCGCGTAGAAGTCCTTCTGGAGCTCTTCCTGCTTGGCCTTGATCTCATCCATATTGCTGCCCTTCAGAGCTTCCTTCAGGGCCGCGATCTTATCCTCGATCCCCTTCTTCTCATCGGCGGAGATCTTGTCGCCCAGATCGGCCAGGGCCTTCTCACACTGGAATACCAGCTGATCCGCTCCGTTCCGGGTGTCAACCTCCTCCTTCCGCTTCTTATCCTCAGCGGCATAGGCTTCGGCCTCCTTCACGGCCTTGTCAATGTCATCCTTGGACATATTGGTGGAGGAAGTGATGGTGATGTGCTGCTCTTTGCCGGTGCCCAGATCCTTGGCGGATACATGAACAATCCCGTTTGCGTCAATATCAAAGGTAACCTCAATCTGAGGAATGCCTCTGGGAGCAGGCGCGATTCCGTCCAGCTTGAACAGGCCCAGGGTCTTGTTGTCCTTGGCAAATTCCCGCTCGCCCTGGAGCACATGCACCTCAACGGAGGTCTGATTGTCCGCGGCGGTGGAGAAGGTCTGGGATTTCTTAGTGGGAATGGTGGTATTCCGCTCGATCACCTTGGTGGAAACACCGCCCAGAGTCTCGATGCCCAAGGACAGCGGCGTTACGTCCAGCAGCAGCAGGCCCTTGACCTCGCCGCCCAGGACGCCGCCCTGGATAGCCGCGCCGATGGCCACGCACTCGTCCGGGTTGATCCCCTTGAAGGGCTCCTTGCCAATGACGTTCTTAACCGCGTCCTGCACGGCGGGAATCCGGGAGGAACCGCCTACCATCAGAACCTTATCCAGCTCAGAGGAGCTCAGGCCGGAATCCTTCAGCGCCTGACGGACCGGACCCATGGTGGCCTCTACCAGATCGGCGGTGAGCTCGTTGAACTTGGCCCGGGACAGGGTCATGTCCAGATGCTTTGGTCCGGTAGCGTCGGCGGTGATGAAGGGCAGGTTGATCTGGGCCTGAGTCATGCCGGAGAGCTCGATCTTCGCCTTCTCGGCAGCCTCCTTCAGGCGCTGGAGCGCCATTTTGTCAGCCTTCAGGTCAATGCCGCTCTCCTTCTGGAACTCGCTGGCCAGCCAGTTGATGACCCGCTCGTCAAAATCGTCGCCGCCCAGATGGTTGTTGCCCGCAGTGGCCAGAACCTCCTGCACGCCATCTCCCATCTCAATGATGGAAACGTCAAAGGTGCCGCCGCCCAGGTCGTAGACCATGACCTTCTGATCCTTTTCCTTGTCCACGCCGTAGGCCAGAGCCGCAGCGGTGGGCTCGTTGATGATCCGCTTGACCTCCAGGCCCGCGATGCGGCCCGCGTCCTTGGTGGCCTGCCGCTGGGCGTCGGTAAAGTAGGCCGGGCAGGTAATAACCGCCTCGGTGACCGTCTCGCCCAGGTAGGACTCCGCGTCCGCCTTGAGCTTTTGCAGGATCATCGCAGAGATCTCCTGGGGGGTGTAGCCCTTGCCGTCAATAGACACTTTATAGTCGGAGCCCATATGCCGCTTGATGGAGCTGACGGTCCGGTCGGGGTTGGTGATGGCCTGGCGCTTTGCCACCTGCCCTACCATCCGCTCGCCGGTCTTTGAAAAAGCAACGACAGAGGGAGTGGTCCGCGCGCCCTCGGTGTTGGCGATTACAACAGGCTCGCCGCCTTCCATAACGGATACGCAGCTGTTGGTTGTGCCAAGGTCAATACCAATAATCTTTCCCATAATAATATCCTCCTGTTTCCATTTGTTCGGTTAGATTTCCTGTCTATGATAAAAGCGTGCAGCTCTAAGAGCCTGTTCAGACTCTTAGGGATTTGCGACCACCACCATGGCGTGCCGGATGACTTTTCCTTCCAGCCGGTAGCCCTTCTGGAGCACCTGACAGACAGTGTTCTCTCCGAAGGAGTCATCCTCCATCTGCTTGATGGCATTGTGCAGCTCCGGATCGAAGGGCTCGTTCAGGGCGGGGATTTCCTCCACGCCGAGCTTCTGAAGGCTGCTGCTCAGCTGCTGAAAAATCAACTCCATCCCCTTTTTGAAATCCGGATCCTGGCATTCTGCCGCCAGACCCCGTTCGAAGTTATCCACTACGCCCAAAATCTCCGTGATGCACAGGGATTTGCCATAGGCGGACATCTCCGTCTTTTCCTTCTGGGTGCGCTTGCGGTAGTTGTCAAACTCTGCGGCGCTCCGCAGCAGGCGGTCGTTGAGCTCCTGGTTTTCCTTTTTGAGCTGCTCCAGCTCCTCCTGAAGGGGATCCGGAGCGTCAGGCTCCTGTGCGGGCTGCTCCTCCTGGAGGATCTCCTCCTCCTGGACTGCGGCCTCCTGTTCCTCATGCTTACTCATCTGATCCGTCCTTTCCGTCGCTGTTCCCGCCAATCACATCTGAGAGCAGGCGAGTGACGCTTTCCGTTATATATTGAATGTGGGGTATTACCTTGGCGTAGTCCACCCGGATGGGGCCGATGACCCCCAGGGATCCGCCGGGATGCCTTCCGATTTTATAGGGGGAGACAATCAGGCTGGAATTGCTGACCGCAAAGCTGCCCCCCTCCTCCCCGAACACCACGCTGATGCCGTCAAAGGCGCTGCCAAGCAGTCCGGTAAGGGCTTCCTTGTTGGAGAGCAGGCGGACCACCTCGTCCGGGCGAAGGCTTCCGCTTGTAAGGAGATTCTGTTCTCCCCGAAGGCTGACGTCCGCTTTGGACAGCTCCTCCGAGAGCTGATAGACCCCGTGGAGCAGAGGCGACAGGGCAATCATATAGCTCCCCAGGGCAACCGCCAGGCTCTGAAGCATGGCCGGCGTCAGGCTGTCAACGTTCAGTCCGTCCAGATGATCGTTGATGAACCGCTCAAAGAACTCCAGCTGCTCCCCGTTCAGGTCGAAGTCGATCCGGCAGATTTTGTTCCGCACCGCTCCGGCGGAGGTAATCATCAGCAGCGCATAAAGCCTGCGGCCCGCCGGAATGACCTCCACCCTGGTGATCACCGAAAAGACCGGGGCGTTGCTTTTGGAAACGACCGCCAGGCTGGTCAGTTCAGCCAGGACGCTGACTGCATTGTCTACCACGGAATCCACTGTCAGGTCGTTCTGGGAAAGGAGGCTGTCGATCAGCCGCTTTTCCTTGGGAGAGAGGGGCTTGGGAGCCATCAGGTGATCGATGTAGAAGCGGTAGCCCTCATAGGTGGGGATCCGGCCTGCGGAGGTGTGGGGCTGCTCCAGAAGGCCCAGCCGTTCCAGGAAGGCCATATCGTTGCGGACCGTGGCGGAGGAGACGTTCATCCCCATCCGGGAGAGCACCGCGTTGGAGCCGACCGGCTCCCCGGTGCGGATGTATTCGTCCACCACCGTCTGGAGGATCAGCCGTTTCCGTTCGTCAATCTGCATTGCGGCCTGCCTCCTTTTTTAATCTGAGACGGCGGTGTGCTTCCCGCCTCATCGTCTTAGCACTCTACATCTCTGAGTGCTAACTTTAATTTACCACCGTTCCCCTGGAAAGTCAAGGGCGAATCCCGCGTTTTTTATGAACTTAGTCTGAACAATTCCGCCTCAAAATATGTCTCTATGTGGGATTCTGCTTGGCCGAAGACCTCGAGAGCGCTGCTCTCGAGCTCTCGCCAAAGGGGCCTGGCCCCCTTTGGAATCCCATTATTTGGGGTTATGGGGTGGGGCTGCCCAACCCTCTTTCCCATCTGCACTCACTGTGAAGCCGTCTGCCCGCCTACCCACTTTTTCGTAAAGAAAAAGATTCATCCCTGCTGAATCATACCCTGTGCGACGCTCATTCCAGGCGGCATTGAATCACAGAGACACAGAGATACGGCGGTTCCATCTCCTTTCGGAGATGGAACCGCCGTATCTCTGTGTCTCTGGAGCAGGAAGTAGATAATACCCAAAAGTTACGGGTTCTAAGGGGATTTAATCCCCTTGGCGGGTGCTCGAGGGCAGAGCCCTCGCGGTCTGTCTCCACTGGAGCCTAGCAGCTGTCACTGTATTGCGCATGAGCATGGTGATCGTCATCGGGCCTACGCCGCCGGGGACGGGGGTGAGCCATCCGGCCACCGGCTCCGCCGAGGCCGCGTCCACGTCTCCGCAGAGCCCGCCCTCTCCGTCCCGGTTCATGCCTACGTCAATGACTACCGCACCAGGCTTGATCATGTCTCCGGTGATCAGTCCCGCTTTTCCCGCTGCCGCTACCAGGATATCCGCGCTCCGGCAGATCTCCGCCAGATTCTCTGTGCGGGAATGGCAGACAGTCACTGTCCCGCTCTCATGAAGAAGGAGCATCGCCATCGGCTTTCCTACAATATTGCTTCTGCCCACCACTACACAGCGCTTGCCGGAAACCTCTGTCCCTGTGGAATGGATCAGCTCCATACAGCCCGCCGGGGTGCAGGGTAGGAAATCATAGCTTCCAATCATGATGCGCCCAACATTGATCGGATGGAAAGCGTCTACATCCTTCTTGGGGGAGATCGCCTCCAGGACGCTCTTTTCATCAATGTGCGCAGGCAGAGGGAGCTGCACCAGGATACCATTGACCGCCGGATCCTGATTCAGCTGCTCCACCAGATCCAAGAGGGCCTCCTGAGAGGTTTCCGCCGGAAGGGCGTACTCCTGGGATTGGATGCCCAGCTCCTCGCAGGCCTTTTTCTTATTCCGCACATAGATTTTGGAGGCTGGATCCTCCCCCACAATCATCACTGCCAGACAGACTGAGATCCCCTGCCCGCCCAGGAGGGCCACCTCCCGCCGCACCTGCTCCCGAAGCTCCGCGGAAATCCGCTTTCCGTCAATCCTCTGTGCCATCCTCCGCTCCCTTCCCGACGTCCTCCGCCGACTTGTCCTCCGCTTCCATATTGCCGGATACCGGCGCTTCCGCCTCACTGGAAGCGGCCTTCCGGATCTTCCCGGCGGGAAGCAGATCGGTATACTCCTGCTTGTTCAAAATCCGCTGCCCGATTTCTGTATTTACATAGAGCTTCATATACTCCGGATCGTGGCTGTTGGATATGCGGGAACGGATCACCAGAACCAGGATCACGGATACAACCACCAGAACTCCCGCCAGCAGCTGGGATACCCGCAGAGCGCCGATCATCAGGCTGTCCGTCCGGAGGCCCTCAACCAGAAACCGCTCCAGGCCATAATAGCCCAGATAGAGCAGGAACACCTCTCCGTCAAACCGTCTGTGCCTCATGTATAAGGCCAGCAGGACAAACCCCAGCAGGCACCAGAGGGATTCGTAAAGGAAGGTGGGATGAACTGGCTGATTGGGGTCTACCGTAACGCCGATAACGGCCAAATCCGCCTGATGGGCGGAGAGATAGCCGACTACCGACGGCCCGGTCATTCCCCAGGGAAGGGTGGTATTGCTGCCAAAGGCCTCCACATTGAAAAAGTTGCCCCAGCGGCCAATCCCCTGCCCCAGCAGGAATCCAACACCAACTACATCCAGCAGGGCGGGGATATGTACCCGCCTCCATCTGGCTATCAGAATCCCGACCGCCAGCGCGCCGATCAGCCCGCCGTAAATGGCCATTCCGCCCTCTGTAGTGTTAATGAGATGAAGCAGAGATTTCCCAAAGGCTTCCCAGCTGTCAAAGGAAATCCCGTAGTCCTCCCAGCGGAAGGCCACATAGTAGAGCCTTGCTCCAATGATGCCGCCGATGATGCCGCCGATGATGGCATCGCTGACCCGATCCGGATCAATGCCCACCTTCCGAAAGGCGGAGTAACCGTACACCAGTGCCAAAAGCAGCCCCACTGCAATAATGATTCCGTAAAATTTGATAGAAAGCGGTCCGAGCTGGATGCTGTTGGGAAAGGTCAGCTCCAGTCCCAGCCCGGGAAAGAGAACAGTCTGCATATAATCCCTCCGTTTCTGATGATTGGCTCAGGAAGGGTAAGACCTCGAGGCTCTGCCTCGAGCTCCGCCAAGGGGATTAAATCCCCTTGGAACCCGTAATTTTAAGGGCTTTTTAGGGGCGAAAAATGGGTGGACGGGCGATCGGCTTTTACGCGCCGACTGGGCTGACGATCGAGAGCGCCAGAGATTCGGGACGGAAGGAGCGGCGGAGAAGGGCGTTGACGTCCTCCCGGCGCATATGGGCGATCACGTCCAGCGTATCATAGATGCTGTGATCGGTAAAGTAGGCGGTGACCAGCTCGTTGGCCACCGATTCCACATCGTTGAAGGAGATGACGGCAGCTCCATAAAGCATCTTCCGGATCCGCTCGAAGGTTTTCTCATCAATGCCAGTCTCGCGGGCGCAGGAGAAGGCGCCCCGGATCCGATCCCGCACCTGGCGGGGATCCCTGGACTCCCCGGAGAAGATATTCGCCAGATAACCCTGGCCGCAGAATACCTCCTTCCCAAAGGTATCGTTGATCAGTCCTTCGTCATAGAGCTCCCGGTAAAGGGCACTCCCCTTCCCTGCTACCGCGCAGAGAATCAGCTCGTACTGAAGCTGAATGGACAGCTCCTGCTCCCGGGTAGCCGCAGGAGTCTCCTTATATCCCAGATTGAACAGCGGGATGGACACCTCCAGCTCCTGCTCCCGCTCGGCCTGCACGATTCCGGCAGGCTCCTCCGGCATCCGGCTGGAAACCTCCAGCTTTTCCCCGGCCTTCAGATTTCGCTGGATGATCTCCATAGCCTGCCCGGGATGGAAGTTCCCCGCAATACAGAGCACCATGTTGTTCAGATTATAGAAGGTGCGGTGGCAGCGGTAAAGCAGATCCGCGTCAATCTGCGCGATGCTCTCCGTAGTGCCCGCAATGTCGATCCGCACCGGATGATTGTGATAAAGGGCGCAGAGCAGGTTGAAGAACACCCGCCAGCCGGGATCGTCGTCATACATCCGGATCTCTTGGCCAATGATCCCCTGTTCCTTCTCCACGGTCTGCTGGGTGAAATAGGGATCCTGTACAAACCGCACCAGGATCTCCAAGCATTCCTCAAAGTGATCCGTTGTGGAAAACAGGTAGCTGGTCTTTTCAAAAGAGGTGAAGGCGTTGGCCAGCGCGCCGGTTTTGGAGAACTGCTCGAACGCGTCCCCCTCCTCGCTTTCAAAGAGCTTGTGCTCCAGGAAGTGGGCGATCCCTTCCGGGACGGTAACGTAGTCGTCCTCCTTCTGGGTCTTGAAGGTGGTGTTTACCGATCCGTAATTGGTGGCGAACACCGCGTAAACGCTGGAAAAGCCGGACATGGGATACAGCAGAATCCCCAGCCCTGAGGGATGCCGGTAAAACTCATAGGCCTCCCCCAGAGCCATGGATTTGATAATCTGCTTATTCATGGGCTTCTTCCTCCTTTCCGGTGAGCAGGTAAACGGTATCGTACCTCAGCGTCCGGGCGGCCTGGACCAGCTCCTCCCTGGTCAGGGCGTCCAGCTTCTTCCGCTCCTGCTCCGGACTGAGATCCTGGCCGGTAAGCAGCTGCCCCAGGTAGAAGTTCTCCACGCTGGCGTCGTTTTCGTATATGGTTGCGTAGGCGTTTTTCAGGCTCAGAAGGGCGCTTTGATGCTCCCTGTCGGAGATATTCCCCTCCTGAAGCTCCCGGAGCTGGACAAGGATCTCCTCCTCCGCCCGTTTGGCGTTCTGATGCTCTACACCGCAGCTGACGATTACAAGTCCCTTGTAGATATCGTATCTGGCAGAGCAGTAATAGCACAGGCTCAGCCGCTCCCGCAGATTGAGGAAGAGCTTAGAGGCAGGTATGCCGCCTCCGCCGAACACCGCCGACATCATCCGGACAGCGGGGACATTTTCCGCGTCCGCCGGAATCCCAGTGGAAAAGCCCAGCACCAGCTTGGACTGAGTGACTGCCATCCGTTCGGTTTTTCTCCGGATCTCCCCCTCGCGCAGAGGATGTGGATGCGAGCGGGAAAAGGTGGAATCGCCGCAGTCCCGTTCCACGGACTGAAAGGCTTCCTCAAAGACCTGACAGACGGGCTCGGGATCTCCGGAGCCTACAAAGAAGAGTTCAATCCGGGCCGTTCGCAGGAGCTCCCGGTACTGAGCCAGGGCGGCGGAGGGGGTGATCTCCCCTACTCTGTCCCGGAAGCCATATCTAGGAACGCCGTAGGGCTCCCCGCCGCACATCTCCCGGATAAGGCTGTTGACGGAATAGCTGTGCTTGTCATTGATCTCCGCTTCGATGGTGTCGATCAAAGCGGTCTTTTCCAGCTCCACATACTGAGGCCGGAAGCCGCCTTCCTCCTCCAGGGGGTGAAGGGTCAGATCGCAGAGAATCTCCGCTGCCTGCGCTGAGATCGGCTCGCCATGAAGGGCAAAGCGATCGCTGATGACAGTGATGGAGAAGGAGAGAATCTGATGATCCCCCCTCTTCTGTACGTCCGCATCCAGATAGGCTCCGTAGAGCGCCTGAAGCCGCTGATTCAGCTCAGTAAAGTCCTCACAGCCCCGGAAGCCTTTCCGGAGTACCTGGGGAATCAGGGCGTTGATGGTGGCGGTTTCCTTGTTCAGGCTGGTGATCAGGTTGACAGAAATCCGATTTGTCTTGAAGCGGGGATCCTGGACGGAGCTGAAGCTCACGCCCTTGGAAATGCCCCGCATTTTACGTGGAGAATCCAAAAAATCCACTCCTTACTGTCGGCTTCTTATTTGCCGCTGGGACTGTTCCGGGGTTTTGAGTAATAGAATTTCCAGAGAGCTCCCGGTTTATGTAGCTCTCCGGTCTGCCCCGAAGAAAAGAGGGGCGGGATTGCCTGGCGTTTATGCTGTAAATCTCTGCGCAGTCGGGGATCGTGGGCCCTGTCCGCAATGTCAGGGGAGGTTCATCCCCTGATCGCATACGATCCTGAAAATCGCTGGAAAGGCAAAAAGGGATGCCGCAAAATGAAGCCATTTCGCAGCATCCCCGCGTACAGGGAGAACGGCTTTCCGCGTTTCCCGGGCAGGCATCAGAAAGAAATCTCGTCCGCAACTTTATAGAGATCAACAGTGAAGGGCTTTTTGATCTGAAGGGCTTCCTGGATATCGTAATCCACGATCTTGCTGTTCTGCATGGCAATGACCCTGTTGCCGATTCCCTGCTCCAGCAGCTCAACCGCCCGGTAGCCCATCTGGCTGGCAACCACCCGATCGCGCACGGTGGGATTGCCGCCCCGCTGAACGTGGCCCAGCACAGTGCCCCGTGTCTCAATTCCGGTAGCAGCCTCAATCTGCTTGGACATCTCGTCCACCTTGCCGATGCCCTCAGCCACCAGGATGATAAAATGATGCTTTCCAAGCTGCTGAGCCAGCTTGATTTTATCCAGGAGCGCGTCCATGGTGAACTCTACCTCAGGCACTACAATGCAGGTAGCGCCACAGGCAATCCCGGTATTCAGGGCTATGTAGCCCGCCCGACGGCCCATAACCTCTACCACGCTGCACCGGTCGTGGGATTGGGCGGTGTCCCGGAGCTTGTCAATCATCTCCACAGCGGTATTCATGGCCGTGTCATAGCCGATGGTGTACTCTGTGCAGGCGATGTCGTTGTCGATGGTTCCGGGAATGCCCACACAGGGAATCCCCTGGGCGGACAGATCCGCAGCGCCCCGGAAGGAGCCGTCGCCGCCGATGACCACCACGCCGGAGATGCCAGCCTTCACGCAGGTATCCCTTGCCCGCAGGATACCGGGCATCTCCCGGAATTCCGGACATCTGGCTGTATAGAGCATAGTGCCGCCCCGATGGATGATATCGGAGACGGAACGCATATTCATCTCAATCAGTTCACCGTGAATCAGGCCGTTATAGCCCCTCTGGACGCCGACTACCCGGAACCCCTTTTTCAGCGCGGTCCGCACGACAGAGCGGATTGCGGCGTTCATACCAGGAGCGTCACCACCGCTGGTCAGTACACCGATCGTCTTTTGCTCCATAACAAAATTCCTCCTAAATTTATGTAAACATTCTTGGAAGTCAATGAATCCTGCCATTATCTATTGTACTCAATAACTTGCAGAAGTCAACCGGAATCTGCGAAATTTTCAGCTTGACCTGATTTTTTCCTGTTTTTAGAACCTCCGGGGGTGTCGAAGGGCAAGGCCGCGAGACGCTGTCTCGCGCTCTGCGGTGCGTCGCTAGCGGCGCATCGGGAAGGGATTCCCCTTGGATTCCCATTATTTTTAAGGGCGGAAGGGGTTGGGGGTCAAGTCTGTACAGACTTCCCTCTCTCTGCCACGCAGAGAGTCTGATTTCCCCAGTACGCTTTTTTCGTAAAGAAAAAAGCTCCCTCCTGCGTGCGGGGTACTCTCTGCGCCGCCCGCCTACCCATTTTTTCTTTACGAAAAAATGGGTAGGCGGGCGATCGGCCCTGAAGGGAGTATCAGCGAGGCAGGGAGTACCAGCGAGGTAGGGGGCGGGCGCAAGCGCCCCTCCCCACCCCAAAAAGACGGGAATCCAAGGGGACGCGTCCCCTTGGCAAGGAGCTCGAGGGCAGAGCCCTCGAGGTCTTCCCTCTCCGTGTAAGCCGATTTCCGCGGATTCTTCCGGGGAAGTATTGCCTGGGGATGGCAAGTGTGGTAGAATCCTTTTGCGGAATGCAGTTTTACATTGGAAAGAAAGGATGAGAACGATCATGGAACCTGACGGTAATCGACGGCTCCTTCTGGACGGCGCTACCGGGACCAATTTGTATCTCCGGGGGCTTCCCCGGGGGGCCTGCGTGGAGGAATGGGTGCTGGAGCACCCGGATGCCGCCCGGGAGCTTCAGCGCGCCTTCGTCTCCGCTGGCAGCGACATTATTTATGCGCCCACCTTCTCCGCCAACCGGGTCCGCCTGGAGCGGCACGGACATGGGGAGCAGGTGCGCAGCTACTGCCAGCAGCTGGTGTCGCTGGCCAGGGAATCGGCGGGAAAGGCTCTGGTGGCCGGGGATCTCTCCCCTGCCGGGCTGATGATGGAGCCCTATGGGGACGCTTCCTTTGACAGCGTGGTGGAGATCTACGAGGAACAGGCCCAGGCATTGGCGGATGCGGGCGTGGATCTGTTTGTGATTGAAACGATGATCTCCGTTCCGGAGACCAGGGCGGCTGTACTCGCCTGCCGGAAGTACGGGAAGCCGGTATTCGTCACCATGACACTGGGAAACCACGGCAGGCTTTATATGGGCGGGAATCCCGCCTGCGCCCTGATTACCATGCAGTCCCTGGGGGTCAGCGCTTTTGGGTTTAACTGTGCCTTCGGCCCCGGGCAGATTGCCGGAGCCATCCGGGAGCTTGCCCCCTATGCCCGGATCCCCCTGATTGCCAAGCCCAACGCCGGGGAGCCAAACCCGCTTCTGCCGGATCATTACGACATCGGACCGGCTATGATGAAGGACGCCATGCGGGGAATCCTCGATGCCGGCGCTTCCATCATCGGCGGCTGCTGCGGCTCTACGCCGGAGCACATCGCCGCCCTTCGCTCCCTGCTGGACGAATACGCCGCTGTTCCTCTGCCTGCTCCTGTTCAGGAGGATCCAGACGCCATCCTGCTCTCCAGTGAGAATGAACTGTTTATTCTGTCCAGCGATCAGATCGAGCTGTCGGAGCCGATTCCCTGCCAGCTGGATATGGCCGACAGTCTGCTGGACGCTGCGGACGAAGGCTGCGGCGTTCTGCTGATTCAGGTGGATACCCCTGAGGAGGCCCGCCAGTTCGCCATGAACGCGCACATGGCCAAGCTGCCTGTCTGCTTCTCTGCCGGTACGGGCGAGGCTTTGGAGTGCGCCCTCCGACTGTATCAGGGACGCTGCATGGTGGATCGGAACTCCCCTGCGGAGAATCTGGAGGCAGTCGCCGGACGCTACGGCGCTGTGATTTACTAAGGGGCTCTCTGGGGCTAAGACCTTGGGGGCGCTGTCCCCAAACCTCTGCCAAGGGGACGCGTCCCCTTGAATTCCCGTCTTTTTTGGGGACAGATCTGGACTCCCGCACCAGGGGCAAGTGGATTTAAGGAGATTATATATATGGAACAGAAGATGGAAAATTACGGAAATGAGATTGTCGAATTGCCGAAGGAAGTGTGGAAAGGTGTAACGATACCCCTGGTGACGAGAAGCGACAGCTACTATGACTTGGAAATACGTCCGCTGGATAGCAGCGGATGCGTCGTTTCCTTAACAAGGAAACAGGCGGAAGAGGAGATCGTTCATACCCCTGAAGAATATGATTTCCCCGATTCCTTATATCAGGAGCATTGGGAGAACGCGGAAGCCTTTGGCATTGTCAGCGAGGACGGAAATCTGCTGGCCTGCATCGAGGTATGTCCGGAGGAATGGTCAAACAGGCTTATGGTTACAGAACTGTGGGTGTCCGATGAGCTTCGCCATCAGGGAATCGGGAAGAGGCTGATGGATAAAGCGAAAGAGATTGCTGCAAGCCAAAATCGACGTGCTGTCATTCTGGAAACGCAGTCCTGCAATACGAACGCTATCGGGTTCTATCTTCATGAGGGATTTGAGCTGATTGGTTTTGATACGTGTTGTTACACAAACAATGATATTGGCAGACGAGAGGTAAGGATCAATCTGGGCTACTTTTTTCATAGAGACGCTCGGAGACGCTGAAGGGAAGTATCAGCGAGGCAGGCCCCCTCCCCAAAAGGCGGGAAGCTCGCAGGGTCAAAGTCTGCGGCTTTGACCCTTGGGCAGAGCCCCCAAGGTCGTTCCCTTCGTAGGTATGAAACAACAGAAAAGAGGTTCGGGAATATGTGGGAAATCACAAAGGTGTATCGGGAGCAGCTCCCGGCTGTGCGGCTGATTGGCCGTAAGTATGGGAAAAAAGACGCGGATGCTTCCGGCGCTTTTGCCGGAATCTGGGAACAGTGGTTTCAGGAGGGGCTGTTTGCGCCGCTGGACGCGCTCCCCTTGGCGGGTTCGGAGCCGGGCGCTTATCTGGGGTTTATGCAGCTGACCCCAGAGCTGGAGTATTGGATTGGCGTTTTCTGCCAGGAGGGTACCGTTCCTCCGGATGGGTATGAGGCGCTGGATATAGAGCCTTCCGATTTGGGCGTCTGCTGGATCCAGGGGCCCGAGGAAGAGGTTTACGGCCGGGAACAGGCCTGCATAGACGCCCTGCGAGATGCGGGAATGAACCCCATCATCCGCTGTATGGAACGGTACCAGTGTCCTCGATTTACTACGCCGGACGATCAGGGCCGCGTGATTCTGGACCTCTGCTTCTTCCTGGAAAGCTAACCCGCCAGCCTTCCTTTTGAAATGTGGAGCTCGCTCTCCTTTCTCCGGAATTTTTAGGGCTTGACAAATGCATCCGCTCCGGATAAAATGAAATTAGAATAATTCTAATTTTAGCTTCGGCTATCACATTGACTTGGAGTATATCAGGGTGACGAAGTACGAAAAGGCAATTTATGATTTGATCAACTCTTCCGCCGGTCATTTGACCGTAGAGCAGATGTTCAGCAGTCTCCGGAAGCAGTATCCCTCGGTAGTTCTTGCTACGGTATATAATAATGTAAACAGGCTGTGGGAGGCGGGACTAATCAGGCGGATCTCCGTTGAAGGAATGCCGGACCGGTATGACCGGATCCTGCGGCATGATCATCTGGTTTGCAGAAGCTGCGGAAGGCTGTCGGACATTTCCTTCACGGATTTGACCGCTTCCCTGCAGGAAACGGTGGGTGGGAATTTTTTGTACTATGATTTGAAGGTATTCTACCTCTGCCCGGAGTGCCGCGGGAAGGCAGAGAAACAGCGCGAGGATTAAAGACTGTTGTTCGCACGGGGATCTGTGCGGTTGCAGAATATAATTTGACATTACAGAGGAGAAACACGTCATGAGCAAAAAATACGCAGGAACACAGACTGAGAAGAATTTGGAGGCGGCTTTCGCTGGCGAGTCCCAGGCCAGAAATAAATATACTTATTTTGCCTCCGCCGCAAAAAAGGAGGGCCTCGAGCAGATTGCCGCCCTCTTTCTGAAAACAGCTGAAAACGAGAAAGAGCACGCCAAGATGTGGTTCAAGGAGCTGGAGGGGATCGGCAATACCGCCGCCAACCTGAGCGCCGCTGCTGACGGCGAGAATTTTGAATGGACAGATATGTACGAGAACTTCGCCAAAACCGCCGATGAGGAAGGCTTCCCGGAGCTGGCCGCGAAGTTCCGGATGGTAGGCGCTATCGAAAAGCATCATGAGGAGCGCTACCGCGCCCTGCTGAAAAATGTGGAAACGGCCCAGGTGTTTGAAAAGAGCGAGGTAAAGGTTTGGGAATGCCGGAACTGCGGACATATCATGGTAGGCACCAAGGCTCCCCAGGTCTGTCCAGTCTGCGCCCATCCTCAGGCCTATTTTGAAGTACACGCCGAAAACTACTGAGAATCCGCAAACGCAGGCCCCCATAACCCCAAAAGGATGGGAATCCAAGGGGGGCCAGCTCCCTTGGCAGGTGCTTGAGGGCAGCGCCCTCAAGAAAGATCTTCGCCGCACACTCTCCCCCGCCCGCACCAACCAGGGCGGGGGAATTTTTCAGTTGGAGGGATGTATACATGGATGAAAAAGAAGCAAAGGCCCGTCAGTATCGGGAGGAAAACAAGTCGGCCCAGCTGGGGGAGATTGTGTTCACAGGCTCCTCGCTGATGGAGCACTTTCCTATCAATCAGCTGCTTCAGGAGCATGGAGACGGGACGATCATCTACAACAGAGGCGTCAGCGGAGCGGTTACAAGGGAGCTTCTGGAAATGCTGGACGCCTGCGTGCTGGACTTGCGGCCGCGCCGGGTGTTCATCAACATCGGAACCAACGATCTGAGCGATCCATCAATCACTATTTCCCAGGTAATGGAAAACTACGACCGGATTCTTTCCAGGATTGAGGAGGCTGTTCCTGGTGTGGAGATCTATCTGATGGCCTATTATCCGGTGAACTATGAGGCTGCTCCCGCAGAGATGAAAGAAGTTCTGCGGATCCGCACAAACGAGAAGATCACCGCGGCAAACCAGGAGGCTGCAAAGCTGGCGGAGCGGCATGGACAGAGGTACATTGACATCAACCGGAATCTGAAGGACAGCCAAGGCCGCCTGAAGGCAGAGTATACTCTGGAAGGGATGCACATCAACGAAGCAGGCTACCGGACAATCTATGAAGATCTGATGCCTTTCGTAAAGGAAGAGCCTTGGAATCCCGCTCTCCAAGCGTCCTCTAAAGAAAACTGATTTCTTTTGAAAATCCATTCTTGCCAAAGCGGTTGACAGGCTTGGACAGGTATGCTATCTTTAGGGCAAGGTTATATCCTGTCAGTTAAAAGCCTCTCTCAAAATGACTTGTACGCATCCTGCCTGCATATTTTCCGCCATGCTTTGCCAAAGTCATCGGCAGTCTGCGCACACATTCCGGACAGGCTCCAAATCTTACAAAAAGGAAGGAATCTTCTATGCTCCAGATTCAGCAAAGCAGCTTCGGAACAACTGCTTCCGGACAGCCGGTCACCCTCTTTACGCTGGACAACGGAATGGTTTCCGCCGGAATTATCAACTACGGCGGCATTCTTGTATTCCTGAAAGCCCCGGACAAAAACGGCACGCCGGTGGATGTGGTTTTAGGCTATGAGACTTTGGCAGACTACGAGCAGGGTGACAAGTATCTGGGCGCCCTGGTAGGCCGGTATGCCAACCGGATCGGCGAGGCCAAATTCCAACTGGGCGGCAAGACCTATTCGCTCTGCCCCAACGACGGAGGACGCCATCATCTTCATGGAGGCAAAGTTGGCTTTGATCGGAAGATCTGGGATGCCCGGACAGAAAACAACGCCCTTGTCCTCTCCTATGAAAGCCCCGATGGCGAGGAAGGCTATCCCGGCACTCTGAATGTGACCGTCACCTACTCCCTGAGCCAGGACAACACCCTGACCCTGGACTATCGGGCGGTCAGCGATCGGGACACCATCTGCAATCTGACCAACCATACCTATTTCAATTTAGCCGGGCAGGACAGCGGCACCATCCTGGATCAGTGGATCCAGCTCTGCGCGGATACATACACCCCCGCCAGCCGGCACTCCATCCCGGACGGAACGATCGCACCTGTTGACGGAACGCCTATGGATCTCCGCCAGCCCACCCGAATCGGCGAGCACATTGACGATCCCATGGAGCAGCTGACCTGGGCAGGCGGCTACGACCACAACTTCATTGTCAACGGAGAGCCCGGCGTCCTGCGGAAGATGGCTTACGCTTTTGATAAGGGAACCGGCATCACCCTGACCGGCAGCACCACCCTTCCCGGCGTGCAGTTCTACTGCGGCAACTATCTGGATGGGATCATTTCCGGCAAGGGAACGAGCACCAACGGCCGCCGGTGCGGCTTCTGCCTGGAGAGCCAGTTCTACCCCAATTCCATCAACTGCCCTAATGTCCCCCAGCCCATCCTCCGGGCCGGCGAGCAGTACCATCAGGTAACCTCCTACCAGCTGGGTCTGCTGTAACCTCCCCTTCCCCCCAAAATGGGATTCTGCGAGGAAGGACCTCGAGGGCTCTGCCCTCGAGCTCCTGCCAAGGGGATTAAATCCCCTTGGAACCCGTAAAATTTTTGGGGGGATGAAGCCTGCCTCGCTGATACTTCCCGCAGAGTCGATCGCCCGCCTACCCACTTTTTCGTAAAGAAAAAGTTCAGCCCTACGAGCGGCGCAGAGACTGCGACGCAGAGAGCTTCGAGCGTGCTCTGCGCACAAACCCCAGTGCGGTGCAGGAAGTCCCCTGCGGGAATCAGACTATCTGCGTGGCAGAGAGAGGGAAGTCTGTACAGACTTGACCCCAACCCTTTCTGTCCTTAAAAAGCCCTTCAAATAATGGGATTCCAAAGGGACGCGTCCCTTTGGAAGGAGCGCGAGGGCAGAGCCCTCGCGGCCTTGCCCTTACCCCGGTAAATCAATCAGAAAGAAGGATTTTCAGATGAGCGAATGGAACAATATTCCCCAGGTGAAGCTGGGGCTGGTGGCAGTCAGCCGTGACTGCTTTGTTATTTCCCTGTCGGAGCGCCGCCGGGCGGCGGTCGCTGAGTCCTGCGGCAAAAAAGGCATTGAGATTTATGAATCCAAAGTAACGGTAGAAAATGAGCTGGACATGAAAAAGGCCCTGGAGGACGTGAAGGCCGCAGGCTGCAATGCCCTGGTCGTTTTTCTGGGGAACTTCGGCCCGGAGACGCCGGAAACCTTGCTTGCCAAGTATTTCGACGGCCCAGCTATGTTTGTGGCCGCCGCTGAGGAGAGCGGCAAGGATCTGATCAATGGGCGGGGCGACGCTTACTGCGGTATGCTCAACTGCTCCTACAACCTGGGCCTGCGGAAAATTCCTGCCTACATCCCGGAGTATCCGGTGGGAACCGCAGAGCAGGCTGCGGATATGATCGGCGATTTCGTCCCGGTGGCACGGGCGCTGATCGGCCTTTCCCACCTGAAGATCATCACCTTCGGCCCCAGGCCCCAAGACTTCTTCGCCTGCAACGCGCCTATCAAGCCCCTGTATGATCTGGGCGTGGAGATCCAGGAGAATTCCGAGCTGGATCTGCTGGTCAGCTACCGGCAGCATCAGGGTGATCCCCGGATCGCCCAGGTGGCGGAGGACATGGCCGCAGAGCTTGGAAAGGGCAACCAGTACCCGGATCTGCTGGAGCGGATGGCGCAGTATGAGCTGACTTTGCTGGACTGGGCTAAGCTGAACAAGGGCGCGCGGGATTACGTGGTGTTTGCCAACAAGTGCTGGCCCGCCTTCCCCAGCCAGTTCGGCTTTGAGCCCTGCTATGTGAACAGCCGCCTTGCCTCCCGGGGCATTCCGGTGGCCTGTGAGGTGGATATCTATGGTGCGCTCAGCGAATACATCGGCGCCTGCGTCACCAATGACGCAGTGACCCTGCTGGATATCAACAACAGCGTTCCCGCTGACCAGTATATTGATGGCATCCAGAGCAGGCACGCCTACGAGCACCGGGATCTGTTCATGGGCTTCCACTGCGGGAACACGCCCCTCTGCAAGCTGGCGGACGGGGCCGTGAAATATCAGCTGATCCAGAACCGCCTGCTGGAGAACGGCGGTACTCCCGACATTACCCGGGGCACCCTGGAAGGCGATATCGCGCCTGGAAACATCACCTTCTACCGGCTCCAGAGCAGCGCGGAGGGAACCCTGTCCGCCTACATCGCCCAGGGTGAGGTGCTCCCCTCCCCCACTTGTTCCTTTGGCGGGATCGGCATCTTCGCCATTCCGGAAATGGGCCGCTTCTACCGGCATGTCCTGATTGCCAGGCACTACCCCCACCACGGAGCGGTTGCCTTCGCCCACTGCGGCAAGGCCCTTTACAGCGTGTTCCAATATCTGGGCGTGGAGGATATCGCCTTCAACCAGCCCAAGGGTATGCTCTACAAAACCGAGAATCCCTTTGCTTAAGGGGTCTGTGTAGGCCGCGAGACGCTGTCTCGCGCTCTGCCAAGGGGACTTGTCCCCTTGGATTCCCGTCTTTTGGGGTTGTGGTGGCAGAATTTCAGTTCCTGTCTCGCTGGTACTCCCCGCAGGGTCGATCACCCGCCTACCCACTTTTTCTTAAAGAAAAAGTTCATCCCCATGAGCGGCGCAGAGACTGCGACGCAGAAAGTGTCCTACACGCAGGAGGGAGCTTTTTTCTTTACGAAAAAAGCGTCTTGCGGGAATCAGGCTGTCTGCGTGGCAGAAGGCTGGAAGTCTGTACAGACTTGCGCCCCCCTTTTCTGCCCTTAAAAAAGCCCTTAAAAAGATGGGATTCCAAAGGGACGCGTCCACGATGCGCCGCCAGCGGCGCATCTCAGAATTCGGCTTCGCCGAATTCCTAGGTGCGTCGTGAAACGACGCACTGCGGAGCGCGAGGGCAGAGCCCTCGAGGTCTAAAATCTGAAAGGTATGGTGAACCCGATGACTGCATTCCGAATGGAAGTACGGCCTGAGCCGCAATGGGAACAGGAGGTGACTGCTTTTGCCGCCGGGGAACTGTCTCACGGTCTGGAGAGGCTCCTGCCTCTGGGGACGGAGGCTCTGCCGGTGATACTGGAAGCCTCGCCAGAGCCCCTCCGCTTTGACGGATTCCGGATCCGCTGCGGCAAGGACGAAATCTGTATCCAGGCCTCCTGTGCCAGAGGAATTCTTCACGGAAGCTATGAGCTTCTCCGGAGGCTGGGATGCAGCTTCCTCTTCCCTGGAGAGAAGCGGCAGAGCGTTCCTTCCCGTCTGTCTGCCCTACCGGAGCTGAACCTGCTCTGCCAGCCCTGGCTGGAATTCCGGGGGCTCTGCCTCTACAATACCACCCGGGAAACGCTCAGGGAAACCCTGGATATGGTGGACTGGATGGGAAAAAACGGTTACAATTTCCTTCTGACCTCCATCCATCGGGAGGACGATACCGAGCAGGGGGATCATGCCATCCTCTGGGATGAAATCGGGGACGTGCTCCTGCCTGAGCTGCAGAAGCGGGGCATCGTGATCGATATGAGCGAGCACTCTACCGACTTCTTTTTCCCCAGGGAGGAGCTGTTCCGCCAGCACCCGGAGTGGTTTGCGCTGGAGAACGGCGTCCGCTGCCCCTCTCAAATCTGCTACTCCAACCCGGAGGCGGTGGAGGTCTTCGGGGACAGACTGGCGGCCTTCGCCGCAGATAAGCCCTGGATCCGGTTCCTGGGGATCTGGCCCCTGGACGGAGGGGGCTACTGCCAGTGCGAAGCCTGCAAGGATCCTCTGACCATCTACCGGGCCAACCGGCGGATTGCGGAAAAGCTGGCGGCGGTCCGGCCGGATGTGATTGCGGAGTATCTGGCCTACCGCCCCCAGAGCTACACCCGGCCCGATGAGGATCTGCCCAAAAATATGAGCGCGCTGGTGTGCAGCGTCCGGGATCAGGTAGCCTATGAATGGGCACTCCGCGCCAAGGGCGCGGGCGGCGCCTTCTACTTTGACTACAACACCGGGGATCATTACCGGTGGCGCTCCAATCTCTGGCTGAATCCGGCCTGGTGCAGGGAGATTGTAAACGCCATGACAGCCTATGGCTACCGGGGGATTGTCTCCCTCTATCTGCCCATCACCTGCTGGTGGCAGGCAAGCATCAACTATTGGTATCTCCGCCGCTACTACTATGATCCCACAGCTGATCCGGAGACTCTGAACCGGGAGCTCTCCCTGGAGCTTTTCGGCTGTGAGGAAATGGCGGAGGTGCTGACGCTGGTCTATGAGGGCGTGCAGGATCCCTCCCTGTGGAATGGACTGCCCCGGAAGCATGAGTGGTACCAGGAGCATCTGGCCAATCGGAACATCCCCTTGGACGAGGCTCATCTGAAACGGATCCGGGAGTGTCTTGAGGAAATCAAAGCACGGCTCAGGGCGATTCCCCTGCCGGAGGAGCCCCGCTTCCGGCAGCACCGGAAGCTCCTGGAGCAGTATCTGGAGATGCAGGACAGCTTCTGCGAGACGGTGGATCAATACTGCCTGGAGCGGGACACCCCTGATCGGGTGGAACCTTACCTTGCCCTCATCCGTGAGCTGGAGCAGGAACCGGATTCCCCCTTTATCTCCGAAAAGTATGCCCGCTGGCGGATTGCCGGCCGGGACAACATTTTGATAAAACCGTAGCAGTTGTATAAAGCCCTCGGGGACAGCGTCCCCGAGGGCTTTATACGATCCCGCCTATGGATTGACAGGGGATTCTCTGGCAATGTCCTGCTCGGCCCGATATCTGACCGTCCTGGTCAGGACGCCGTTTTGAAGGGTTTCCGACGTTTGTCGCTCTAGGATGACCGTTCCCTTCAGCTGGGCCTCATACTGGTCGAAGCTCTCCTTCAGCACCTGTCGAGCCTCCTCCAGAGAGATGGCGTCGGACTTTTTTTCGTAAAAACGATAGGTTATCGTGTACAGCCCGATGGGGAGCTCTTGCTTCCCAATGGTCAGATGATAGGTCTGCCCTGCCGCGTCCCAGCTTCCCGGCATCCTGGAGGCCAGGTACAAGGGCAGCCGCAGGGAGAAGAGATCCAGGCAGAAACGGGTCTTTGTTTCTCCAGTATACTCCTTGGAAAGCTGCTCCATATCCAGGGAAAGGCTTTTGTCAAACTGCACCTCCGCAATCACCTTTGCAGCCGCGTGGGACACGATGATCTGGCCGCTCTCCAGCTGGTACACCCCGCGTACGATCACGTCCCCTTCCTTGACGGTATAGTTCACCTCCACCTGCTTTTCCCCATTGTACACGTCCATGTACTTGATTTGTCCGGTCCGGGCGGCGATGATATCGCAGGGATCGCTTTCCTGAATGAGGGGCGGGGTCTGCCGCTCCGTGACCTCCACCTGAAGCCGGCAGCCGTTTTGATTGATCACCAGCCAGGACAGCTGCGGCATTGCCAGCAGAGCCTCCTGCTTCTTCATCCGGAAGTCTATTCCGGGTATAAAGGCGAACCGCCGCACTCCCAGGGCTTCCAGCTCCTTCAGAATCAGCTGGGAGGAAATGCGCTCGTTCCCCACAACCTCAATCTCCCATACAAAGCACTGGCTGAAAAACAGGAACAGCAGGCTTGCCGCCAGTCCGGCAAACAGGCCCCAACGCCTCCGGTACTTCCCCGCCTGGAAGAAGAAGCCCTTTTTTCCCACCAGAGAGACATCCACGTTCACCTTACGGGAAAAGCCCTTGATCCGCTTATAGTCTCCTGCCCGGCAGACAGCCTGAAAGCCGGTGTCCGTCCGATGGAAGTCCCAAAGGGGCAGGCTGTTTTCCGCGCAGAGATTGATCAGCCGCTCAATAAAGCCGTTTTCCGCCTGGAAGGTGACGCTTCCGCTGAAATACCGGATCAGGCTGTTGATTATCAATTCCGCCACTCCCCCTGTTCTGATGGTGTCCGGCTGGTTACAGGTATTCCAGCCGCTGGATTTTTCCGGTGATCTCCAGTCCGTCCCGGGACAGACATCCGATGCTCAGCTCCTGTCCGTAGAACCGCACCTCCATCCCCGACAGGCTTACCCGTATCAGCTCATCCCCGTATTCCAGGATTCCCTTGGAGCCCTGAACTGTGGCCCTCCGATTGGAAAGGATTTCCACACAGGGAGCGGTGGAAAGGGCATCCTGCGTATTCAGCAGCATTTCCCTGAGCCCGCCGCCTTCCGCCTTCCGTTTCATGGCTTTATCACCGCAGCCTCCGGGGTTCCCCCCAGGGGCTTTCCTTTCTTTGATATGGGCGGGCAGGATCCCGGCTGTGTCCGCTCTGATCAAAATATATTATCCGCTCCCCTGCCATATACATGAAGCGTTATTCATTCGTATCAGGAGGGATGCTGCATGGCCCTGTCCCGGCTGAAAAAGCCGCTGATCCTCTGCGGGATCTATCTGACGCTGTTTCTGATTCTCTTTTATTCCCGGGAGCTTTCTCAGGGAATCCGGGAAGGGATTGCGCTTTCCCTGAATCTGGTAATTCCCAGTATGTTTTTGTTTCTGATTGCCTCCAATCTGATCATTGGCCATCGGGATCTGTTCGCCCGGCCCTTCCGGGGTCTGGCGCGTCTGCTGGGGATTCCCGCCGGAGAAGCGGCGGTGGTGATTCTCAGTCTGACCGGGGGGTATCCGGTAGGCGCCAAGCTTTTGGGCGACGGCGTACGGGAGGGGCGGCTCTCTCCCCAGGAGGCGGAACGGATGCTTCCTTACTGCGTCAACTGCGGGCCCGCCTTTCTCATCAGCGGGGTAGGCTCCGCGCTGTTTGGAAATCCGATGGTGGGATTCTGCCTGTATCTTTCTCAGATAGCCGCCTGTCTGGCGGTGGGGGTTCTCTCCTCCTTCCGGCTGGAGGGCGGAAGGCTCCGGCGGCATCCGCCGGCGGGGAACCGCTCCCGGGCGGAGACTGGCTTCTCTCGGGGAATTGTGGCCGCGGTCAGCGACGCGGTGCGCTCAATGGGGATGATCTGCGGCTTTGTCACCGCCTTTTCCGCCCTGGGGCCAGTGCTGGATCTGCTCCTGGAGGGGATGGGGCTGGAAACAGCCTGTCTGATTCAGGGGCTGCTGGAGGTGACTGGCGGCTGCGGACGTTTGGCAGACGTCCAGACAGGAAATCCGGTTCTGCTGGCAGCGGTATTCACCGCCTTCGGGGGAATCTGCGTGCAGCTGCAGATCTGCGCCATGGTGAAGCCCGCCGGAATCCGCATGGGACGGCTCCTGGCGTTCCGCCCCGTATACGTTCTGATCAGCGGAGCGATCACCTGGCTGCTGCTCCGGCTGATTCCCGGCGGAGCAGCGGCCTGCCTTGCCATAAGCCGGGAAATTCCCAGCCGGGCAGTATCCGTTTCTCCGGCTGCGTCCTTTTTCCTGATTCTGCTGGGCGTTATGCTGTTGTTTTTTAACGGGAAATCTGATAAAATGAGATTTAGAAAGGATTGACCGCACCACCGGGAGGTGTCCCTAGTGAAAATTCAGCTGTTTGGCAGACGGATAGAGCCTGCCTGTCAATACTGTGAGCACGGCGTCCTGTCCAGGGATCGGAAGCTGGTCCTCTGCCAAAAGCGGGGAACCGTCGCTCCGGAATTCCACTGCCGCTCCTACCTCTATGCCCCTCTCCGCCGCATTCCCCGCCGGGCCGCTCCCCTCCCTCACTACACGCCGAAGGATTTCCAGCTTTGACCCCCCTTTGAGAGAGGAAAATGGAGACGCAGGCCGGTTGTTTATTGCGGGAAATTTGGAAATGCAATGGATGTTCAGGAGGCTTTTATGAAACGGATATGCGTATTTTTGTGCTGTTGTCTGCTGCTTTTTTCTGTATGCGCTTGTACGGGAGCTTCTTCTCAAAAGATGTATATCGAACCAGCGCGGCTGACTGAAGAGGAAAAGCGGATTGCCGAACTTCTGGGACTGAATCAGGCATACCGCATTTACGATTTTCATGTGGATGAAACCGTAAAAGCCATGCGGGTAAACGCTTACGAATGGATCGATGGAGAATGGAAGATCATGATGGGAGGCGGCGGCCGGGCGTTCTCTGATTCAGAGGGGAGGCTTGCCCTTGGATGCGAGAATATCGCGGATGAGCTGAGAATCGCGGTGCAGAGCGAGCACGAAAACAGCGCGGTATCCTACAGCAGTGAAGCGGCGGAAGATACCGCCGGCCTGGGGCATACTTCGTCCTCCTTTTCCGGTAAGGAAGAGATTGGCTATGAGCGGGAAATCCCTTTGCTGATACAGATTGTTACCTCTAAAAATGAAGTTCGTTCCTACAGCACCGATTACTTTTTTCAGCCGGAGGAATACGAAAAATATGGTTATGAGCATGTGTATGCAGTGACCGTCCTTTTCAGCCAAAAACCGCTGCATGAACAGTAATCTCTGCAAAGACAAAAAAGGCCGTATGCGTTCGCATACGGCCTTTTGTCAGTAGGCGGACAGGACGGAAATCCCCTGCTGATATTCGTATCGGCGGACCTGGCAGTTATCGTAGCTGAAGGAGAAATACTCCTCATTGGTCAGGTCGTGGAAGTATGTATGGATGATCCGGCAGATGCCGTTGTGGGCAACCAGCAGGAAGGTTTCATCCGGGCGGTTCCGGAGCTCCTCCAGCAAAGAGTATACCCGGCAGGCGCCGTCCAGGGCAGACTCCCCTTCCGGATACCGGGCGGCAAGCTGACGCTTGCTCTGGAGAAAGGCCTCACTCCGCCGATCCGTTCCCTCCAGGCGCCCGTAGTTCAGCTCAATCAGCCTTGGCTCCGTTTCCACAGGGACGCGCAGTGCCCGGGCCGCATAGTCAGCGGTTTTCCTGGCCCGCAGCAGTGGGGAGCAGAGGATCCGGGTGATGGGATACCCTGCCACGCTTTCCGCCATCCGGGCGGCCTGCTGCTCCCCCAGAGGCGTCAAATCCACGTCGGTCAGACCGCAGACCCTGCTCTGAGCGTTCCATTCTGTCTCCCCATGGCGGGTAACATAGAGCTCCATTCAGGCCTCCTCCGCCAGCACCTGATCGATGGCCTTGGCCAGCTGATCCGGACAGGAGGTGCCCTTTCCCCGGCAGTCTACGCCCCGAAGAAGCTCCGCCACCTCCGCAGCAGGCCGTCCAATGACTAGGCGGCAGATACCCTGGGTATTCCCATGGCACCCCCCCTCGAAGGCCACGTCCTTCACGATTCCGTCCTCAATGGTCAGATGGATATTCCGGGAACAGGTTCCGCTGGTTTTGTAATCAATGGTCATATTGCAATCAATCCTTCCTTATATGGATGACGGGCGCAAATGCCGCCCGGCCTGCTTGCATTTTCAAACGCTCATTGCTCCGCGCTCTTCCCCGCCGAACGGGCCACCGCCCTGGCAACGCTCTCCGCCACACGGCGGTCAAAGGGATCCGGCAGGATGTACTCCGTGCTTAAACCGTCCCGGGCGATGGCGGCAATTCCCCTGGCGGCGGCCAGCTTCATTTCCTCGGTGATCGCCTTGGCCCGGACGCTGAGAGCGCCCCGGAAAATGCCGGGAAACGCCAGCACATTGTTGATCTGGTTGGGAAAATCGCTGCGCCCGGTGCCCACGATAAAGGCCCCCGCCGCCCTGGCCTCCTCCGGCATGATCTCCGGGGTGGGATTCGCCATAGCGAACACGATGGGCTTCTCTCCCATGGAGCGCACCATCTCCCCGGTCACCAGTCCTGGGCGGGAAACCCCCACGAACACATCCGCCCCCTTCATGGCGTCTGCCAGCAGACCGGTGCGGTGAAAGCGGTTGGTGACCTCTGCCATTTCCCGATGGGCGTCGTTGAGGAAATGCCCGCCACGGGCAAGGATCCCCTCCCGATCACAGAGGATGATATCCCCCACCCCCAGCTGCAGCAGGAGCTTGCAAATGGCAATGCCCGCCGCACCCGCTCCGTTGATCACCAGGGTGATGTCCTCCGGGCGTTTGCCGGCCAGCTTCAGGCTGTTGATCAGGGCGGCGCCCACCACGATGGCGGTTCCGTGCTGATCGTCGTGGAATACCGGAATGGACAGACTTTCCCGGAGCCTCCGCTCAATCTCGAAGCACCGGGGCGCGGAGATATCCTCCAGATTGATCCCGCCGAAGCCGGGAGCAATGCACTGGATGGTGCGGATGATTTCCTCCGTATCCTTGGAATTGATGCAGATAGGAAAGGCGTCCACGCCCCCGAACTCCTTAAAGAGGGCGCACTTGCCCTCCATAACAGGCATGGCGGCCTCCGGGCCGATGTCGCCCAAGCCCAGCACAGCGGTTCCGTCGGTGATCACGGCTACCAGATTCCCCCGGCGGGTGAGCTGGTAGGAGAGGGCGGGATCCTTCTGAATTTCCAGGCAGGGCTGGGCAACGCCGGGGGTGTAGGCCAGGGCCAGCTCCTCCCGGCTGGTGATGGGAGCCCGGGAGGTAATCTCAATCTTCCCCTGCCACTCCCGATGCTTCCGAAGGGCTTCTTCTTTGATGTCCATATCCAATTCCTTTCCAGGGGGTAGACCTTGGGGACTCTGTCCCCAAACCTCTGCCAAAGGGGCGCACCCCTTTGGCATCCCATTCTCTTTTTCCGGGAAGGGGTGCTGCCATACAGAGAGCTCCTATCGGAAAAGAGAGCGCGGCAGCACCCCCTCCCGGAAAAAGATGACGGGAATCCAAGGGAACGCGTCCCCTTGGCGGAGGCTCGGGGGCGGAGCCCTCGAGGTCTTACCTCCTTAAAAGCAGTTCGATGGAGCGTTCGGGGGCGAAGGCGGAGCCGAGGGGGCTGACACGGGAAGCGGTGGAACCGTGGAAATCCGATCCGCCCGTGGGAATCAGTCCCGCCTCCTCTGCCCGGGAAAGGAGATACGCCTCCTGCTCCGGCGTGGATTTGCTGGACCAGACCTCCAGCCCGTCCAACAGTCCCCGGGAGATCAGCTCCTCCATCAGATCAATACTGTTGTAGGTATAAGGATGGGCCAAAACGCAGATCCCGCCGCTGCTCCGCAGAACCGGCAGCACCTCCCACACATCCGGCTGAGGACAGGAGCGGACGCAGCTGCCTGTACGGGTGTCAAACAGCTCCTGCCAGAGAGGGCCGAACATCTGGGTGGAATAGCCTGCCTCCATCAGCGCCTGCATGATGTGCTGCTTGAATATACTGTTGGAGTGGACTGCCGCCTGCTCCACGTCCGGCAGGGTGATTCCATACCGCTCCCCCACCAGACGCGCCATCTCGCGGCCTGCCTCCAGGCGGCTTTGGGAGGTGCGGTCACAGATGGCCCGGACGGGCGCCGGATCCTTCGGGAGGTAGCAGAGAATATGTACCCTGCGCTTCCGCTGAAAATCATAGGCGGATACCTCCGTCCCCCAGATGGCCTGAACGCCCCGGCGCTGGGCCGCCTCCAAGTCCCGATCCGGGGCCTCCAGCCGATCGTGATCGGTCACGGCCAGATAGTCCAGCCCCGCTCTGGCCGCAAGCTCAAACAACCGCTCCGGCGGATTGCTCCCGTCCGAAAGCCAGCTGTGAGTATGCAGATCTCCCTTCACTTGCTTCAAAGGCTCCTTTCGCCGCCAAATCAGCCCTTTATCTGCTCGGCAAAGCTCCGGCCAAAGGCTCTGGCCTTCTCCAGATCCGCTTCCGTCGGCACGAAGACAACCCGGAAATCTTCCGGCATGAGCCTGGCCTTCAGCCCCTCCAAACGGGCACGCAGGTTCGGGACTCCCTCCCCGCTCCAGCCGTAGGAGCCAAACAGGCCCACCGGCCGCTTGGCAAAATTCACCGCGTCCACATGGGACAGCAGCGCCCAGATCGGCGGCACCGCGTCCCTGTTAATCGTGGGAGAGCCAATCATGCAGCCGTCACACTCGTTGATCAGACGGGCAGTCTCAGCCGGATCCGCATAGACCAAATCGTAGGCGGTCACCTCTGCATGAGGCAGGACTTCCTTGATTCCCCGGGCAATGGCCAGGGCCAGCTTTTCTGTGTTATGATAGGCGGAGGTGTAGAATACCGGGATCAGGGGCTGCTCATGCACCACGGGCTGGCTTGTCTCCCGATAGTAATCCATCACCTTTTCGAGCATTCCGCCCTTGGTGAGCACCGGGCCATGGCTGGTGGCCGCGTACTGGATATCCAGCCCCTGGATCTTCTCCAGGCCTTTGCGCACATAGGGCTTGAAGGGCCCGAAAATGGCCCCGTAATAGCCGACCATGGCGGAAAAATAACCGTCCCGGTAACGCTCCGGCAGATGCGTGTCCAGCATGGTGGGCTCGCAGAAATGGGCCCCCAGGAAGTCGCAGGAGAACAGCACCTTCTCCTCCGGCAGCCAGGTGAACATGGAATCCGGCCAATGGAGGAAGGGGGCGCTGATGAAGCGGAGGGTCTTTCCGCCCAGATCCAGGCTCTCCCCGTCCTTGGCGATGATCAGATTCAGATCGCTCCGGTTGGTAATGTTCTTCAGATACAGGGAGCCCGCCTGGCTGACCACGATTTTCAGGTTGGGAAGCAGCCCGGCCAGCCGCTCTACAGAGCCGGAGTGATCCGGCTCGTTGTGGTTCATGACTAGGTACTCAATCTTGTTCAGATCGATTGCCCGGCGGAGATTCTCCAGGTATTCGTCAAAGAAATCCAGATGTACCGTCTCAATCAGGGCCGCGGAGCGCTCTCCCTCCACCAGGTAGGAGTTGTAGCTGCTGCCGTATTCGGTGGGCATGACAATGTCAAACACCCGCATATTGGGGTTGAGCACCCCCACGCTGGTGACGCCGTTGGTGATTTGAATATCTGCCATATTTGTATCCTTTCCTTTCGTTCACTCCGGCGGGCCCGCCGGAGGAAATCATTGCAGACTCCCCCATCCAAGGAACGGGGGAGTCTGCCGCCTGCTATTCGGCTTCGAACTGATCCTTCCCTACGCCGCACAGGGGGCAGGTGAAGCTGTCCGCCACCTGATCCCAGGGCGTGCCGGGGGCAATCCCCTGATCCGGGCAGCCCTCCGCAGGATCATAGATATAGCCGCAGACACTGCAAACATACTTTTCCATAGAAATCGCTCCTTTATGCTGTACTGTTTCAATTATACTATATCAGTATACATTTGTAAAGCCTATTTCAGCAACTTTTTGAGATACTGCCCGGTGTAGGAGCCCGCTGCCTTTGCCACCTGTTCCGGGGTGCCCTTGGCGATGATCTGCCCCCCCTTGTCGCCCCCCTCCGGGCCCAGATCAATGATATAGTCGGAGGTCTTGATCACGTCCAGGTTGTGCTCGATGATCACAACCGTATTGCCTCCCTCCACCAGACGGTTCAGCATGTCGATCAGCTTGTGAACGTCGGCGGTGTGAAGACCGGTGGTGGGCTCGTCCAGAATATAGAGGGTGCGGCCGGTGCTCCGGCGGGAGAGCTCCGTGGCCAGCTTGACCCGCTGGGCCTCGCCGCCGGAGAGGGTGGTAGCAGGCTGGCCCAGCTTCACATAGCCCAGCCCCACGTCGTAAAGGGTCTGGATCTTTCGCTGCACCTTGGGGATGGAATCAAAAAAGGCCAGGGCCTCCTCCACGGTCATATTCAGCACATCGTCAATGGACTTGCCCTTATATTTTATCTCCAAAGTCTCCCGGTTATACCGTTTTCCCTTGCAGACCTCGCAGGGAACATAGATGTCCGGCAGGAAGTGCATCTCAATTTTGATAATGCCGTCTCCCTCGCAGGCCTCGCACCGCCCTCCCTTCACATTAAAGGAAAACCGGCTGGAGCCGTAGCCCTTCATCTTCGCGTCGGTGGTCATGGCGAAGATCTCCCGGATATCCGTAAAGACCCCTGTGTAGGTGGCGGGATTGGACCGGGGCGTCCGTCCAATGGGAGACTGGCTGATATCCACAATCTTGTCAATATGCTCGATCCCCTGGATCTCCTTATGAGCGCCTGCCCGGGTCCGGGAGTTGCTGATGACCTTGGACAGCTCCTTGAACAGGATTTCGTTGACCAGGGTGGACTTGCCTGATCCGGAAACGCCGGTGACACAGGTAATCACCCCCAGGGGGAACCTTACGTCCACATTCTTCAGATTGTTCTCCTTTGCGCCCAGCACGGTCAGAAACTCCCCGGTGCCCTTCCGGCGCTTTTTCGGGATCTCGATCCGCTTCCGCCCGCTCAGGTACTGGCCGGTGATGGAGCGCTCGCAGGCGATGATTTCATCCACCGTTCCGGCGCAGACCACCTCGCCTCCGTGGACGCCCGCGCCCGGCCCGATGTCCACCACATAATCCGCCGCCCGCATGGTGTCCTCGTCGTGCTCCACCACGATCAGGGTGTTGCCCAGATCCCGCAGCCGTTTCAGGGTGGCAATGAGCTTGTCGTTATCCCGCTGGTGAAGGCCGATGCTGGGCTCGTCCAGAATGTAGAGCACCCCCACCAGGGAAGAGCCAATCTGGGTCGCCAGCCGGATCCGCTGGCTCTCCCCGCCGGAGAGGGTGCCGGCGGAGCGGGAGAGGGTGAGATACTCCAGGCCCACGCTCTCCAGGAAGGTGAGCCGCTCGTTGATCTCCTTGAGGATCTGATGGGCGATCATCATGTCCCGGCCGCTGAGCTTCAGGCTGCGGACAAACTGGAGCGCCTGGGAGACAGAGAGCTTGCAGAAATCACTGATGTTCCGGTCCCCTACCCTGACCGCCAGAATCTCCTTTTTCAGCCGCTCCCCGTGGCAGTCCGGGCAGAGCATGGTGCTCATGCACTGGGTGATCTCCTCCCGGATGTAGGCGGACTGCGTCTCCCGGAAGCGGCGCTCCAGGTTGTTGGCGATCCCCTCGAAGGTGGTCATATAGGTGCCTTCCCCATATTCGTTCTTCCGCACCATTTTGATCCGCTCTTCCCCGGTGCCATAGAACAGGATGTTTTGCACCTGATCAGAAAGCTCCTTAAAGGGGGTGTCCAGGGAGAAGCCGTAGTGCTCCGCTAAAGCTTCGTAGTACATCTGCGCAATGGTGCCGCTCTCCCCATAGTACCAGCCGCTGGCCTTGATGGCCCCTTCCCGGATGGAGAGCTTTTTATTGGGCACAATCAGCTCCGGGTCCACCTTCATAAAGGTGCCCAGGCCGGTGCATTTGGGGCAGGCGCCGGCGGGATTGTTGAAGGAAAACATGCTGGGCTCCAGCTCCCCCAGGCTGATCCCGTGATCCGGGCAGGCGTAGCTCTGGGAGAACATCATCTCTTCCCCGTCCGTCACGCTGACCGTCACAATGCTGCCGGTAAGCCCGGTGGCAGTCTCCAGGGAGTCGGAGAGCCGGGAGCGGATCTCCGGCTTGACCACCAGCCGATCCACCACAATTTCAATGGTATGCTTCTTATTCTTCTCCAGCTTGATCTCCTCGGAGAGGTCATACATATTTCCGTCCACCCGCACCCGGACGTAGCCGGATTTCCGGGCAGCCTCAAACTCCCGGACGTGCTCCCCTTTCCGGGCGCGCACCACCGGCGCCATCACCTGAATCCGGGTTCCTTCCGGCAAGGTCATCACCTTGTCAACCATCTGATCAATGGTCTGCTGCCGGATTTCCCGGCCGCAGACCGGACAGTGGGGGATCCCCACCCGCGCGTAGAGAAGGCGGAGATAATCATAGATTTCCGTTACCGTTCCCACAGTGGAGCGCGGGTTCTTGGAGGTTGTCTTTTGATCAATGGAGATAGCCGGGGACAGTCCTTCAATGAGATCCACGTCCGGCTTGTCCATCTGCCCCAGGAACTGCCGGGCGTAGGAGGAGAGGCTCTCCACATACCGCCGCTGGCCGTCGGCATAGATGGTGTCGAAGGCCAGAGAGGACTTTCCGGAGCCTGAAAGCCCTGTAAAGACAATGAACTTGTCACGCGGAACCTCCAAATCAATGCTCTTCAGATTGTTCTCACGCGCGCCCCGAATCACAATTTTATCCATTGGCATTACCGGATTCATCCTTTCCATAAAGCAGCTCTTGCAAATGCCGGTACAGTACCGGCGCAATCCAGGGATAGGTCAGCTTCTCAGGCAGGCCGTCGAACAGCCCGATCCGCTCCATTTCAAAGCGGCTGTCCAGCGCGCCCAGCTCCTCCACCTGAGCCAGAAAAACCATACCGTTGGCATCAGGAGGATCGCCGGAGGTCCGGAAGTCAAAAAGCGGCTCGATTGTAAAGCGAGCTGCGCCTGTCTCCTCCCGAAGCTCCCGGGCCGCTCCCTCCTGGGGCGTTTCCCCTGGCTCGATGTGTCCCCCAGCGGTTTCCCAGGTATCCCGCTCCCGGTGCTTACAGAAGACCCATTGATCCTGAAAGCGGGCAAAGATCACCGTATAACGGTAGTGTTTCAATCTGTAAAGCGAATAAACTTCACAGATATAAGGCGCTGTATTCATGGAACTCCTCCCCTACTTTCCAGCCTTGATCTGCTCAATTTTGTCCCGCAGGAACGCCGCCTGCTCAAATTCCAGCAGCTTTGCCGCCTGCTTCATCTCGGCGGTCAGCTTCTTGATCAGAGCCTCCCGCTCTGCTGACTTCAGATGGCGGGTTTTCATGTTCTTGATATCATCCTTCTTGGAGATCTCCAGAACATCCCGGATATCCTTTTTGATGGTCTGAGGCACAATGCCGTGCTCCTCATTGTAACGCATCTGGATGCCCCGGCGGCGCTCTGTCTCCCGAATGGCCCGCTCCATGGAGCCGGTGATCTCGTCGGCGTACATGATCACCCGCCCGTGGGCGTTTCGGGCCGCGCGGCCGATGGTCTGGATCAGGGAGGTTTCGCTCCGGAGGAAGCCCTCCTTGTCCGCGTCCAGAATGCATACCAGGGAAACCTCCGGAATGTCCAGTCCCTCCCGCAGCAGGTTGATGCCCACCAGCACGTCAAACTCTCCCAGCCGCAGATCCCGGATGATCTCCATGCGCTCCATGGTGTCGATGTTGTGATGGAGATATTTTGCCCGGACCTCCATGGTTTCAAAATAGGCGGACAGGTCCTCGGCCATCTTCTTGGTCAGGGTGGTGATCAGCACCCGTTCCCCCTTCTCCACGGTGGATTTGATCTCAAAGAGCAGATCCTCGATCTGCCCCTCCACCGGCTTCACGGTTACCTCCGGATCCACCAGCCCGGTGGGGCGGATTACCTGTTCTACCACCTGCTGGCTGTGGGTATGCTCAAACTCCCCGGGAGTGGCGCTGACAAAGATGATCTGATTGGTTTTTTCATAGAATTCATCAAAGCTCAGAGGACGGTTGTCATAGGCGGAGGGCAGCCGGAAGCCGTAGTCGATGAGGGTTTTCTTCCGTCCGTGATCCCCAAAGTACATACCCCGTACCTGGGGAATGGTCACATGGGACTCGTCCACAAACAGCAGATAGTCCTCCGGGAAGTGATCCATCAGGGTGTAGGGAACGCTTCCCGGCTCCCTGCGGGAGAGCACCCGGGAGTAGTTCTCAATTCCCTTACAGATGCCAATCTCCGAAAGCATTTCAATGTCATACCGGGTGCGCTGCTCGATCCGCTGGGCCTCCAGCAGCATCTGCTGATCCCGGAAGAACTTCACCCGTTCCTCCAGCTCCTCTTCAATGTCCTGGACGGCCTCGTGCATTTTGTCCGCCGGAACGATGTAGTGAGAGGCAGGATAGATGGCGATGTGGCCCAAAACGCTTTTTGTCTCACCCGTCAGCGGGTTTACCTCGCTGATCCGATCGATTTCGTCCCCGAAGAATTCCACCCGGATGGCAGTTTCAAAGGCATAGGCCGGGTAGATCTCCACCACGTCTCCCCTGACCCGGAACTTGTTGCGGATAAAGTTCACATCGTTTCGCTCATACTGAATGGAAACCAGCCGCCGGAGGAGATCATCCCGGGAGCATTCCATTCCCGGACGGAGGGAGATCACCATGGTCCGATAATCAATGGGGCTGCCCAGAGAGTAGATGCAGGAAACAGAGGCGACAATGATCACATCCCTCCGCTCCGACAGAGCGGAGGTGGCGCTGTGGCGGAGCTTGTCAATCTCGTCATTGATGGCGCTGTCCTTTTCAATGTAGGTGTCTGTGCTGGGCACATAGGCTTCCGGCTGGTAGTAGTCGTAGTAGGACACGAAGTACTCTACCGCGTTGTTGGGAAAGAATTCCCGAAACTCGCTGCACAGTTGGGCGGCCAGGATTTTGTTGTGCGCCAGAACCAGTGTTGGGCGCTGGGTCTGCTCGATAATGTTGGCCATGGTGAAGGTTTTGCCGGAACCGGTAACGCCCAGCAGAACCTGTCCCTTATCCCCCTTGATGACGCCTTCAGACAGGCGGGCAATGGCCTCAGGCTGATCGCCGGTCGGCCGGTAGGCAGATGCAAGCTGAAATCGCCTTTCCATATCCCCCATAAACTGTTCTCCTTAGAATCTCAGATCTCTTTGTAGGTGACCCTGATATACAACACCATTCTTGGAACGACTGTTCAAATTTCATTGTACCTCTTTTTTTCCATCAAGTCAACCCCCAATTTTCCGGGTCCCTTTTAAGGAAAGTGTTGCTGGGATATAACTTCGGTAGTTTCTACAAAAACACATTGATATAACGGAAACTATATGCTATAATCAATTCGACAAACTGGAATTTGGATACTACGATTCTATGAGCGATTATCGCTCACCGTAGGTTTTCTATAAAATCCTCCAAAAGCCTTAAAAACAAAGGATTTTTCACAGTGTGTTCGACTTATCCCTTTATTCAGTTTCACACAAGTTTACCCTTGCCCTGGCTGCTCATAAGGGCAAAAGCAAGGGCAAGAAAATCTCGCAACAGGATAT
>JAAVZY010000126.1 GCA_022791945.1 Oscillospiraceae bacterium | reverse complement strand
TCATCTGTTGGCTATATTTCGCCACTATATAAAAATGGCGAGCACAAAAGGCCGGGGGACTTCTATTCAGACGGTTAGGAGGAAGGCGCTTGCCCTTCAGAGCGGATTATGATATGATTAGGACAAGGCTCTGACAAGGAGGGTTTCTGTTTTATGGGAAAGAAGAGTAAGAATAACTATTTTGAAATGTTTGTAGAGCTTGTAAGCTTCTGCTGCAAGGCGTCGGAATATCTCCACAAGCTCCTGATCGACTACGATCCCGCGGCGCTCCCCGCCGCTATGGAGGAAATGCACCTGATTGAGCACACTGCCGACGAGCGCAAGCATGTACTCACAGCCAAGCTGGCCGCAGACGCGGGGACGCCTATCTCTCGGGCGGATATTCTGGGACTGGCGGCAGCGATTGACAACGTGACAGACTCCATTGAGGATGTGCTGCTGAAGCTCTATATGTTCAATATTACCGCCATCCGTCCGGACGTGGAAGCGTTTTCGGCCACCATGGTTCACTGCACCAAGGCGCTGAAAAACACACTGAAGGAATTTGAAAACTACAAGAAATCCGTAAGCATCCATCAGTCCATTGTAGAGATCAACCGGCTGGAGGAGGAAGGGGATCGTCTCTATCAGGAGGCGGTACACCGGCTGTTCTGCCAGGAAACGGATCCCATTCAGGTTTTCTCCTGGTCGCAGACCTACTCCCGCCTTGAGCGGTGCTGCGACGCCTGCGAGCAGGCCGCAAACCTGGTGGAAAGCGTCATCATGCGGAACACCTGAAGCCATTCAGAGGAGCCCCGGAATCCCAGGTCTGTACATCCTGGCCGAGGTGTGCCCTTGACCTTTGGCAGACAGTGAATGCGTCGCAGAGATTAACCCGCACGTAGGGATGAATTTTTTCTTTACGAAAAAATGGGTAGGCGGGCGATCGTCTCTGCGGAAAGTACCAGCGAGGCAGGGGGACGGGCGCAAGCACCCGTCCCCACCCCCTCCCCCAAAAGACGGGAATCCAAGGGGACGAGTCCCCTTGGCGAGTGCTCGAGGGCAGAGCCCTCGAGGTCTTCCGAGCACGCAGAGATCACCCTGCAGCGCCGAGCTTTCGGCGCAGGGCGGACAGGTCGGCGGGGGAGAGGCCGGCGGAGGAAAGGTAAGACGCAGCGCCGCCGTATTCCGTTTCCAGCAGGGAAAGGGTCGCTTTCATTGTATCGGGTTTGGCGCGGAAAATGTACTCCGGGGGAGAGGCCCCCAGGAGGGCTGTGAGCTCGCGCTGGGCTTTCTCCCAGGGGATGGACCACTGCTCCGTGGCGGCATAGTCCAGGATGACGTCCTCATCCGACACGCCTGCCAGCTTCAGCAGGAGCATTGCGGTCAGCCCCGTGCGATCTTTTCCGGCGGTGCAGTTGAACAGAACGCAGTCCTCCGGGAATTCCAAAAACGCCTGGAAAATCCGGGCCATGCTCTCCTGCTCTCCCAGAAGGGTGCGGTAAAGCGATTCCAGGCTGGAGGGGAAGTGCCCCTCCGCCCCATGAACCTGATCGTTCAGTGGAATATTGTAATAATTCACACCGGGGAACCCCTCCAAGGCGGAGGGGTTCCCGCTTGTTTCAAAGGGACTCCGGAGATCCACCACGCACCGGACGCCATAGTCATACAAAAGCGCGCAGTCAGCCTGCGTCAGTCCCCAGAGCCTGCCGCTCCGAAGGAACTGCCCCTGGCGGGTTTCTCCGCCGGGAATGGGAATCCCGCCCAGATCTCTGGTATTCGTCTGCCGGGACAGCGGAAGTGCCGGGTACATAGGAACTCCTCCTCCTTATTATTGCTTTGCCGCCGGGGAATTTTGAATAGGCTCTCAGCGTGATGCCGCGCCTTCCCTCTGGGGAAAGACCAGGGCGCGGCGTGTCTGTACGCCGCGTCCTGGAAGCGCCTATTTCATAGCGTTTTTCAGCTGCTCATAAATGCTTTGGGCAGAGTGGCCAACCCGGATGGAACCGTTGGAGGCAATATGGATGCCCACCAGCTCCCCTTTGGTGTTGAGCAGGGGGCCGCCGCTGGCTCCGGTGGTGCCAAACTCGTCGCTGAGAATATAGGTAAGCTGGGTGCCGTTGTCCGCCGCCACCAGGCAGGGATACGTATTGTCGTCATAATAGGAATCTGTTTTCCACAGGGAAGCCACCAGATAAATGGTATCTCCCGGCTTGCAGGGCTCCGACGCCAGGGGATATGCGGTCAGCCCCTGAGGAATGTCCAGCCGGAAAGCCGCCAGATCCTTGTCCGGCTTCTGCGTGTCCCAGACCGCCTCTGCGTCCGGAATCGTGATGACCTCCTCAATCGCCGCTATATAAGGAGGATCCTCCTCCATGCTCATGACGTCCATCAGATAGCCGCCGGTGAGATAGTCCTTCAGGGTGGCGGGTGTGAGCTCGAAGGCGTCCGCCTCAAAGATATGATAGGCGGTGAGCAGCAGGGGATCGGCGCTCAGATCCGTTTGCACAAGGACAGCGGTTCCGGCGGAGTATTCGTCCTCCACAGTTACCCAGTCCACGTTAAACACAGAGTTTTCCGGCACCGCGCCAAACTGCGGCAGATCCAGATAGTCCGTATCCGGCACCAGCATTCCGCTGGAATCCTCATAATACACATCGCAGCTGTCGGTGACGATCTTTTCCATCACCTTCTGGGAGCTGCATCCTCCCAGCACCAGCGCCGCCCCGCACAGGAGCGCCAGCGCTTTCCCTATGGACCGTTTCATCTGCAATCATCCTTTCCCATTTTGAGAATTGCTCTGAGAGCCTGTTCAAAATCCCTGCGTGCGTCGAGGGGCAAGGCCGCGAGGCTCTGCCTCGCGTCTCTGCGGTGCGTCGTTTTACGACGCACCTAGGAATTCGGCTTCGCCGAATTCTAAGATGCGCCGCTGGCGGCGCATCGGGGATCTAAATCCCCTTGGAACCCGTAATTTTTAAGGGCTTTTTTAGGGGAGGAAAAAAGGGGGGGTAAGTCTGTACAGACTTCCGAGCTTCTGCCACGCAGGCAGTCTGATTCCCGCAGTACGCTTTTTTCGTAAAGAAAAAAGCTCCTTCCTGCGTGCGGGATGCTTCCTGCACCGCACCAGGCTTCCTGCGCAGAACCCGCTCGAAACTTTCTGCGTCGCAGTCTCTGCGCCGCCTATGGAGCTGAATTTTTTCTTTACGAAAAAATGGGTAGGCGGGCGATCGACCACGCAGGAAGTACCAATGAGGCAGGGAGTAAAAAGTCTGTACAGACTTGAACCCCACCCCCTTTACGCCCTTAAAAAGACGGGAATCCAAGGGGACGCGTCCCCTTGGCGAGTGCTCGAGAGCAGCGCTCTCGAGGTCTTTCCCTTCCAAACACCTAGAGAGAATGGCTTTCAGCGTGTCTTTTTACCATCAGCTTTTCGCCGTACTCGTCTGTGCCGTCGTCGGCGAAGCCGTTGGAGAGCCAGAACCGGCGGGAATTCTCCTTGCTGCAGTTCAGGGCGTAGTAGACCGCCCCGTCCGCTTCCGCATAGGCGGACAGCGCCTGGAAGCAGGCATGGCCGGTTCCGTTTCCCCGGTATTCCGGAAAGACCCAGAAATCCAGGATGAAGCACTTCCCGTCCTCGCTTTGATAGGTGCAGTACTGGGCCGCTCCAATCCGGACGCCCTCCCGGCGGAAGTAAATCATATGCAGCTTATCCGGATCCCGCAGCATCAGCTTGTGGATATGGCCGCGGTACGCTTCCCCGGAAAAATAGGCCTGATCCTCTTCGTCAATGGAGAGGTCCTCCACCAGGTATTTGATATGGATGGTCCAGAACTCGTTGATTCGTTCTGCCGGAATTTCTTCTATGGTGATCATTTGCCAGCTTCCTCTCTTTGCTTGGAGGGAGGCTGTCCTTTGCTTTGTGTCGGGCCAAGGGGGTTACACCAAACTACGGGATAGTCTCCCTCCGGTCTATTTGTAGTCCTGACAGGCCTTGATATAGGCCGCGACATTTTCCACCGGAACCTCGGGTTCCAGCAGGTGGGTGGGGGCGGCGAACAGGCCGCCTTTGTCTCCGGCAATGTCCAGGTTTTCGAATACCTTCCGGCGCACCTCGTCCGGCGTTCCGAAGGGCATCACGCTCTGGGTGCCGATGGTGCCGTGGAAGGAAAGCCGATCCCCATAGGCGGCGTGGATCTCCCCGAAGTCCATGCACTCCGGCTGGACTGGATTCAGCACATCCACGCCCGCCTCAATCAGGTGGGGAATAAAGGGGGTCACAAAGCCGCAGGAGTGATAGAATACCACAACCTCCGGGTTGATGGCTCTGGCCGCGTCGATTACTTTTTTCAGCCGGGGCTTCAGCCAGGTGCAGTAGAGCTCCTCGCTCATCATAATGGAATGCTGCATCCCAATATCGTCTCCCAGGAAAAGAGCGTCCGCTCCGCTGCGGACATAGCTTTCCGCCCGGAGGACAGAAGCCTCTGTCACCCGATCCAGCAGGGCCTCTGCCATTTCGTCCTCGGACATCATATCCATCATCAGGTTTTCCATTCCCCGCATATACCAGGCAGTCTCCCAGATGGTACACTGCATATTGCCCAGGGCAATCTTGTCCTGACCGTGGAGCTCCTCCGCCGCCGCGCGCTGGGCGGAAGCATCCGCCCCCTGATAGTCAGGCAGGGGATAGGACTGGATCTGCTCCACGCTGTCAAAGCGTTCCATGGGGTGGTACATCCGGGTCATGTGGAAAGCCGCCTCGCTGCCAGGCTCATGGGCAACACCGTAGATGTCGATCTCCGTTCCGGGCTTAAAGCCGTGATCGTAAAAGGATCGGAGCGTTTCCTCAGAGGCTGTTTTTGGGGTGAGATCCGGCAGGTTCCCGTGGGAGAAGGCGTATTCCAGGCTGGTGCGTTCCACGTAATCCGCGAATTTCTTTTGCAGAGACGCGCACATATTAAAGTCAAGCGGAACTTTGTCAAAGCCCTTCCGATGGGCCAGAGAAAGATAATTTTCAATATTGGTCATTGTCAACACCATCCTTTCTGTTGGTGGGGAGCGCTCCCTTTTTTCAAAGGGAGAAGGTGCCAAGCCAAGTATATAAAATGCCGCGTCAAAAAGCAACCCCTTTCACAAAATTGTCGGCGGCTTCTGCGGTACTGCCCGGGTTTCCTGGCGCATATACTTGACCAAGGCCGGATTCCCGGCAGAAACTCGATGGGGGTATATGAATGGCAACGGTTGAAGATAGGAGCATTCTGCTCGCCAGGCATATTATAGACACCAGGGACACCGTCCGCAAAACCGCTAAGCTCTTTGGAGTCAGCAAATCTACGGTACATAAAGATGTAACCGATCGTTTGGCCAGGATTAACCACGCGCTGTTTCTGGAGGTCAAGAAGGTGCTGGAGCAGAACAAAAGCGAGCGGCATATCCGGGGCGGAATTGCGACCAGGGAAAAATTCCGTCATCAGCGGGAGATCTGAAAAGCAGGAAGGGAAACGTACCCACGTTTCCCTTCCTGCTTTTCTTGCCTCCGTTCAGTCGAAGGGGAAGACCTCGCGGCCTTCTCCCCCGATCCCCCTGGGAGCCTTGCCTGTTTATGCAATTTTCTTGTATTTTCGCATATATAGTTCGAACCGCCCTTCCATTTGCGGAATCATCCTACTATAATTACCATTGGGGGGGAATTATTGGATATTCCAGTACATTCCCAAGAAGTTTATACAAGCCAGGCCCTTGAAAGGCGCTCCCCGTCCTGCAATCCGATAGGAGGAATGGAAATGAGCTGGTATCTGAAACGACTGTGGAAGGAACAGCGGGCCGCGCTGAGCCTGCTCATCCTCATCACCCTGATCACCGGCCTGCTGACGCCGGTGATCGTGCAGTATGAGCGGGAGCTGATCGATGCCCTTCAGGGTGCGCTCTCCGGGAGCGGATGGGATCTGCGTCTGCTTCAGCCTGCGCTGATCCTGCTGGGCTGCTATGGGATTACCTATCTGCTGCCCTGCGGCTCGGAGCTGCTTTACGAAAAGCTCCGGGCCGCAGGGGAAGGACTCCTTTCCCGCAGCAGCCTTGAAAAGCTTCAGCGGATCGAATACCGCTTCCTGGAGGAGCCGGATACTGCGGATCTCCTTTCCCGGGTGGCCAAACAAAACGAGCAGGCCGCACAGGCAGTGGTCCGAAGCTGCTGCGAGCTTCTGGGAGCCGCCATCAGCGTTATCGGCTTCTTCCTCTTCGTTTTCAGCGCCTCCTGGATCAGCGGGCTGGCGTTCCTGGGACTGTTTATCCTTCTGCTGTTTTTCTCCAACCGCTCCGCCAAGGGCTTCTATCATATCAACCGTCAATTCAGCGAAACAGAGCGCCGGGTGATGTACCTGGACAAGGTGGTCAACGGCAGAAGCTTTGCCCATGAGAAAAAGCTCTTCGGCTTTACCGATTACGTAGGTCGGCTGCGCTCCGATTACCTGCTGGGCCAGCGAAAGGCCCAGCGCCGGTTTGACCGGAAATTTGCCGTGGCCTTCAGCCTGATCGACACTGCCGGTTATCTCTGTGCCATCGTCATGATGGCTCTGATGCTCCCCTCCGTATGGGATCAAACCCTCTCCATTGGCGTGTTTATCGCCGCCTCCCACGCGGCGCTGAATCTGAACCTGACCGCTCAGACCCGGGTACTCTCAAACCTCGATCGGCTTTTGGAGCTCCGGGGCTACTGGAAGGATCGCCGCCTGCTGATGGAGCTGCCGGAGCAGTCCGGGGAAGCGGCGGAGACGGAGGCGCACGCCCCCGTCTCCCTCCGCTCCATTGAGTTTCGGAACGTGAGCTTCCGCTACAAAGAGGAAGGCCCCGACGTGCTTCAAAACGTCAGCTTCCGGCTGGAGGCTGGAAAGCACTATGCTCTGGTCGGCGCCAACGGCTCCGGGAAAAGCACCATTGTCAAGCTGCTCCTCCGGCTGTATGACCCATCCCAGGGGGAAATCCTGCTCAACGGGCAGAAGCTCCAACGCTATTCCCGGCAGTCCCTCCGGGGACTGTATTCCGCGGTGTTCCAGGACTTCTCCAGATACTATGTCTCCCTCCGGGACAACATCACCCTGGGGGAACCCGGTGATCCAGCGCGCCTGGCCGAAACCCTGCGCCTGGCCCGGGCGGACGCCATCACAGACAAGGTAGGAACTGACACCCTTTTGGGGGAGATTTATGAGGGCGGGCGGAACCTTTCCGGCGGGGAATGGCAGCGGATAGCTTTTGCCCGGGCCCTCTACCAGGGCGGGGAGCTGCTGCTCCTGGACGAGCCCACCTCGGCCCTGGATCCCATCTCGGAGAGTGAGATCTATACCCAGTTCGGGGAGCTTTCCGCCCATAAAACCACCCTGTTCATCACCCACCGGCTGGCCTCCACCCGGATGGCGGACGAAATCCTGGTGCTGGATCAGGGCCGGATTGCGGAGCGGGGAGAGCACGCTTCCCTGATGGAGGCGGCAGGCCTCTATGCCCGGATGTATGAAAGCCAGAAAAAATGGTACAGCGAAAGCTGGGAGGGTGAAGCGGATGAAACAGCGTAACAACAGTGGCCCCGGCGTCTTCCGGATTTTCCGGATCACCTACGCATCCTTTATCACCGGCCTGCCAAGCAGATACCTGCTGCTGGTTCTGCTTTCCCTGATGCCCGCCCTGATCAGCCCGGCGCGCATCTATCTGGAAAGCCTGATTTTCAACAGCGCGGCCCGCATGGGGGAGAGCCGTCAGCTTCTCCAGTACTTTGTGGTGTTCGTCTGCGTGCAGCTGCTCTATGTGGTGGTATACCCCCAGTTCCGCTCCAACGTGAACTATGTGGGCAGCGAGTTTGAAACTCTTCTGCAAAACCGGATGAACGAAAAAACTGCCCGGATCCCCCTGGAGGATTACGAAACCAACGCCCTCCACAAGGACATCGAGCTTGCCTCCTCCGCCTCCAGGGATCTGCGGTTTATGACTATGATGTTCTCCTCGGAGATCCTGCTCTATCTGTTCCAGTTTCTGTCCGTTTCAGGGGTTCTGTTCACCTTCCACCCATCTCTGATCCTTCTGTCTCTTTTGTCAATCCTGCCGGATATCTTTGCCCGGATCGTCAACTCCCGCCGGCAGGTTGCTCTGCTGGACAAAACCGCCCCCATCTCCCGTCGGAAGCAGTATTTTGCGGAGCTGCTGAGCGCTCCTGCTTCCCTGAAGGAAATCCGCACCTTGGGCAGCGGAGCCTTCTTCCTGAACAAATGGGAGGGGGAGCGCAGCCGGTACAATCAGGAAAACAGGACGCTGGTGCAAAAGAACACCTTCACGAACCTGCTGATCCAGTGCGTTCATCTGCTGACCATGGTGCTGACCTACGGGCTGATTATCTGGCTGAGCCTAACGGATCGGATCTCCATCGGAGAGTTCGGCGCGGCACTCAGCGCCGCTGCCACGCTGAAAATGAATTTCGGCCGGGTATGCAATCTGCTGCTGTTCAGCCTGATGGACTGCGGCCAGAAGGGTACCTACTATTATCGGGTGCTGGCCCATCGTGAGCGGGACGGCAAGACCGGGCCGCGTCCTCCGGTGGAGGAGGGCGTCCGGCTGGAGGGGGTCTGCTTCTCCTATCCGGAAGGGGGCCAGGTGCTGAAGGACGTCTCTTTCTCCGTCGCGCCGGGGGAGACGGTGGCCATCGTCGGCGAGAACGGCGCGGGCAAAACGACGCTGGTCAAGGTTCTGCTGGGGCTGTACCGTCCCGACAGGGGCAGGGTGACCTATGGCGGAGTGGACATTGCCGGCCTCCGGGAGGAGGATGTGACCCCGTGCAGCTCGGCGGTATTCCAGGATTTCCCCAAATACTGCCTGACGCTGAAGGAAAATGTGGCCATGGGATACACGGCCGCGCCCATGGACTGGGAGCGGGCGGAGGCGCTGCTGAAGGAGGTTGGATTCCGGGGCGGAACGCTTGCGCCGGACACCATGCTTGGGCGGGAGTTTGGGGGAGAGGAGCTTTCCGGCGGAAACTGGCAGAAGCTGGCCATTGCCCGGGGGCTCTACCGGCCCCATGGGATCATTGCTTTGGATGAGCCCACCGCCGCGATCGATCCCCTGGTGGAGGATTCCATTCTGAACAGCCTGGTGCAGCTGGATCAGGGGAAGCTCAAGCTCATGGTAACCCACCGCCTGAACACCACCCGCTTTGCGGACAAGATTCTGGTGCTGGACAAGGGACAGCTTGTAGGCTGCGGCAGCCACGAGGCGCTGCTGGGAACAAACGAAATCTACAGCCGCCTTTGGGCCGCCCAGGCTCAGTGGTACAGCGGGCAGTCTGTTTGACGAAGGGGAAGACCTCGAGGGCTCTGCCCTCGAGCTCCTGCCAAGGGGGCCTGGCCCCCCTTGGATTCCCATCTTTTTTAAGGGCTTTTAAGGGCGGAAAGGGGTGGGGGTCAAGTCTGTACAGACTTCCTGACTCCTGCCACGCAGGCAGTCTGATTCACGCAGTACGCTTTTTTCGTAAAGAAAAAAGCTTGGCTGTGCAGAATCTTTCCTTGCACCGCGCGGGGGGAAACTTTCTGCCTGAGCTTCCAAAGAAAAAACATGGCCGCACCAGGCGCGGCCATGTTTTTTCTTTTGCTTGGTGAGGGGGGGCTTATTCCTCAGCGGGAGCGGAAACGGGGCAAACGCCGGCGCAAGCGCCGCAGCTGATGCAGGTAGCAGCATCAATCTCGTATTTGCCATCGCCGGCAGAAATAGCCTGCACGGGGCACTCTGCTTCGCAGGCGCCGCAGCTGATGCACTCGGTGCTGATCTTATATGCCATGAAAACGGCCTCCTTTATGATAGTGTTCCAGATGAACAAGTTAATAGTAGCATTTTTACCGCCAGATTTCAAGCCCCTGCCGGAAAAAAGCAGGCAGGATGCTTCTCACCCGGAACCGCTCCCCAAGCAGAAAGCCAGCCGCGTGGAACTGCTCCCAGCCAGCACAAGGGAGCTTTTTTCTTTACGAAAAAAGCGTCCTGGGGGGAATCAGACCATCTGCGTGGCAGACGCTTAGAAGTCTGTACAGACTTAACCCACCCCTTTTCCCGCTCTTAAAAAAGATGGGAATCCAAGGGGGGCCAGGCCCCCTTGGCAGGAGCTCGAGGGCGGCGCCTCTCGAGGTCTTGACCTTTGGGCGCGCTCACTCCTGATGCGTGTAGTACTGGGCCTGGGCTTCCCAGAGGGAGCGGTACTTTCCCTCAGCGCACACCAGGGCGTCGTGGCTGCCCTGCTGGACGACCCGTCCATGGTCGAACACCGCGATTTCATCGCAGAAGCGGCAGGAGGACAGTCGGTGGCTGATGTACACGGCTGTTTTATTCTCAATAATATCGTTGAACCGGGTATAGATCTCGGCCTCCGCCTCCGGATCCAATGCCGCCGTGGGCTCATCCAGGACAATAAAGGGCGCGTCCTGGTACAGCACCCGGGCCAGCGCGATCTTCTGAGCTTCGCCGCCGGAAATCTCCACCCCGTCCTCCTCAAACTCCCGGTACAGGCAGGTGTCCAGGCCCTTGGGCAGGGCGCTCAGACGCTCCCCGAAGCCCGCGCGCATCAGGCAGTCCTCCGCCCGGGCCCGGTCGTATTCCTCCGCGGCGGCCACGTTCTGCCCCAGCCCCTGGGACAGCAGCTGGAAATCCTGGAACACCACCGAGAACAGGGCCAGATACTCGTCGTACCGGTACTTCCGGATGTCGATCCCGTTCAGCAGGATTTCTCCCTCGTCCGGATCGTACAGCCGGCAGAGCAGCTTGATGAAGGTGGTCTTGCCGGATCCATTTTCTCCCACTACCGCCAGCCGCTCCCCCGCCCGGAACCGGAGGGACACGTTCCGCAGCGCCCAGGTGTCCGTGCCCGGATATTTGAAGGACACGTCCCGGAATTCAATCTCATATCTCCGGTCGGAGCGCTTTTCCGTGGTCAGGCTCCCCTGGTACATCCGGTTGGGGGTGTCCAGGAATTCGTACACTGGCTTGAGGAATTCCCCGTTGGTCCGCAGCTCCCCCAGGGCCTCCAGCAGGCCGGACAGCCCCTGGGCCAGCCCGGCCAGCGCCCCCACATACTGGGTCACCGAGCCGATCCCGAAGGCCCCGCCCAGAGCCTTCAGCCCCGCGAACAGGTAGATCACCCCGGTGAACGCCTGAGACACCGCTCCCGAGGACGCCATGCACAGTCCCATGGGCCCCCGGGCCGCTCTGCCAATGCCGGATCTGGGCCCGAAGGAATCCGTGCTCTTCAGCGCCTTCCGGCTCATATCCGCCAAATATCGATCCTGGGCGTAAATACGGATGTCCGTGCCTCTCTGATGCTCACAAATGGCAATGCAGTTGGTAAAAAAGAACAGCCGGTTGCCCATAGCGCCGTCCGTTGCGGCCCAAAAGGAGCTGCCCTTGTTGGCGAGGGCCGAGGCGGCGTATACGGACAGGAGCATCAGCCCCAGCATCCCCAGCAGGCAGAGCGGATGGTTCAGCCAGGCCAGGGCGCTTCCCGAGGGGACCGGCAGGGTGAACAGGCTGACAGAGAGGGCCACCGCGCCCAGAATGCCAAAAAGCGCCCCGATCAGATTCTCAAAGCCGTTGAGAATCCGCAGCAGTCCCCAGCTGGCCCAATTACTGTTTTGCTGGATTTTGATAAACAGATCCTGCGTTTTGGGATTATCCACATCACAGAAATCCATTGTCAGCAGCTTTTCAAAGAAGATCTGGTTCCAGTCTCCCCACAAATGCCCATTGAGGGTTTCGCTCCAGCAGGCAGCAGCGGCCCGCAGAATGCCCGCCGCCGCGGTGGAAATCAACAGGGCCCACAGGCTGGGCCACACCTGCGCCGGGGGGAGCCCCCAGGCGATAGCGTTGACCAGCCGGGCGGTGAAGTACAAGGGCAGGTAGGGCAGCAGGGCGGTCACCACCTTGCTGACGGCCTTGGAGATCAGCAGCTGGGGATCTGCCTTCCACCAGATGGCATACCCCCGGAGGGTATAGGCCGCGGCTGTCCGGAGGGGCAGGCGCTCCTTTTTCTCCTTCTTCTCTTTGGGCATCTTAGGCATCCTCCATCGCTCCTTCCCGGTAATATTTGCTTTGAATGCGGAACAGCCGGGCGTATTCCCCGTTCAGAGCCAGCAGCTCCTCATGTGTGCCTTCCTCGGAGATCCCCCCGTCCCCAATCAGCACAATCCGATCGCAGAACCGGGTGGAGGCCAGCCGGTGGGAGATGTAAACACTGGTGCGATCCCCCGTAAGCTCGCTGTATTTCTGATACATTTCGCTTTCTGCCAGGGGATCCAGGGCTGCGGTGGGCTCGTCCAGAACAATCAGCGGCGCGTCCTTGTAGAGGGCCCTCGCCAGCATCAGCCGCTGCATCTGCCCGCCGGAGAGCTCCACGCCGTCCAGGTACACGTCCCGTCCCAGATGGGTGTCCGCCCCTTGGGGGAGCTCCCGGATCTTCTCCGCGACTCCCGCCCGCTCCAGGCAGTCCCACACCCTGGGCAGATCCACCTCCTCTGCCGGAGCCTGGGCCACATTTTCCGCCACCGTGCCCGCCAGCACCGAAAAGCTCTGGAACACCGCGGCAAAATGCCTGTAATAATCCCGGCGGTTATAGGGACGGATGTCCTCCCCGTTCAGGAGCACCTGGCCCTCCGTGGGATCCAGCAGCCCGCAGAGCAGCTTGATCAGGGTGGTTTTGCCCGCACCGTTTTTCCCCACCACCGCCAGCTTTTCCCCTGGGTGAAGGGTCAGATGAATGTGGGAGAGGGTGTCCTTCTCCCCGCCCGGATAGCGGTAAGACACGTCCCGCAGCTCCAGGGCGTACTGGCGTCCCGGCTGGAGGGGCAGCGGCTTTCCCTCCTCAAACAGGAAGGGCTCCGGTATCTCCAGATATTCCCGCAGTGCCGAAAGATCCAGGCTCTGGCGGTGAAGGGTGCTCAGGCCGGAAAAAATGCCCGTCACCCAGCCGGTAAAGCCGCTGACTGCCGTAAAATACAGCACAAACGCCGCCGGAGACAGGTCCCCCCGGAGGGCCATGGCAATCAGCAGCCCGTAGGCCGCTCCGTTGCGGAGCAGGGCCAGCCCCACGTCCAGCAGATCCGCCCAGAGGATGCGCCGCTGGCTTTTCGCGCAGAAATCATAGCACAGCCGGCTGTATTTGTCATAGATCTCAGAGAGCCAGGGGGCCAGGCCAAAGATCCGGATATCCTTTGCCAGCTTCATATCCTTGCTGCGTTCCATGCTGTATGTCAGCTTTCTCCAAAGAGCGCTCTCCTCCTCCCGGTGGCGGTAGCGCCAGGCCCGGATGTGCTCGCCGATGAGATAGCCGACAGCAGCCAGCACAATGCACAGCAGGGCTACCCATGGCCCGGTCTGGGCCAGGAGCAGCAAATACACTCCAAAGCTGATCAGGTTGGTCAGCAGCTCTGTCATGGTATTCCATATTGCTTCTCCGGCGCTTCTGTTATTCTCCGTGGCCTCGTTGCCTTTCTCCTGCTGCTTCACATAGCCTGGATCCTCAATATGGGGATAGGAGGTGCGGCAGAAGGCCTGATGCATATCGCTGCACAGTCCGGATCGCACCTCCACCCGCCCAAAGAGGGTATTGGCATCCAGATAACGCCGCAGAGCGCGGATCAGCACCATCCCCAGGGTGAACCAGAGGATGAGCCGGAACAGCGCTCCGGGGCTGATCCCCTGCTCCATGGCCTCCAAAACAGCGGGGATCACGAACAGCTCCAGCAGGCTGGCGGACACGCCGCAGAATACAATCGCCGCGGCAATCACCAGCACGCTTTTGCAGTCCCGCCAGGCCCGGCGGATCATGAAGGCGCAGTTGGAGAGCATCCCATAGGCGGGCTTCTGCTTTTCCTTTTTCATGGCTTCAACCATCGCTTTCTTTGAATTTGAATCTGTCAGAATCTCTGTGCGCGTGGTCGGGCAAGGCCGCGAGACGCTGTCTCACGTCTCTGCGCTGCGCCGCTAGCGGCGCAGCGGGGACGCGTCCCCTTGGATTCCCGTCTTTTTTAAGGGCGTAAAGGGGGTGGGGGTTCAAGTCTGTACAGACTTGTTAATCCCTGCCTCGCTGATACTCCCTGCGTGGTCGATCGCTCGCCTACCCATTTTTTCGTAAAGAAAAAATTCATCCCTACAGGCGGCGCAGCACCTGAGGGGAGGGGGTGTACGACGCACGGAATCCCACAGTCAGGGCTACCGCCTGGCGGCGGTGGTGGAAGG
>JAAVZY010000125.1 GCA_022791945.1 Oscillospiraceae bacterium | reverse complement strand
GTATAGGATTTATTAAGGAAAAATGAAATAATCATTTCTTAAGGCCATAGTCAAAAATTAAGATTCACACGAAAAATTCAATATAATCTGAAGGAATTGCCACAAAATAACTGAATTTTGTGGCGCAAATGGACCCATTTATGCTATAATGTCAAAAGGGTATCTGGCGATTGGGGAGGAGATAACGTGCGGAACAAGAGGAGCATGGTCTTTAGCATTGTGATTATCAACATTTCTTTGATAGCGGTGCATTTGGCTTTATTTGGAATTATTTCAAGTGTTTATGGAAAACGCACCATGGAGGGGCGGATCAATCTGGCATCGGAGATCTTCGCCTCGGCCGACATGAATTTTGCCAACGAGATGCACCGCCTGGATACCCTGATGACCCTCTGCGTCAATGACACCGCTTTTATTCTGTCCCTGTCCAACCGGATGGACTACAATTTTTTCCTGAATCAGGCAATGGAGGCCTCCACCAAGCTTTCCATTATAAAGAACTCCCTGCCCTATGCGCAGAATGTGTTCGCCTACTCCAGCGAGGCGGACCGGGTCATTCTGCACAATGGCAGCGTCTTTTCCGCAGAAACCTTCTTTCAAAGGATTCTGCCCTTGGATCGTTACCAGGAGCTGGGGGATGGGGTTCACAAGAGCGGACAGACCGCGCTGTATGTATGCGGGCTGAATGATTATGGCTATATTGCTGTTGAAATCGATTTGTCAGCGTTTGCCTATATCAACCAAAATATGGATCCAGACTGCTTCTTCTATGTTCTGGATCGGGAGGGAATGCCCTTTATGGAGAGCGGCGACCTCTCCCTGACAGAGGAGCAGCTCCAGGAGGCCCGGCGCTCCGGGAAGATTTTCCTGGACGGCACGGAATACGCCTGTGTCAGCCGGCGCCTCCAGCGGAGCGGCTATCAGGGCATCCTGCTGATCGACAACAAGCCTTTCATGATGCCGGTCCATTACTTTTGGGTTGTCTGCATCGTTTCCCTGGCGGTGCTGGTGATTTCCTCGCTTCTGTTTCTCTATTTGAATCTCAGGGTCTATCTTCCCCTGAAAAATTTCACAACCAGCTTTGGCGGCGGGAAGAATGAGAACGAAGTCTCCTTTATTGAGAATAAGATCCACGATCTCCTTTATGAGATCTACACCCTCTCCGAACGGAACACAGCGCCCCAGGCCGCGCTCCCGGAGAAAATCGCCCTGCATTATCTCATTTATGGGGGGCGTCAGCTGAACGAGGTACACCTGGAGCCCCTGCGGAAAAAATACGATTTTTATCATGTGCTGGTGCTGGCCCTGCAAATGGATCAGGGGCAGCCGGCCCCTCAGCTCATGGTTTCCATTGAGCGGGGGCTCTCGGAGAAATTCGGCATACAGCTGATCAGCATCGACAAGTATCTCTCCGCCATCATCACCAAGGATCCCACAGACGCGCTTCTGGAGGAGCTGGAGGCCCTGATTGCCAGCCAGGAGGGGGCGCGGGGCTATGCGGGCGTCCGGGAGCACTGCACAGATCTGGTGGGGCTGAATACAGAGTACCGGCTGGCGCTGGATCATCTGCGTGCGTCCCGGATTGATTTTGACCGGAAGCTGGTGACAGACCGGGAGGCGGCTATCCCTGCCCATTATGAGCTCAGCATGAGCCTTCAGAACAGTCTCTACGAGTATATCAGCAGCGGCCTGACCGAGCCCTTCCTGACCCTGCTGCACAGCCTGTTCTATCAGCCGGAGATCACCCTGCAGGGCTTTGTGGATTTGTACATCCACAGCATCAATCTGATCCGGCAGGCGATGCTTTCCCAGAACGGAACCTGTCAGATGGAATTTGTGGAAGAGAACCTGTATAACACCACCTATATCTATCATCTGCTGGAGGGCTACCTGAAAAAGATGAGCCCCCTCCCCCTGGCTGATCAGACAGACATGAAGGATCGCATTCTTCTTTATTTAAAGGAGCATTTGTCAGAGGAGCTCAGCCTGGATTCGGTGGCGGATCGGTTTGAGCTTTCTCCCACCTATCTGTCCAGCTGGTTCAAGAAGAAAACGGGCATCAATTTTCTTTCGTATATTTCCACACTCCGTATGGAGAAGGCTATCCGGCTGTTGAAGGAGGAGCGGAATATCAAGGTGTACGAGCTGGCGAAGCTGGTAGGGATCGACAATGTGGCCACCTTCATCCGCCAGTTCAAAAAGCACACCGGCATGACACCGGAGCAGTACCGCAGGCACTTTCTGTCCTCCTCCCTGCAGGACGAGCCCCCAGGCGGCATGAAGGACTGACGGGGTAAGGCCGCGAGACGCATCGGGGACTCGTCCCCTTGGATTCCCGTCTTTTTGGGGTATGGGGGGCGGGATTTTGGTTCCTGCCTCGCTGCCTCGCTGGCACTCCCCGCAAGGTTGATCGCCCGCCTACCCATTTTTTCGTAAAGAAAAAATTCAGCTCTGCGTGCAGAGCAGGGGCTGCGACGCAAAAAGTCCCGAGCGTGTTCTGTTACGCTCGGGACTTTCTGCAAGGAGCAACGCTGTGCCATGTACGGAATCTCCCAGTCAGGGCTACCGCCTGACGACGGCATCCCTGCCATGCCCCGGATGTTCCGAAGGAGCGGCGGCGGTGGAAGTACCCCGCACACAGGAGGGAGCTTTTTTCTTTACGAAAAAAGCGTACTGCGTGAATCAGACCCTCTGCGTGGCAGAGGGAAGAAAGTCTGTACAGACTCAACCCCACCCCTTTTTCCGCCCGTAAAAAGCCCTTAAATAAAGATGGGATTCCAAAGGGACGCGTCCACGATGCGCCGCCAGCGGCGCATCTCAGAATTCGGCGAAGCCGAATTCCTAGGTGCGTCGTGAAACGACGCACCGCAGAGCGCGAGAGCAGAGCTCTCGCGGCCTTGCCCTTCCCGGCCGCGCAGAGAGCTATCCTTCCAGATTCTTCAGGGCGGCGATCTCGGAGCGGTCTACTTTGATTTGGGCGTCCTTGATGGTGTTCACGTCCTGTTTGCTGAAGGTCTGGGGGGCTTCCGGGTTGGAGTCCAGCCGCACCGTCAGCTTGCCGGTCAGCAGATTCACGTCGATGACCACGCCCCGCCCCTCCGGGGTCTTGACCACAGCGCCGGTCTTGGGAGTCTGCTTCAACAGCTCCTCATATACCTCTGACTCGTACTTCAGACAGCACATCAGACGTCCGCAGGTGCCGCTGATTTTGGTGGGGTTCAGGGAAAGCCCCTGTTCCTTGGCCATCTTGATGGACACCGGCTGGAAATCCCCCAGAAAGGAGGAACAGCAGAAGGGGCGTCCGCAGATGCCCAGCCCCCCCAGCATCTTGGATTCGTCCCGCACGCCGATCTGCCGGAGCTCGATCCGGGTGCGGAATACCGAGGCCAGATCCTTCACCAGCTCCCGGAAATCCACCCGCCCGTCCGCCGTAAAATAAAAAAGAATCTTGTTATTATCAAAGGTGTATTCCACATCCACCAGCTTCATGTCCAGCTGATGCTTTTCGATCTTCCGCTGACAGATGGAAAAGGCTTCCTTCTCCCGCTGACGGTTTCGATCCACAGCAGTGAGATCCTGGGGCGTCGCCAGCCGGAGCACAGGCTTCAGGGGAGAGACAATCGCCTCTGCCGCTACCTCCCGATTGGCCATTACCACCGTGCCGCACTCTGTCCCGCGGGCAGTCTCCACAATCACCCGATCCCCTGTCCGGAACCGAAGCCCCGCTGGATCAAAATAATACATCTTGCCTACGTTTTTAAAACGTACGCCGATTACTTCTGCCATCCATTGTCCCCCTTGGTCGTAGCTGCCGCCATCCGGGCGGTCAGATAATTCCCCAGCAAGCCGGGGTTTGCGTTCCCTTCCAGAGCCCGCAGGCCCTCCTCCGCCAGCGCCGCCAGCGCCTCCAGCTGTCCCGGCGTCAGAGACGCCGCCATCCGCTGAAGCAGACTGTCTCCCGGGGTCTGTACGCCCAGCTGAACCCGGAGCGCTCCCCGCACCAAAGCGGTCATCCGCTGAAAAAATACCGGGAGCCGTTCCCGGCTCTGGCCCACCTGGGCAAAGACTGCCAGCAGGCCGTACTCATCCCCGCGGAGCAGGGCCTCCCCGCCCTGCCGGGCCAGCTCCGACAGCTCCCCGAAGCTCTCGTTCCCCAGGAGGGCCAGAGCCTGTCCCAGCACGCCGCCGGAAAGCTCTGCGGCGGTCCGGAGCTCCTCCGGGCCCCGATCGGGCAGGAGCTCGCCCAAGGCGGCGGCAGCGGCCTCCATCCCCAGGGGATAGAGCTCCTGTACAATACACCGGGAGCGGATCGTCAGGGGAACCCGATCCCGGTTGTCAGCGGTCAGCAGGAAAACGGCATAGGGGGGCGGCTCCTCCAGGACCTTCAGCAGGGCGTTGGCGGCTCCGGGAGAAAGATCCTCCGCCCGGGGAATCAGGCAGATCTTATGATCCCCGTCGTTGGGACGGACGTAGACGTCCGCCCGGAGGGCGCGGATCCAGTCAATGTGGATGGCGTTCGCCCCCTGCCGCCCGTCATAGGCGGAAAAGTCAGGATGGTTGCCCGAAGCGAATTTGCGGCAGGAGGGGCATTCCCCGCAGGGCCGGGGCTGTTCCCCCCGGCAGAGAATCATCTGAGCAAAGCGGTGGGCAAAGGTTTTCTTTCCCACGCCCTGGGGACCCCAGAAAAGATAGGCATGGCAAAGCCGCCCGCCGGCCGCTGAGGCCGCGAGCGCCGCAAACAGCTCCTGATTCCCGTAAATCACCCGTCGACTCTCCTCCCTGCAAGGGCAAGGCCGCAGAGGCTCCGCCTCCGCACCTCTGCCAAAGGGGCGCACCCCTTTGGAAACCCATTACCGATTGTAAGGAAGGGGTATGCATAGCATACCCCTTCCTTACAATCGGCAAAGGGAATCCAAGGGGGTGCGCCCCCTTGGCGGAGGTTTGGGGGCAGCGCCCCCAAGGTCTTGTCCTTAGATCTTTTCGAAACGCTCTACGTTGGTCACAAAAATGGTGGCGCCGCCGATGGTCACCTCAACCGGATAGGGGGTATAGCCACCCATGCCGTAGGCTGCGGGAGAAGGCACCATCTGGGTGCGCTTCTTGCTCTTCTGAGAGATGATCTGGATCGCCTCGTCTACCTTGTCGTCATCGGTACAGATCATAAACGTGGTGTTGCCAGCCATCAGGAACCCGCCGGTAGAGGAAAGCTTCGTGGCAAAAAAGCCAACCTTTGTCAGCGCGGAGGACACAGCCGAGCTGTCGTCATTGCTCACAATCGCATAAATCAGTTTCATCTTTCTGTCCATTCCTTTCCGGAGGGCGTTGGGGCCGGGATTTTGCTCCTCCCCGGCAGACCCTCATCGCAAAATATTGCGCAGGAGGCAAGCCCCCATGTTCCGCACTTCTATTTTATCACATTTATAGCTGGAATGCCACTGATTTTCAAAATTTTTTGTGTGTCTTTCCCAATCTTTTCTCCTGCCGCCACCACAGGCACCCCGGGAGGACATTTGATCCGGGTTTCTCCCGCAATTCTGCCCAAGGCATCGTCCACCGGAACCCGTTCCTGAGGCGCAAAGAGCGCCCGCCGGGGCGTCAGCACCCGTTCCGGCAGGCGGAAGGGCTCTGCCTCCTCCCGGAGCGGCTCCCCGGCGGGAAGCGCCTCCAGCGCTGCCCGGAGCCGGGCCCAGTCTTCCGGGGGATTCCCTGGGGAGAGCATCAGCACCGTATGCCGCCGGGCGGCGTACTCGCATTCGATCCCCCGGCTCCGGAGAAAGCCTGCCAGCTCTTCCCCGGACATTCCCCGCGCCCAGGCGTCTAGGGTGAGCTTGCTGAAATCCCACCGGGGGGAGATGGGCCGCAGCCCCAGCTCCCCGCAGAGCATCTGAACCGCCTCCTCCAGCCGGGAGAAATCCGACCGGGCCTGCCCGGCCAGGTAGGCGTTGCAGAGATCCAGCGAAAGCAGGATCAGATAGGAGGGGCTGGTGGAGCCGAAGAGCCCCATCCGGCTTTTCACCAGCTCCCGCTCCAGGGGAAAGTCCCGGCTTACGTGGAGGTATGCCCCTCCGGTCAGGACGGGCAGGGTCTTATGGGCGGAATCACAGCAGAGGGAGGCGCCCAGGGTGAGTGGGTGCCGATCCTCCCGGGTAAAGCGAAGATGTGCCCCGTGGGCGTTGTCCACCAGCAGGGGCTTTCCCGCCCGGCGGCAGAGCTCCCCGATGGCGCGGATATCGCTGACGCAGCCCAGATAGTCCGGGGAGGTGACATAGACTGCCTTGGCGTCCGGCCAGCGTTGGAGGGCGTCCGCCACGGCTTCTGGGGTCAGCTCCCCGCTGACCCCGAAGCTGTCGTTATACCTGGGCAGGATCCACTCGGGGAGCACATCCAGCAGGGCGCAGGCGTTCAGGAAGGAATGGTGGGCGTTCCGGCCCGCCAGGATCCGATCCCCGGGCCCGCAGGTGAGGGCGACCATGGTCTGGATGCAGAGGGTGGAGCCCCCCGCGCTGTAGCAGGTCAGCCCGCTGCCGTAGAGAGCGGCGGCGTTTTCCTCCGATTCCCGGAGGACGCCCTCTGCCTCGAAGAGGGAATCCGCCCCTTCGATCTCGGTGATGTCAAAGGGGGCGGCCTGGGCCAGGGGGCCCCTCAGGCGGCCCTTGTGCCCGGGCATATGCAGCCGGGCCCAGGGGGCCCCGGCGTAGGCCTTGAGAAAATCTGCCAGCGGTGTAGTCACAGGGATGCTCCTTTCCGGCGCTCTCGCCAAGGGTCAAGACCTCGAGAGCTCTGCTCTCGAGCACTCGCCAAGGGGATTAAATCCCCTTGGAACCCATAACCCCTTTTTCCGCCCTTAAAAAAGCCCTTTCAAATAATGGGAATCCAAGGGGAATCCCTTCCCGATGCGCCGCCAGCGGCAAGGGCGATATGCTCACCGCCTCTGCTGCATATGCCAGGAGCAGCGGAGGAGGGTCTTTTCGTCCACGAAGCGTTCCAGGAACCGGGCGGCCTTCATGGCGGCGCCCGGCAGGATCACCAGCTTCCGCCGGAACATCTGACGGATGGCGTAGTCCGCCACCTTCTGGCTGTCCATGCCGCCCAGGAGGAACCGCACGTCCGCCACCTGGCTGAACTCCGTCCGCACCGGCCCGGGGCAGAGGACGCTGACAGACACCGGGCTTCCCTCCCGGCGGAGCTCCTCAAAGAGGGCTTCTGTCAGCCGGAGGACGTAGCTTTTGGATGCGTAATAGGCGGCCATTTTCGGCCCCGGCAGGAAAGCGGCGGAGGATGCCACATTCAGCAGCCAGCCTCTGCCCTGCCGGCGGAAGTCCTGGACAAACAGCTTGGTCAGGATATGGAGCGCCCGAATATTGGTATCGATCAGGCGCATCTCCTCCGGAAGCTCCGTTTCGGCAAAGCTGCCGCAGAGCCCAAAGCCCGCGTTGTTGATCAGGATGTCCGCTTTGCCCTGCACCTGCCGGTGCAGGGCAAGACAGTTCTCCGCCTGTGAGAGATCGCAGCCGATCACCTCTCCCCGGATGGAGTAAGTCTGCTCCAGCTCCCGGCGGAGCTCCTCCAGACGCTCTGTCCGCCGGGCGGTCAGGATCAGGTCGATCCCCCGTCCTGCCAGCGCCCGTGCCATGTCCCGCCCAATCCCGGAGCTGGCTCCTGTAATCAGTGCAGTCATATCGCTATCTCCCCTCTTGCTTGGTACCTGTATTTTACCAGAATGCAGTACCGTTGTCTACCTCTGCGGAGCGGGTCGGGAAGGGCAAGGCCGCGAGACAGCGTCTCGCGGCCTTGCCCTTCCCATACGAAAAGCTCCGAAACAGGCTTTCGGAACCTGTTTCGGAACTCTGGTTAAGGGGATTTTATTCCGGCAGATCCTACAGCCGGAGCCAAGCGTCTGCGGAGTCGGTCTGCTGGCGGAGAAGGTAGGCAAGAAGCAGACGGTAATCAGCCTCTGTGAAATCCTGGAAAGAAAGGAGGCAGTCCATCATGCCTGTATAGGTTGCCGAGGGGTGCTGGACAGGGGCGTGCTCCTGAGAGATATCCCCCACCGCGGCCATGATGTCCCGGACGAAATTCTGCGTTTCCTCGAAGGGCGGCACGCCTCCGTATTTGGCCACGCTGCCGCTGCCCGCCCCGTAAGCGGCAAGGGTCAGCTTCAGATCCCCGTCATACTTCTCGAACAGCCGGCCCAGCAGCTTGGCGCCGCCCATGATGTTCTGCTCCGGATCAAAAGGATTGCTGACCCCCATGTCATGGGCCGTTGCGGGCATCAGCTGCATCACGCCCATGGCTCCCGCGCTGGATACCACCTCCGGCTGGTAGCGGGATTCGTGATAAGCAATCGCTCTCAGCAGCTGCTCCGGTATTTGGTAGGTTTCCGCCGCCTTGGCAAAAATACCGCTCAGCTCCCGGCTGGGAGCCTCCGCCTTTTGCAGCAGCTGGGCAAATTTGTTCCCGGAAGCTGCGGGCGCTTCCGCCGCGGCCTGGGTACGGGCAGCCAGCAGCTGGGGATTGGTCACAATCTCTATCATCAAAGCACCTCCGTTATGTCTGAGCGGACAGGGATTTCAGCCGGGCGTTTTCCCGGCGCAGGGAAACCAGCTCCAGCAGCAGGGAAACCTTTTGCTGAAGCAGAAGCGGTATTGCCGGCTTTTGCAGGAACTCCACAGCTCCCTTTTGAAATGCTTCTGCCATAGCGTTCAGATCATTTACCGCGGAGCAGAGCACCACCGGAATGTCTTTGGTCCGCTCCTGGGATTTGAGGGCGTCCAGGAGGGAGATTCCGTCCATTCCCGGCATATCCAGGCCCAGCAGGATCAGATCCGGGAGTGCTTGGCCCCGGAGACAGCCCAGTGCCTGAACGCCGGAATTGGCGGTTATAATCGTATAATGAGAGCTCAGAACGGCTTTGCACACCATCAGACTGATGGTGTCGCTGTCTACAAGCAGAATCGTTGCGGACATGACTGCCTCCCCTGTTTCAAAAGCAATGTAATCCTTTTACGGACAAACTCCCCGGGTGCGGGACTAACTTTTCCACCCGGAGTATACAGCTTCTATTATACGGCCTCTTCCGCCAAAAGGCAAGTGATAAAATCAGGGAGCGCCAGGAGAGGGCGTGCTGTATTCAAAAGTGAGGAATGCAGGGCAGAGCGGCAGCGGTCTTTTTCATTCCGCAGTCCTTCCAAGCTTGTGATCGACAGGGTTCTGCCGTACAGCGCGAAGCATGGCGGTGTGCTGATCCTGGGGGAGAAAGCCGACCAGCTCCGCGGTGGAAAAGCCCCCGTCTCTCAGCGTCTGAAGCTCATGCTCCAGGGTCAAAGGCGTGTCAAAATGCACAAACTGTTCCGGGGGAATACCGTCCCGTTCCCTGCGCCGCCTGCACTCGGCAAATACCAAGTCCTCTATGGCCGGGCTGGCCGCCATATAATCACATTCCAGATAGATCCCCCCGGGGCGCAGACTCTCCCGGATGCGGGCAAACAGTCCGCGCTTGCGCGCGGCTGTGAAATGATGAAGCGTTTCGAACGAGATGACAGCGTCGTAGCCCGTTCCCAGCTCCTGCTGGAAATAGTCGCCCTGGATGAGGCGCAGGGACTTCTCGCCGTGCTTTTGAGCCAGCCGGGCCAGCATCTCCGCCGAGAGATCGATGCCTGTGACCTCCAGCTCCGGAAAACGCTGAAAAATAGCGTCCAGTTCCAGACCGCTCCCGCAGATCCCTCCCGTTTTTCGTAATGGCAGTGGATTAGCTTTCCGAGGAAGAGCCGCTCCTTTGTGCGGAATATGGGCTTTCATTATAACACCCTCCCCGCCAAAAAGCAAGAAATAAGTCCAGTCTGTTGGGCTCTCTGCGTGCGTCGAAGGGCAAGACCTTGAGGCTCTGCCTCGAGTCTCCGCGGTGCGTTGTTTCACAACGCACCGCAGAGCGCGAGACGGCGTCTCGCGGCCTTCCCGCAGCGATCGGGGACTGCGCCTATGGAAAAGCTGAAAGGTTTGTGATATACTGGTGGACGAGTGTGAAGCCCCGACGGAGCCGATCAGATCCTGCCAATCCGCAACAGGCTCAGGGAAAGGAGAGCGCCAGTCACGTATATGCAGCCGAGCATTTTTGAAGCACATCGGGACATGGATCCGCGATTCCCGATCATTTTCCACCTGGATACCCTTCAGGGGCCTGCCCAGAGCGGCGAGGCCCTTCACTGGCATGAGGATGTGGAGCTCCTTTTCTGCATTCAGGGAGAAGGCTGCGTCCTCTCCAACGCCAGCCGGATTCCCCTGAAAGAAGGCGAGCTGGCGGTCGTCAACGCAAACCATCTTCACATGGTCCTTGCCGAGGGCCTCTGCCGCTACTACTGCCTGATTGTCGGGAAGGCTCTGACACAGGGGCTGGATCTTCCCCTGGGGGAATTTCTGCTCCAGGAGCGGATCGCGGCCCCGGAGATTCAGACCCGGTTTCAGTGCATCATCCGGGAGATGGAGGAACGGCAGCCCTACTACAAGCCCGCCGTGCTGGCAGAGGTGGCCGCGCTTTCCGCCCTGATCTGCCGCAGCTATGCCGCCGGGGAGGACGCTCCCCAAAACGCCCGCCGGGACAACCGGGTGGAAATGGTCAAATCCGCTGTGGCCTACATCCGCGCCAACTGCGTCCAGGAGCTCTCCGTGGACGAGATCTGCCGCCACGCCGGGTTCTCCAAATACTACTTCTGCCGCACCTTTAAGGAAATCACCGGCTTTACCGTGGTGGGCTACATCAATTTCCTCCGGTGCCAGAACGCCAGGGCCCTGCTCTCCAGCGGGGAATACAATATCAGCGAAAGCGCCGAACGGAGCGGTTTCCATAACATGTCCTACTTCACCCGCACCTACAAGGCCCTGATGGGCGGCCTCCCCTCGGAACAGCGGGAGTCTCTCCGCCGGAAGGAGCAAAAGCCGTGAGCCCCCTTTACCGGATCCCTCCCGACGGGGACGGAAAGCGCCTGCAGGACTATTTGATGAAAGCCCAGGGCTACTCCGTCCGGCTGATCCGGCGGCTGAAGCAGCAGCCCGGAGCCGTTCTCCAAAACGGAGTCCCCCTGCGGATGATCGATCGGATCTCCGCCGGAGACGAAATCGCCGTTACCCTTCCCGCCGATCCGGAGGCAGAGGCGGATGCCGCCCGGCGGGTGCCCATTGTCTACGAGGACGGGGAGCTGCTGGTCTACAACAAGCCGCCCTTCCTGGCGGTGCATCCCTGCCGGGAGCATCAGCGGGACACGCTGGCCCAGGTGTTCCTCCGGGATATGGAGGAACGGGGGATTTCCGCCCGGTTCCGGCCAATCTACCGGCTGGATCGGGATACGGACGGGCTGATCGCCATTGCCAAGGATCCCCTCACCGCCGCCCGGCTGGCGGGAAAGCTCCCAAAGGAGTATACCGCCGTGGTCAGAGGCAGGCTGGAGCCGCCCGCCGGAACCGTGGACGCTCCCATCGGGCAGCTGGAGCCCCACCGGATGAAGCGGGGCATCCTTCCGGAGGGGCAGCGGGCGGTCACCCACTACGAAACCCTAGCCTGCTCCGGCCAGTACAGCCTGCTCCGCCTGCGGCTGGAGACGGGGCGCACCCATCAGATCCGGGTGCATATGGCCTCCCTGGGCCACCCTCTGGCAGGAGACGCCCTCTACGGCGGGGAGGACGCGTCCGGGCTGCGCCGGCAGGCCCTGACCTGTACCCGTCTCCTTCTCCCGCCGGGGGCAGAACGGCCGGAGCCTTGTGAAATCTGCATAAATATGCAATTTGAACTGCTGAATTTGGTTTAAAACGAATAAATATACATAAGTCCGCCTTTTTTCTATTGATTTTCTGCATACAGTATGGTACAGTGTATACCAGCATCAAGGCGCGGGCACTGTCTGCCCGCCGCCTGTCAGTCAGGCCCTGTCCGGCAATGCTCAGACAGGGCCCGGGAAGAAAGGATGGATGGATCATGAAAAAACTGCTTACAGGGGCCTTGTCCCTCCTGATGGCGGCGGGCCTGCTGGCCGGCTGCAAGAGCCTGCCCAAGATTGAGGTTTCCTCCGTGGAGGATCTGAACGGCCTGAAAATCGGCGTTCAGTCCGGCACCACCGGCGAAACCTACGCCAAGGAGAATCTGGAGGCCACTGTCTCCGGCTTCAAGTCCGGCATGGACGCGGCCCTGGATCTGAAGAACGGCGGCCTGGACGCCATTATTCTGGACGAGCTGCCCGCCAAATCCATTGTGGCCCAGAACAGCGACCTGACCATTGTAGATCTGGATCTGGAGCCGGAGGAGTACGCCATTGCCGTCAAGAAGGGCAATACCGAGCTGGTCAATCAGATCAACGCCACCTTGGCCAAGATGAAGGAGGACGGCAGCTATGACGCGCTGACCGCCGCCTATATGCCTGCCGACGGAAAAATCACCATTCCGGAGGCGCTGGCCACCGAGGGGTCCGAGACTCTGACCATGGGCACCAACGCCGCCTTCGCTCCCTTTGAGTATCTGGAGGGCACCGAGATCGTAGGCTTTGACGTGTCCCTTTCCCAGGCCATTGCCGCTGACCAGGGCAAGAAGCTGGTGATTGAGAACATGGAGTTTGACGCGCTGATCTCCGCCCTGAGCGCCGGACAGGTGGACTTTGTCGCCGCCGGCATGAGCGTTACCCCCGAGCGGCTGGAAAACGTGGACTTTACTGACGCCTACTATTCCTCCAAGCAGGTGATCATTCTGAGAAAATAAGGGTCAGACTGCGGGGGCTCTGCCGCCGCGCCGCGGACGCGTCTCTTTGAACGCCCCCTTTCGTCCGGTTCGCCGGGCGGGAGGGGATCCAGAGAGGCGCGTCCTGCCTGCTCTTTTACTGCCGCAGCAAGGAGTGTGCTTATGGTGCATATCGTTCCGGGAGCCGGGTTCCTGTCCGGCTTATGGGAATCCATTTACAAGACCCTCATCTCCACCGAGGGCTGGAAGGTGATTCTGCAGGGGCTGGGGACCACCCTGCTGATTGCTCTGTTCGCCGTGGTGATCGGCACGGTGCTGGGATGCCTGCTGGCGCTGTGCAAGATCTCCGGCATTGGTATTCTCAAGGGGATCGCCAACGTCTATACAACGGTTATCCGGGGGATTCCGGTGGTCACCCAGCTGATGATTTTTGCTTTCGTCATTCTGGGGCCGGTGGGGGTTACCAATAAGGTGCTGATTGCCATCATCGGCTTTGGGGTAAACTCCGGGGCCTATGTCTGCGAGATCTTCCGGGCGGGCATCCAGGGGGTTGACCGGGGCCAGACCGAGGCGGGCCGCTCCCTGGGGCTGAGCAGGGGGCAGACCATGTGGAAGATTGTGCTGCCCCAGGCGGTCAAGGCGGTTCTGCCCACCTATACCAGCGAGTTCATCGCCCTGATCAAGGAGACTTCTGTTGCGGGCTACATAGCGGTTACGGAGCTGACCAAGGCCGGAGATATGATCCGCAACGCCACCTATAACGCCTGGATCCCCCTGCTGACCGTGGCGGCCATCTACCTGCTGATGACGCTGGGGCTGACCAAGCTGTTCGGCGTGTTTGAAAGGAGGCTGGCGCGCAGTGATCGAGGTTAAGGAGCTGTATAAGGATTTCGGCGGGAAGCCGGTTCTCCAGGGGATCAACGAAACCATTGCCCAGGGGGAGAAGGTGGTGGTGATCGGGCCCTCCGGCTCGGGAAAATCCACCTTTCTGCGGTGCCTGAACCTGCTGGAGACGCCCAGCTCCGGCGAAATCTGGTTTGAGGGCATCAACATCACCGATCGGAAAACGGACATTGACAAGCTCCGGCAGAAGATGGGGATGGTGTTCCAGCATTTCAACCTGTTCCCCCACCGGACGGTGCTGGACAATATCACCATGGCCCCGGTGACCCTGAAGCTCCAGAGCAGGGCCGAGGCGGAGGCCAACGCCCGGCGGCTGCTGGAGCGGATTGGGCTGGGAGATCGGGCGGACGCGTATCCCAGCCAGCTTTCCGGCGGACAGAAGCAGCGGATCGCCATCGTGCGGGCCCTGGCCATGAATCCGGACGTGATGCTGTTCGACGAGCCCACCTCCGCCCTGGATCCGGAGATGGTGGGAGAGGTTCTGGAGCTGATGAAGGAGCTGGCCGCAGACGGCATGACCATGGTTGTGGTCACCCACGAGATGGGCTTCGCCCGCGAGGTGGCCACCCGGGTTCTGTTCATGGACGGCGGCCAGATCCTGGAACAGAACGAACCCCACACCTTCTTCTCAAGCCCACAGAACGAGCGCCTGAAGGACTTCCTGGCGAAGGTGCTGTAGGTGGTTTCTGCGCTTTAGCAGTCAAAGACCTCGAGAGCTCTGCTCTCGAGGTCTTTGACATGGTGCGACCCTTTACAATCCCATTCTTTGGGATTTTCGGCACAGAGAGGTCAGATATCAGGCCCCGGACACAATGCTCAAGGGGTTAATGATGAAAATATTATTTATTTTTGTATTTTTCGCCTATAATTGTGTTGACATATAAAAAATTTATGTTATACTATAATTATATAAATAATCATTGGGCAGGTGTTGAATATATATATATGCGAATTTGGATATGACGGCGAACATGCGAGGTAAAGTCTGTAAGAAACAAATCATTCTGATGTGTGTATCGCTGGTTTGTGCGGTTTTCTTTGGCGGATGCGGCAGTTTCCAACGGGTAGAGTCAGCTTATCCGGATTTGGGCACGTTAGAGTTCTTATCGCAGATGCCTGCGATCCCGGAATACGAGCCGAAATCGGAGCATTCATACTGTGATAAGCGTTTAGCCTGGACAGAGCTTCGTACGAATGAAGCTACAGGGCGGGCATTCGCCAAACGCTACTATTGCTTTACCGAAACAACAGATGAGGTTCATCCTTGCTATGAGGATTTCTATGCTGGCAGTGAGGAGCCTCTACAAGTAGTCATGACCATTTCCTGCTGTCCTTATGAGTCAGGAGAGATCCCGGAAGAGCGCGTAGAAGGCCATATGGAGACAATGCCCCTTCATTGAATTTTATTTTTCCAGAGGCATCGGTTTGTATTCGCGGCGGGGAAGACCTCGAGGGCTCTGCCCTCGAGCACCTGCCAAGGGGACGCGTCCCCTTGGATTCCCGTCTTTTGGGGTATGGGGCAAGTCTGTACAGACCTGTTACTCCTTGCCTCGCTGGCACTTCCCGCAAGGACGCTCCCCCGCCTACCCATTTTTTCGTAAAGAAAAAATTCGGCCCCATAGGCGGCGCAGAGACTGCGACGCAGAAAGTCCCGAGCGTGTTCTGTTACGCTCGGGACTTTCTATGTGAGGTGAAACGCTGTGCTACCCACGGAATCCTCCAGTCAGGGCTACCGCCTGACGGCGGCATCCCTGCCATGCCCCGGACGTTCCGAAGGAACGTATGGGAGAGGGGACCGCCGCTGCTCCGAAGGAGCGGCGGCGGTGGAAGGATTCCCCCAGGCGTACAGCGTACCCCCATCTGTACATACCGATCGGAAGCACGACCTCAGTCTGCACAGAAACCATTGTGCGGCGCAGGAAGCACCCCGCACGCAGGAGGGAGCTTTTTTCTTTACGAAAAAAGCGTACTGCGTGAATCAGACTGCCTGTGTGACAGAAAGAGGAAAGTCTGTACAGACTTGACCCCACCTCTTCCGCCCCTAAAAAAGCCCTTAAAATAACGGGAATCCAAGGGGGGCCAGGCCCCCTTGGCAGAGCGCGAGACAGCGTCTCGCGGCCTTCCCGCTGTAATTACAGCTTCTCCAGAGGGATCCAGATTTCGCTGTAGTCGTCGGCGGGGTTCTCGTGGTGAGGGGTGTACATTTCCACGTTGTAGCTGCCGGCCAGCTTGTAGGAGCGGCAGGAAGGGAGCCACTCGCTCCAGATGCGCGTAAGCACGTCCTGGAGCGCCTTGGGGAGCGCCCCGCGGCAAGGGAACACCGCCCAGGTTCCCGCCGGGATTACCCGGGTGACACAGCCCTCCGGAACCTCCTTCCAGGGAAGATAGTTGTCGGCAATGATGTAGTCGAAGGAGTCGTCTTCTGCATCGATGCAGATTCCGTAGGTCCCGCAGACGGCCTTCATCTCCTCGCTGTTGCTGCAGTGCTCATTCCAGAACGCGGGGAGCTCTTCATAGGAATTCCCCCCGTGAAACTTGCGGGATACCCCTACAACGGTGAACTGCTCTTTCTCAACGATTTTGTACTCCAACATAGTTCCGCCCTCCAAAGTCAGTTTGATTTTCAGCGGCGCAAAGGCGTTCAGCCGGACGCCCGGCTCCCTTGCTGCGGAAGGGCTGACCCCATGAAACCGGATGAAGGCCCGGGTGAAGCTGTCCGGAGACTCATAGCCATACTTCAGCGCAATATCCAGCACTCGCGCACGCGCCGAACAAAGCTCCTGAGCCGCCAGCGTCAGCCTGCGGTTCCGAATATACTCGCCTACCGTAAAGCCGCACAGCGCGCTGAATATCCTCTGAAAGTAGAAGCCCGAGACATTTGCCCTTTTGGCAATCTGCCCGATGCTGAGCTCGTCTGTCAGATGATCCTCCATGTATGCGACCGCGTCGGCGATTCCTTCGTTCCATCCCCTCATTGGGAGCAGCCTCCTTTCCGTTCGCTGTGATTCCATTATACACAGCGGCCCGGCAGCTTTCCCGACTTTGCCTGCTCCCTTGTGTCGGAGGGACCGTTCCGCTATTCCTCCGCGGCGTTCTCCAGACGCTCCTTCAGCGCCTGATAAAGCTCCAGGGCCGCGAAACGGAATTCATATTCCTCCGCAGACTCCAGTATCTCTATCTGGGATTCCGTCAGTACCTCCGACAGCGCCTGCCCGCCGCAGGCCGGCAGACAGAGAGGCGGGTACAGCACGCACCACCAGTTGCGGCCCGCCCCCTCGCCGATGGTGATCCGCACCGCGTCATACCGCCCGGCGGGAAGGGTGAGGGTGTCATAGGTACGGGTGGTGAAATACATGTTGGTCAGCTCTGCCCTGACCGGATAGCCGCACCCCTGCCGCCGGAGCTCCTCCTGGGCGGCGCTGCGGATGCGCTCCAGCTCTCGGGCGGCGGCTTCCTCCGCCTCCCGCAGATTGGACGCCTCCTGAAAGAGGACGGAGTCCAGCTCCAGAATCCGATCCCGGACAGCCAGCTTCAGCGCCTGATCCTCCTGAGAATCCGAATTCGCCAGAATGTGCAGCCGCAGAACGCTTTCGCGGATTCCCCGGCACTCCTGGGCAAAGGCGGAGAAGGACGCGGCGGTCAGGGCCACGGCAAGCCCCAGCAGCATGGCCAGCGTCAGCCGCAGGGAACGGGACAGGACAGGTTGTTTCATGGACGATTCCTCCTGATTTCAATCTTCATACTGAAATCATGGACGGAATCGGGCGGTTTTATACAGTTTTTTCCATCGAAATCCGTTCTGCCTGGATCAGCGGCCCGTGGGAAACAGGCTCGCAAAGGAAGGACTGCCGCCGGTTACCTTCCAGGCGTCTCCGGGCCAGAGCGGCCTGGCGGCGGTCCGCAAACAGCCCAAACACCGCCGAGCCGCTCCCGGTCATGACAGCCCCCAGCGCGCCCAGCCGGAGCAGCTCCTGCTTGATCTGCCGCAGCTCCGGAAGGGCGGCGGTTTCCTCGAACACGTTCACCATCTCCCGGGCCAGGGCGGGCAGGCTCCGGCTCTCCAGGGCTGCAAGCAGCGCGGGGGTGTCCGGCCGGCGGCTGACCTCCCCCTGGTCAAAGGCAGCGAAGGCGGTGCGGGTGTTGACGGAGATTCCAGGCTTGACCACCGTGATCCAGCACCGGGGCAATGCCCGGAGAGGGGTGATCCGCTCGCCGATCCCCTCCACCAAAGCGGTGCCGCCATGGAAGCAGAAGGGGACGTCGGCGCCGACGGTCTCTCCCAGGGCGCACAGCTCCTCCCTGGGGAGCCGGGTATTGTAGAGCTTGTCCAGGGCGGCAAGGACTGCGGCAGCGTCGGCGCTTCCCCCGCCCATTCCCGCGCCGGAGGGGATCTGCTTCACCAGACGGAGGGCCGCGCCGCCGGTGCGTCCGGTGTGGCGGAAGAAGGCCGCCGCCGCCTGCACGGCCAGATTTCGATTATCCGTCGGCAGGCGTGAAATGCCGCAGTCCAGGGTGATCCCCTCCCGGCGCGGCTCTGCGTAAACCACGTCGAAAAGACCCACTGTCTGCATCACCATCTGCATTAAGTGATATCCGTCCCGCCGGATCCCCACAATGTCCAAGGATAAGTTCACCTTTGCAGGCGCGAAAACCTTCACTTGCTCCACAGATACCCCTCCTTGCATAATAAGCTTATGATACAGGCTCCTCCGGCTTCTGTCAAGAACGGGGAAGGCCGCGAGAGCTCTGCTCTCGCGCTCTCGCCAAGGGGACTCGTCCCCTTGGATTCCCGTCTTTTTAAGGGCTTAGAGGGGGTGGGGGTCAAGTCTGTACAGACTTTTTACTCCCTGCTTTGCTGATACTCCCCGCAGGGTCGATCGCCCGCCTACCCATTTTTTCGTAAAGAAAAAATTCATTCCCACGTGCGGCGCAGAGACTACGACGCAGGGAGTTTCGAGCGTGTTCTGCGCAGGAAGCCAGGTGCGGCGCAGGAAAGTCCCCTACACGCAGGGTGGAGCTTTTTTCTTTACGAAAAAAGCGTACTGCGTGAATCAGACTTGCCTGCGTGGCAGAAAGCCGGAAGTCTGTACACCTAAAATCCCGTATCAATTATACATATGTCAGCCGATGTTTAGCCCAAAGAGTTCAATAATCTCTCTCTGAAAAGCTGTTGTCGTTGTGTAGATCGGCTTACGCTTCCCTTCAACAGAAACTACCCGCAGGGATTTCAT